>CAVUOL010000082.1:0-17569 GCA_963742995.1 uncultured Ignavibacteriales bacterium
AGCTGCAGGCTTAGAACCTGTAAATGTTCTCTCAACAAGTAAATACCAGGATGGATTATGGTACTATGAGAGCACTAAAGATGCTTCAACAAATTTTTTCATAAATTATCTGCCGAAAGGTACGTATGTATTTGAATATGAGCTGAGGGTTACTTACAAAGGGAACTTTTCAAACGGCATAACTACAATTCAAAGCATGTATGCGCCGGAATTTTCAAGTCATTCGGAAGGAATAAGAGTAAAAGTCGAATAACTTTTCAGAGAAAGATAAATTCTTTTTAGGTCTTTTGACTTGTATCTATAAAAGAACTATCTGTGTTGTTTACCTGACCAAAAATATTCCCGGCAGAAACTAATAGTATAAGCATAGTAACAATAAATAGAAGAACATTTCTTATCTTCATTTCTTCCTCCTAAAAATAAATTTTAACAGCTCTCTCATTTTATATCATTTTCATTTATCATTTTGTGATACAATAATTTCTGTAATGAGAAGTAAAATAGGAGAGCAGAAGATTTTCCAATTAATTTGATATTTTATAATATATAACTTAATTTTTGAAAACTAAATAATTTTCTTTGGGGTTATAAAAGGGTATACTTTTAATTACAATAATTTTAATTATAGATTCTACGTGATAATTGGTTCGTTATAACTGCTCTATTTTATAATATTAGAAATCGATTTTAGAACTAACCCTATTTATTTCATCTTAAACTTAATAAATAAGCTTTAATGCTTCATATATATTTTTTTGATTTCAAAAATGCATTAGAACAAAGCTAATGCGTTCATAATAATATAAAATAATGGAGGATATAATGAAAATTGTTCGAATGAATTCATTTCAAAATAATTCGAGTAAAACAGTAGCATTCTTTGATATACAAACTTCAGATGGAATTATTATTAAAAAATTTCGAGTAATTAATGGAGCAAATGGTTTATTTGTTTCCTCCCCTGATGAAAAAGGGAAAGATGGAAAATATTATGAAACAGTAATTCTGCCAAAAGATATGAAAGATAATCTGCAGATTCTTGCAATTGAAGAATACAATAAAAGTAATTAATAACTGAACTTACGCAAAAACGTTATTTAGTAAATTCAAAAGATAATTGATGAACTTGCTGTAACTCTTCGTAAGCTACTTTAATAGCTTTTTCATAAATCCTTGCTTTTATTGCAAAGTGATTTAATTTTGTCTTCATACTCATAGATTCTAATTTATAAAATGCAAATATGGATGCGAATATATGATTACTTTGAGTACGAACCATTCTCGCCGGAGATTTACATAAGGAAGCATTCTTTTTTAAGGATTTATGATATACTTCAATCTTCCATCGTTTTTGATAGAGTTCTGTAATTTGACTATATGTTAATGTTTTATCACTTGTAACTAAATATAAAACACCTTCAGTTCCATCTTCGTTTTTGAAGATTTCTTTTAATAAATATAACTCAAATGGGACATCTTCTAAATAGATTTTATAAATAGTGTTTTCTTTCAGTTCAAGCGAACTTACTGTAACATATCTTCCATATATCTTATCCTTTCGACTCAGTGCAACCTTACGATTTGTCTTTATTGGCATTATGAATTCTTTTTCTAATTTCTTCTTTACATGAACCATATTAGCTGCTGATGCATACCAAACATCATTTATTACATACTTAAATTGAACTTTATTTTTTATTATTTGATTCAACATCTGTTGATACATTTGATTCTTTGTAACTTCACTTACTTTTCGCTCTTTTCCTTTTTTCTCATCGTATACTGTTTTTGTCTTTTTTACTATTAAATAATTTATTGGGATTTTTCCTTTATCATTTATATACAATGCTGATAGAAGATTTATTCCTTTGACCGCTCTTCCTTTTGTATGGTCATGATACCAACTTATTATTTCGTTTTCTTCTGTGTATGGTTTCTCTTCTATAGTATCGTCTATTGCTACTATCCCTTCTTCTGTCTGTATTTCTCTGACTGTTGGCTTTACTATTTTCCACAATTCTTTTGAACTGAAATCACTCTCACTTAAAAATCTTGTAACTTTGTCGTGACTTATTTCTCCTTCTGTCATTATTGACAATCCGGTAGCTGTTGTATATGAAAACGAACTTAATAGATAATCAGAATACAATTCTAATAATTCTTTGTCCATTTTCTTCACTTATTTTGTTATTACAAAATTTCTCCTTTTTTGTATCTTTGCGTAAGTTCAGTTAATAAATAAAATTAATTAATAACTTTTTCATCAAGCCCGGCTCCATTTAAGAGTTGGGCTTAAATTTTTATTTAATAACCCAATCTTCTAAATTCTATGGAACTAAAACTCCTTCCTAAAGTAAAAAAAATGTAATAGTTCTTAATCAGTTCTAATACTAAAAGGAGGGAATCATGCCACTTTATAAAACTTCAAAGGCTGATTTAAGGGGAAAATATAAACGCAATTTAAAGGTTAGCTTAGCCGTAGCGCTAATCTTCATGGTAGCTGCCTTTAAATTCTCACCTCAGAAAAGTAAACATGAAAAACAAATAAAACCAAACATTGATATTATAACTGTTATCAATACCCTACATACAAATCAGCCTAAAACCCCTCCAAGAATTAAACCTTTAGTTCCTGAAATTACATTGAATTCCGAGATAGAAGAAATTGAATTTAAACCTACTGAAATAGATATTTATGAAAATATACCTAAACCGCCCGAAAGAACTGAAGTACATAAGACATTGGATAATGAAAACATAATATTTAAAGCTGTCGAAAATCCTCCCGAACCGGAAGGAGGTATTGCCGCAATACAAAAAAAGATTCATTATACAGATCTGGCATTAAGAGTAGGAATACAGGGCAAGGTCATTGTTTTAGCTATAATTAATGAAAACGGAGATGTAATAAGTGCTTCTATTGCAAAATCTCTTTTACCATCTTTAGATGAAATAGCATTGAATGCTGTGAAGGATACAAAATTTATTCCCGGAAAACAGAGAGGGAAACCGGTAAAGGTTCAGGTGGCTATTCCAATTACTTTTAAATTGCAGTAGAGCTATAACCTTTTCGAAAAATAATATATTATTCTGAAAGGTATATTCGATTAAGATTTATTTCACCCCTTCGGGGTTAGAATGTTGCTGTTATTAATATTTTCTACAGTAATGTCACACCTTCAGTGTTCAAAATTTTGATTAATGAGTATCTGAAAACTTGTGTTGTTGCAGCAGAGCATAGCCATCCAAAATAATTAAAAAACCAAAAATAAATTTAGAATCCAATAGGATTTCAATTAATCCGAATACATTCAAAATAAGAATCATATGTCGTCCCTTGCAAGACTTTGGTTGCTGGTTTGTATATTTTCTATAGATATTTAATCCCTAAAGGGATTATCTCGAGTTTGGCTAATTTCTATTATAAAAATTAGCAGAAATCGTAGGTTCAACATAATTTTTCCTATTTCGTAAAGCCTTTTGCAATTTCACGAAGTCATAAAAATTAATATTCATCGACCTTGCAAACAATTGTGAGCGAAAGGTGTTTAATAAGTCTCCAGTGGACTCTCTATTTACTTTTTTATTCGGATACCACTTAGCCTTCGGTAATTGATTAACATTACCACTCTTTCTTACTCTGTATGCTGCTAATTGTAAAAGAGAATAAACAGCAACTATAAATGCCGGAACTTTTTCAACAGGGTCCTTTGTTCTTACCTGTGCTTGACCACATCCAAGCAGAGTTTTCTGTTCTCTAAAATTTACTTCTATTTCCCATCTCCATAAATATGCTTGCAGCAATTTTTCTATTTCAAGCTCTGTATCTGTACAAATTAGGTACGCCGGTTGACGATATAGAAGCCTAGAGTTTTTTGTAAGGCGATAAGATAACGGACGAATAATTACGAGTTTCAATTTCTTATCTCCGGCTTTTCTCCATCTTATATTATCAATTACTTTTAGATTGAAATTATGTTTTTTCCCTGCTGCCCAGGCCTCTACCTGCTGCCAAACATATTGTTCGGATTTTCTAATCTCTTCAGGTTTAGGAAGTAATTTTCCATATATCCTTTTTCTACCTGCAGAAGCCCCCTTTGCATCCGGCAGTTCATTAAGCACGGTATCTTTTCTTATCCTACCAATCAACGTAACTCTCTCCGGAAGGTTTTTTAATACATTTTCATTTGTGTAACTCCCATCTACACTTACTACCAACTGTCGGTCTTTTGCTGCTTGAGAGTCAAGGTTTTTTCGTAAAACCTTTATTCTTTCTATTCCTTGGAGACTTAGGTTCATTTTCTTTTTCTTCTCTTTATATTCATCCCATGATTCTTGGGTAGCTTTCTTTCCTGGTTTGTTGACCGTAGGACAATGGTGTAAATCTACCGGGATAGCACGGCTTCTAGATGTTCCCGGTTTTTCCGGTAATGACATAGAAATCTGAATAAATCTTTGTCCCCATATAAAATTTGTATGAAATGGAGGACCAAGCGGGTCTCTTCTCCAAGATGTTCCAAAAACCTTTTTACCGGTTTTATTTAGTAGGGTATCATCCATATGAGAATATATATTTGCATCCTGATTACTGCGGAACTTATTCTTGAGTAATGAGCATCTTATTACTGAAAACATTGAATCAATATTTACCCGGTTACCTTGAAATAATCGATAAACCGAACTCCAGTCAACAAACTGATGTCCTGAGGATGTTATCATTCCGGTTAAGGTATGTCTGCCCAGACAGTTCAGCAATCCATAGGCTAAGTTATGAGTTCTAAGTGCACTTCGAAATTGCTTAAATGCTGAGCTACATTCTGAGAACAAACCATCAAATTCCTTTATCAAGTTTGTTCTTTCAGTTTTTTTTTACTTGCCTCATCTTTAGTATTTGTTCTTTTAAGAATCAGTTTATTTTTATTCTCGATAATCCATTCGACAATTTCACCTTTGTTGAATTCCATTGCCTGAGCAACAGACGAAGGGAAATTGATATACCATTGTTCACTTGCTGCTCTTTTAATAAGTTGAATTTTTGTTGGAAATCCCATATCCGACCTCTAGTTAATTGACTAGATACAAATTAACTAAAAAAATGTGCGAAATCAATATTTTCGCACTTTTCCAGCCTTTATCTAGTTAATTGCCAAACTCAAGTTAATCCCTAAAGGGATTATAGAAAGTCTTAGATTACAATGAAATGATTTTGTCCGAATAGGGATAGAAATTGGATAGACCAATCAATATAAATAAGTCCTTCTAAGGTAGAAATAGAAATAATTTGGGACAGATGTGCAGAGGCTTTAAGCTGCATCAGTTACAAGTTAGTTAAGGTAAAATTCTTATATTATCTCTTCTTTTTATTAAGATATATGGCGATTAAAAGCATCTTTAACAGTTCAAGATTCAACCTGATGTTTCGTGCATTAAAGCATAAGAACTACAGGTTGTTTGTCAGCGGACAGAGTCTTTCGTTAATAGGGACATGGATACAGCAGGTTGCAATGACCTGGCTGGTATATCGTCTTACTGATTCGGCATTTATGCTTGGTATAGTCGGGTTTTCAGGTCAGCTTCCTTTATTTATTATTGCCCCGTTAGCCGGTGTTTTTGCAGATAGATGGGATCGCCATAAGATGCTGCTCTATACTCAATCACTAGCTTTGGTCCAGGCTCTGGTTCTTTCAGTTCTAGTTTTTACAAAAGTGGTCCATATCTGGCAATTAATTGTTTTGGCTGTATTGCTGGGAACAATAAATGCTTTCGATATGCCCATCCGTCAGGCTTTTGTTTCCGATATGATTAATGATAAGAAAGAAGATCTGGGGAATGCGATTGCATTAAATTCTTCAATGGTCAATGCTGCAAGGTTGGTTGGGCCATCAATTGCCGGAATATTAATAGCTACTGTTGGAGAAGGATGGTGTTTTTTGATCAATAGTTTAAGCTATGTAGCTGTCGTTGTTTCATTATTAAAAATGGATGTAAAATTTATTTCGAGAAGAAAGAAGGAATCAAAAATAGTACAGGAATTAAAAGAAGGTTTCTCATATACATTTGGATTTCCTCCGATTATGTACTTAATACTTTTACTGGCAGTTGTTAGTTTAATGAGTAACTCTTTAACTTTACTGGCTCCGGTTTTTGCAAAAGATTATTTACATGGAAATGCAAGTACTTTTGGATTTCTTATGGCTGGTTATGGCTCGGGAGCTCTAATTGGGGCTGTTTATCTTTTAAATAAAAAAAATGTCTTAGGTTTAGGAAAACTTATTGCTTATGCAGTGATTCTTTTAAGCTTAAGTATGTTTGGAATGGCCTTTTCAAGGGTCTTCATTGTATCGGCGGCATTGATGTTAACTGCCGGAACCGGAATGATGCTTCACATTGCATCGGTTAATACCTTACTACAAACTATTTCAGAAGAAAGCAAAAGAGGGCGGGTAATGAGTTTCTATGCAATGGCATTTAGAGGCATGAGTCCCTTTGGCAGTTTAATCGGCGGCAGTTTAGGCGGATGGATCGGTGCACCTCTAACTCTTATTATTGGAGCAGCGGCATCTTTAAGCAGTGCACTTTTTTATTTGTCAAAATTACCATTTATCAGACCTTTGGTAAAACCGATTTATGAAAGCCTTGGAATACTCCCCCAGCTTGCAAAAGGAGTAGAGCAAGCTACTGATGATGATACAAAGGTAAAATAATGCTGAACATATTACATTTAACCTCACTTCCCACGCCTTCTTTCTTCCTGATAGAGTAGAAATCGGGACAGGGGGAAGTACAGGAGTGAAAGAGGCTATGTGAATGTCTTATATTAAATTACCTCATCCCCCGGCCCCCTCTCCTTCCCGCTAGAATCGGCGCTAGAATCGGGACAGGTAGTAAGGAGAGGGGGAGAGACTGGACTGGAAGTCCAGTGTTAGTCTTTGTTTCAGATGTAGTCTGTGAAAGCTTCCGGCTCAGTTGGTTAAAGAAGGTGTGTGAAATAAAAAAAAGCGTTGTGAGGGGGGGGTACTGAACCAATGGATAAATCCATTGGTTAATGATATTCACACAGGCTTTAAATAAAATCCGTTGGATAAAGCCGATAGCAATATATGATGTTCACACTGATATATGATTATTCTTTAGGATTAGATTCTTCCTCTATAATTTCATTTATTTTCTTTATAGCTTTTTTAATAGAATTCTTATTTTTATTGATATCTTTCCAGGGATCAGAGATTTTATTTAATCTTTTAAAGATATTTTTAATATTAAAGCTTTGTGAGTTAAGCTTTTTACCGGATAATTCATTCCAGTATATTGGCGCTGCGACGGGGGCACCTTCTTTGGGTCTAACAGAATAGGGGGGCACAGCAGTCTGAGCATAAGCATTTCTTGCTGTGTCTAAAAATATTCTCCCTTTTCGTTTATTTTTTCTAACTTCAATTGTTAATTCCTTAGGGTGCCTGTTAGAAATAACTTTTGCAATATTCTGTCCGAATTCTCTTACGGTATCAAAGTTTTCCCTGGCATTTATTGGAATTACAACATGCAATCCCCTCGAACCCGTCGTCATTAAATAGGTATTCAATTCCAGCTCTTTAGTTAGAAACTTATAAAATATTTTAGCAGCCTTTTTAACAGAGTTAAAATCAATCTTTTTACCGGGAGGGTCTAAATCAAAAATTAACCGGTCAGGGTAATTAAGTTTTTTAATCTTACTTAACCAGACATGGGGTGTTATACAAGCCTGATTAGCAAGATAAACTAAAGTAGCCTGATTATTACAAATCACGTGATTTACATATCCGCCTTTCTTTTTAACCTTTTTAGTTACTATCCATTTTGGGAAATAATCCGATGCATCTTTCTGAAAAAAAGTTTCTCCCTTTAATCCATCGGGTAATCTCAGCATTGAAACCGGACGATCCTTAATATGCGGAATCATTACATCGGCAATTTTGTTATAATAATCTATCAAATCACCTTTAGTAATTTTACTTTTGGGAAAGAATATCTTTTTTTCGTTTGATATTTTAACAGAGTATTTACCAAAATTCATTTTTCTCATTTTTTATCCTTTGTCTTCTCTTACCACATCTTGGGGAATCTTATCTCTTCTCAAACCCATAAATCTTGGATGTCTTAATTTTCCATACTTTGTCCATTCTGTAAAACCAACTTCTCCAACTAATTCGGGTTTCACCCAATGAATATTTTTTTCATGTACATCCTCTTCCAGAGGCGGGGTTTTTCTTTCAATTCTCGATAATTTTTTACTCAATTGATATAGCATTTTATCATTATAGCCTGTACCGACTTTGCCTGCATATTTTAATTTTTTCGATTTATAGTAGCCAATAAGTAAAGCACCAAATCCGATTCTTTCACCCTGAGGATTGGTATAACCGATAATTATGAACTCCTGCTGATTTGAACATTTAAACTTCAGCCAATCACTAGATCTGCTATGTTTATAGGGACTGTCTGCTTTTTTAGCAACCAGCCCTTCCCATTTTTTCTTGCATGCATCTTTAAAATATTTTTCCCCATCCTTATTTATATGAGCTAAGAACCGTAAAGGATCTTTAAAAGACATAGAGTTTTTTAATAATGATTTACGGGTTCGCAGCATAAGTTTGGTTACATCATATTCATCAAAATAAAGGATATCAAATACATAAAAGAAAACAGGGACGCAGCTTTCTTTAGCTTCCTTTTCAGTTGATAAGTGCATTCTATTCTGAAGTTTCGGAAAGCTAGTTATATTTCCTTCAAAAGCTACCATCTCGCCATCGATAATAAAATTCTCTTCCCTTTGATCTTTAATTGCCTCAGCTATTTCGGGGTAAACATGATTTAATTCCTTTTTATTACGTGACATTATTCGGATATTTTTTCCGTTCTTAAAAATCAAACATCTTTCCCCATCTAACTTTCTTTCATAAATCCACTCCTCATCGGAAAAGTATTGATGTGTAAGTGTAGCAAGCATTGGATTCATCCATTTGGGGAACTTTCTTTTTTTTAGATTCTTTATTTCTTTCTTATCAATATTTTCTAAGAATTCAGTCATATATCATATATAATATACATTACTACTTCAATTCTGTTTGATTAAAATCAAGTCTTACCTCTACCAGAGAAATTACTGCATAATACCTTGTGTTACCAGTCATTGGATAGAAAGGATTTGTACTTTAATATTTTAATACAGAAGTGAGATTAATAGAAATTTATAATAATGTAAAGGGTTGTAAAAATGATAAATGCCGTTAAAAGAAATAAAAACAGATATATAGATTACATGATCCTCATTATAATGATTATGATATTTTGTCTATTTGGTTGTGAAAAAACGAGGAATTATAATACAGATCAGGAGAAAGTAAGCAGTGATAGTTCATCAAGGGCAGCAACTGAAAGAGTTCTTAAAAATAATATACCGAGAAATGAAGAAAAAGATTTATCTTCACCGGATACTGCAAAAAAAACTATAGACTCAGTTAGTTTGAGTCACTAGAGAGGCTTTTTTTCCGAAAGATTCATATTTGAAAGATGACATCTTTACCAAATATAAAAATTAATTATTGAAAGAATTTCAATATTATAATACAACTTTTCTAAAAGAGTAAAGATGTCAACTTTTTACTGTTCTTTACTAATGTTTCATTTCCTTTTTTTCATCCGGCATATTCTGCATAGGCATCATCATTGCATTCACATCAGTGAATCCCCAATGTTCTGCAATCTTCCCGTTTTTAACCAAAAAAATATCGACTCCGGGAAAAGACATCATATTGTTTGTTGGGGGCATTCCCATTAATGTATCTACTAATGTACCCTTAGCAGTGCTATAAACCATGACTGTATCACCTGCAACTGCAATAGCATGAATTGTTGTTTTTAGATCAGGAACAGCTTTATGGAAAGAACGGAATATTTCTTTTACCGCTTCCAATCCTCTTGCTTTCATATAAACAGTATCTATCTGGTGCTCTACATAATCCGGCGATGCCAGGCTGTCTAACGCATTGGTGTCACCGTGATCGAAAGCATTCATAGCATTATATACTACCTCTTTTTCATTGGAAGCCGAGGTGTTTCCATCCCCCATTTTTTGGCATGAATTGAAAATAAACAACAGCATCAAAGGCAGAAGTGATGACACATATATTTTCTTCATAACTAAACCTTTCTTAATTTGTTATTGATTATTTTTATTTAATATGGCATTGTAAAGAGATGATTTTCTATTGGTTAAGAGGAATTGAAGTAAAATTAACTTAAAACATAGCTCATGTCAATTAAATTCTTTATTATTATATAGATATGGAACTTGATTATGAAAGCAATTTTGGTAGATGAACCAGGTGGTATTGAAAAATTAAAGATAGGGAATACAGATAAGCCGGTTATAAATGAAAATGAAATTTTAATAAAAGTTAAGGCTGCAGGAATAAATCGTGCAGATATCATACAACGCCAGGGGAATTATCCTCCTCCAAAAGGGGCTTCAGATATATTGGGGCTGGAAATCTCGGGTGAAGTTGTTGATTTAGGAGAAAATGTTTCCGAATGGATAATCGGAGATAAAATTTTCGGCTTAATTCCAGGCGGGGGTTATGCGGAATATGCTAAAATTCATAAAGATATGGCTATTAAAAAGCCTGAAGAAATAAGTTTTGAAGAAGCAGCTGCAATTCCTGAAGTTTTCTTAACAGCGTACCAGGCACTTTTTTGGAATGCCGGAATAAAGAAGGATGATTATGTCTTAATTCATGCCGGAGCAAGCGGTGTAGGAACAGCTGCTATACAGCTTGTTAAAGATTTTGGAGCACATCCGATAATTACCGCATCAAAGAGTAAGCATAATTTTTGTTTATCTCTTGGGGCCGAAAAAGCCATAGATTATAGGTCTGAAGAGTTCGATGAAGAAGTTTTAAATTTTACCAATAATAAAGGAGTTGATATTATAATCGATTTTATTGGTAATGATTATTTCGAAAAAAATATTAGAAGCTTAAATCAAAATGGGAAATTGATTTTTCTAGCAACTATGAGCGGCTTTAAAATTAAAGAAGTTGATATTAGAAAAATTATGTCTAAGTGGATTTCGATTATAGGTTCAACTCTTCGAACACGAAATCTTGATTATCAAATAAAATTGACTAAAGAATTTTCTGAATATACCCTGATAAAATTCACAACCGGAAAGCTAAAAGCTGTTATTGATAAAGTTTATAGCTGGAAAGATGCTGCAGAGGCTCATAAATATATAGAAGAAAATAAAAATACCGGGAAATTAGTCTTAAAGATAGATTAGAAGAACAATTGAATTAAATTAACTTTAGATACAAGAAATAAATCAAAACATTAATAATAGTCAAGGGTATTCCTGCTTTTGCAAAATCTCCAAAAGTCAATGTCTCTCCATCCCTCTTCTCGGCATTCTGAATTATTATTATGTTGCTGGCGGCTCCTAAAATAAAGAGATTCCCGGCAATTGTACTACCCGCAGCCAATGCAGTTAACTCTTTGTTTGTAACACCCAGATGGATTAGAAGCGGCAGATATAAAGCGACTAAAGGAACGTTTGAAATGAACTGGCTTAATATTACACTTCCGCATAATATCATAATTACAGATGTAAAATTGAACCTAGATTCACTTATTATATTTTGTATATAGCCGGTTTCCCAAACACTCTGCATCAATACAAACATTGCAGCAAAAAATATTAAGGTATACCAGTCTATTGAGGTCAATATTGAAAACCTTTTTTTTGAAAAAAGAATAACGGGTATGGCAGAAATTAAGGCAATATAAGTTAACTTAAAATAAAAATCAGAACCGGTTATTATTAGAATTACTTTTATTAAGACTAATACAATAACCATAAATAAAGATACTTTTGAAATGGCAGCTAATGAATTGTCTTTGATTTCCGGATTATTATTGGGTATAAGCTTTTTATTGAATTCTTCCCTATAAAAAACTTTCAGGATAAAGTATGCGGCAAAAAGGTTTAACAATGTTGGGATAAGAAGGTTTTTCCCAAAAGTCAAAAAGGGATTTGGAATATCCCCATTTATAGCGATTAACAAATTCTGAGGATTGCCTATAGGACTTGCAACGCTTCCTATCGTTATAGCAAAAGCTAGGGATAGAAGAAGCAATTTGGTATTTAACTTATTTTTCTGAGCTATAAGCAAAACAATAGGGGTTCCAATTATTGCAACTGTGTCATTCATTAATAATGAAGAGACTAATCCCATTCCCAGCAAAATGAAAATTACCAGGCTGTCGACGGATTTTGCATTTTTCACAAATTTATATTCTACATAAGATAAATAACCGCTTTCTTCCAGGGCTTGCCCTATTATAAACATTCCAAACAAAAACAGTATGACATCGAGGTTAATCGAATGGATTGCGGATTTAACTGAAATTTGGCCAGTTATTATGACAGCAATTGCTCCCAATAGCATTATCTGCCAGATTTGTAATTTAATATTGCCAATCTGTCTTACTGCAATGAGAATAAAAACAACTGATAGAACAATTATGGATATCATTAAACTGCTTAAAAATTTAGGAGAGGAATATAATTAAAATCGATATGTTTATTTAACCCGCTTTAGTGATAAGTTAGTAAAAATTGACTGTATAATCTAAAAACTTACCATTTTCATAATTAAATTTTGCGCTGAACATTTTATCTCCAAATGTTTCTAAGTGTCTGGATAGAATTTTATTAGTTTTCTTCGTTGAGAATAATAAAATTAAAAAAGTAATACTTCTAAGTTAAATCTTTTACCTTTTGTATGGTTTCTTCTTTAAATTTTTCATCTGAAATTAAATTATTTTCACTAGAATCAATTGTAATTAACTTAATATTTTTATCTAAATTTGATAAATTTTCTTTAATCTTTAAAATCTAACATTTTGAGAAAATCCACAGTAATAGAACTCTCAACCGTACGACCACGTTTCACAATTCTTTCGTATTGAATTTCAGGATCACAGATTAAATGAACTATATAATTTGGTAAATAAATTTCTTGAGTGATTTCCCTTAAAACATCTTGGAAAATTTTTAATCTATTTTCTTCGAGTCCAATTTGTGCATAAGCTAAGTCTATATATAATGAAAAGTCACACATGAATTTATTACCTTTTTCTAATCCTTTTTTTATATCGTGATAGTGTTGTAGCAAAAAAGTAATTTCCGTTTCAAAAATATACTTCCCCTGGGTTTAAATAAAATGCCTGCCAAAAAGGATTCATTCTAAAGTCTTCAAAAACAGTATCGATCTTATTATTATGCATAAGCATGGCAAAAGTAGTTTTACCCGCTGCTATCCCTCCACAAATTTCTATTCTCATTTTAATCTATTCAATTTTTTTAATGAATCTATTTTTATTTCTAAAGAATTCAGCTTCGTATTTAATGAGTCTATTATATGTCTATCAAAGGAATATTTTTCACTTGCTGTTTTTATATAATCTCTTGTTTCATTTGTTATTGAGATTACATTAAAAATTATAAATAATACAGTAAATATTATTGGAACTAAAGCAATCCAACTGATTACTTCTGCTCTTACAACACAATCTCTCAGTCTTTTAATAGAATCTGGGATCGTACTTTTTACATCTGTCTTGGCTGCTGATACACGAGATTGAACACTTTCATAAAAAAATTTACTTAGTTGTTTGTTTGTACTCTCTTTATACGAATCAATATATCTGTTATATTTTTTATTTGCTACATATTCGAATTGTGACTTTGGTATACTATTATTCCATTTATAATTCTCACTTAACTTAGTAAATTCCATCCAAACTATTTCTTCTCCTCCGACAAATGTATATTTGTTTGAAGTTAAATTATGTAATGGAAATGATAGATAACCAATAAACCCAGGATCAACAAGAGGACCGGTTCCTAATAGTAAACCCTTATAAATATTATCTATTTTTAAATTAAATCTTGCCGCAATATAATTGGGTAAGTGAAATAAAGGTTCAAGTGAAACAAAAGCAATAGAATCCCTTTCCAATTCAAACGTTTTTCCCTTTGTAATTTTATCTTCTTTTTTATTACCATCTTTATCCCAATATATATAATTACCTAAAAGGCATAGAGAATATGAAGCTGGTTTTAAATCATCGGGATAAAACGGGCAAATCATTCCGGTTTTTTCAACGTATGCTTGAATATCGGCTGAGTTCAATAATGCTGGACTAATAGCAGGGTAAGGATCTTTATTATAGAATTTTAAATATCTAAGAATCGCTATTTCTTTTGAATTTGCAAAATCAGACATATTGAAATTTTAGATTATTATTCTTTAAAATATTCTTTGGACTAAAACCCATAAAATCTATATCCTTTCCTAACGTATTTTCAATATTATTTATAAATTGTATTATCTTTTCAGTTATATTATTTCTTTTTTCAACATTTTTATCGATATAGTCCAAATGATTCATTACAATTTTAGTAGGATTATTTGCTTTGATTGCTTCTTTGACGATTGTTGGTTCAAATAAACCTACTCTTCTAATTTTGTTTGAAACTGAAGTATATTCAATTATATTCTCCTGGCTTCCAGAAGTTTTTGATATATAATCCCAATTAATTTCATTTTCCAATGGTCCAGATTTGCCAGCAACTCTTATTGGAAAAGCTCTTATTGTTAGAATAACATCATCAACATCTAAAGGACTAAGGCCTACTTCGGATAGAAATCCTGCTGCGGTTGTATCTCTGCTGGTAGCATAAGGATAATATTTTGAATGAATCAAGGAAAGCCCATATCCTTGAGTTCCTTCAATTAGGATTCTTTCTTTCTTGTTTAAAAAATCTCTTAAAATTGGAACTGTAGGTTGAATGAAATTTTCTAATTCAGAAATATCTTTTGCAAATAAAAAATTTTTTTTTCTTTCGATACGTTTTTTAACAGCTGAGCCTGTACCACTACCTGTAGAACCAATATTTTCTTTTAAATATTTCGACTCATTTAAAATACTTTCATTAGATATAATTACAGCATTTGGATCAATCAATAAGTTATTTTTATTTATTTTTGTTTCTTCTATTTCTTTCAGTAGGATTTCCAAATTAATATAAGAACCAGCAGCTATTACTGAAAGATTATTATTAAAGACTGAAGCAGTAGGTAATTGTTTTAATATAAACCTTTGGCCTTCAGCGTTATATACTGTATGTCCAGAATTAGGTCCTCCAACTCTTATCGTTGCAACAGCATTTAATTTATTTGAAAAATATGCTGCAACTTTACCCTTTCCTTCAGAACCAAATTGTCCTCCAATCACAATTGAGATAGGCATAAAAATTCCCTTTTTTAATGTAATATATAATTTAATTAAAATGTTTATTAATTAAACTACTCAAATTAGAACAAAAATTCTCTATGGAACTGTTATTTTTAATTATATAATCTGCGAGATTTTTTAGTTTAAAAACACCTTTTTCAACATTATGGGAAGTTGCAGATATAAATTCCTCTGCGCTCATACCTGAATAAATATATCTTTCCATCCTACTATTTTCACTAGCATCAATGAATAAATGTAGGAAGGCAGGACCATATTTTTCAATCCAGTAGGCATGATCAATTGGGAATCTAAGTCCATCTATAACAATATCTCCATTTTTTGGATAATATTCGAATACCCTTTTACACAAAATTCTCTGATTCTTATTCATTTCAATCCCAATTGACTGTAATGATTCTCTATTAACATCGACTCCTTTTTCTTTAAGCATTTGTTTAAGAACTAAGCTATATCTTCCATAATTATATCCTTTTTCTAGAAGATATTTTCCAGCAGTGGTTTTACCTGCGTAAATATATCCACTTAATCCTATAACCCTTCTATTAACCCATTTAGAATTGTTAACACTTAGACTAGGGATAATTAAATATTCTTCTTCTTCATTTCCTAAAGCTTCAAATTTGCCACTCCAGAAAAAATGTCCAACAATAGCAGATGTAATAGCATCTAATTCATCATGTGAAACGTCTTGCAAGATATAATCGCCTTTAATTCCAAATTTTTCCAATCCAATTTTTAAATATTGAAGACCTGCTTGTTTTCTAGGAATATCTATAATGTCTTGTGCAGCCCCTGGATAACTTTCGATAACAGGAAACCCGTATTCTCTAAAAATTTTAGCTAATTTGATCCCTCTCTCAGTCAATCTCTGCATACTTGGAATTAAACTTGGATAAACATTAACTCCCCTACTTTTTAAGATTTTTTCAGCCTCTCTCATGATCCCATAGATATCTCTGCCTGGATCATTATCGTAAACATGTATTCTCCCATGAGGTAATGATAAAGGAGAATCAATGGATATAATATCGGGTTTTAGTTTTATAGTTTGTTCAATAATTTCTTCATCTGATTTGATAGTTGATGTTTGAGCATAGTCATGGTCTAAAAAACACCAGCCTGATGGACGTTTTTCACTTCCCGTTAAATCGATTCCAACAATCTTTAATTGTTTTTTGTATGATGCAGTTAATTCATCAAGATAAATTTTCGGTCCTGGTTTTCCTTTATATACTGGAAGTTTGTGTGATTTAAGAAATTTTGATTTAAATTCTTTGAATGGTAAAAATTCCTGTAAATAAAATTTAGGCAGACCTTCAATTTCAATTGGAAATTGATTTCTATAGACCAATTGATATGCAATCTTGTCAAAAATGAATTTCATCCCTTCAATATCTACATAATTATAATATATTAATTTTTCCAAATCTTTTATATTACCAAACCTATACTTATACCATAATATTGGGGCTGTCTCACCTTTGATTGTATTTAGCTCTTTCGGTCTCTTAAATCCTATTTCTTCTTCAATAATTTTTTGGCCGCCGGAAAAATTATCTTTTTTTGCAAAAAACCGTAGATCTACATGTGAAAGTGGGATTTTGACACCGGGAAATTCTTGATGGATGAATGGAATATCAAATATATTACCGTTGAAAGTTACTATAGCTTTTGCATTTTCTACGGCTTTATAAAACTTTTTACTATCTTCATTTTGAATGAAAAATTCATATTTTCCGCCAATTGACCAGCCTATAATTGTGATATTATCATAGTATCGACTTAAGCCTGTGGATTCTATATCCAAAAACATGGTATCCTCAGGATAACTTAAAACAATTCTATAGTGCTCATTATTAGGCAATAACTCAGCAAAAAAATTAGTGTTGTCCGAATCTATTGCAATTTTTGATAATTTATTTTTGAAACAAGGATATTTTCATCTTGGCCATTATTAAAGAAACTAAGTTGATTGCAATATTTTCTTTCATAGTCTTCCCATGTATAAATTTTGTTATTCCAAAAAATTAATCTTTTTATCCGGCCAAATTCCCGGTAAATGTAAAAATGTATTTTTTAAGATTTTTTTATTATCGGACATCTTATTTGTTTTAGTAAAGAATCACTTTATAATCAATAAATTTTTTGTTTTTATAAATAAATTTAGCACAAAAGAATTTCTTTTGAAAAATCCACTTCATAAAAATCTTAT
>CAVUOL010000083.1:0-20098 GCA_963742995.1 uncultured Ignavibacteriales bacterium
TTTTCATTTTTAATAATAATTATCTTATTTAAATATTAAAAAAGTGACTCAAAGATAGGAATTTTTATTCAATTTTTAGAGTTGAATACGATGTAAAATGGGGAAAGCAGTTTATAATAATTCTTTGAAGATTTCTTTAACACGTCCAACTTCCCCGGTTTCAAGTCTGACTTTTATTCCAAATTGGTGTTGTGGAAAATTGGTAAGGATCTCCTTTACATACCCTTCTGTAAGTCTGCCTGACCGCTGATTTTCTTTTAATACTATTTTTACCAGATCACCTGACTTTATATTCTGTCGCTTTGTACCATCCATTTATCTAACCTTTATATTTATATCTTTTGGGGAATTCCTTTTTCTGTTTTTTCTTGAATTACCCCGAAATTTGAATGAAGAATGCTTTTTTGAAGGCATAAACTTTTTCATGGGAATTTGCAGACTGATATCATCAGTTTCACTCAATTTGAAAGGATGATCGTTTATAACCGGAATTGGAATTTTTATAAGGTGATTTATTTCATCCAGGTAATATCTCTCTTCATCATCGCAGAAAGAAAGTGCTGTTCCTCCGAGTCCGGCTCTACCGGTACGTCCAATCCTATGAATATAAGTTTCAGAGTAATCAGGGAGATTGAAATTAAATACGTGTGATAATTTATCAATATCCAATCCTCTTGAAGCAATATCAGTTGCTACAAGGACTTTAGTACGATTCAATTTAAAATTATTTAAAGCTTTCTGCCTAGCATTTTGGGATTTGTTCCCATGGATTGCATCAGCATGAATTTTAGCATCATTTAGATATTTAGTAACTGAATCCGCACCATGTTTTGTCCTTGTAAATACAAGTGCGGATGAAACATTTTCACTTTTCAGAATATGCTTCAACAGCTTCTTTTTATCCGGTCTTGATACAAAATAGACTGCCTGTTTGATTGTTTCGACTGTTTTTGTTTGGGGAGCAATTTCAATCCTTACAGGATTAGTTAATATTGAACCCGAAAGCTTAACCACTTCGCGGGGCATAGTTGCGGAGAAAAAGAGGGTCTGTCTTTTTTCGGGGAGTAAGGAAATAATCTTTTTCACATCATTAATAAAGCCCATATCCAGCATTCTGTCTGCTTCATCGAGGACAAGCACCTTTATATGAGAAAGATTAATATACTTCTGTTCTACGAGATCAAGCAGCCTTCCCGGAGTAGCAATAAGAATATCTACCCCTTTTCTTAACTTCGCTGTCTGGCTATATTGGGAAACTCCTCCGTATACAACAGTGTTTTTTAATCCGGTATTTTTCCCGTATACACTAAAGCTTTCGCTAACCTGCACAGCCAGTTCTCTTGTAGGTGCAATAATTAAAGCTTTTATATTTCTTCTTTTTGGTCTGCCCGGCTCCCTTTCTTCACTGAGAATTTGTAAAATAGGAATAGCAAATGCGGCAGTTTTACCCGTACCTGTTTGTGCTGAACCAAGAAGATCTTTTCTCTCCATTATTATAGGGATAGCCTGCTGTTGGATAGGTGTCGGTATTGTGTATCCTTCATTTTCAAGAGCCGTTTGTATAGGCTTAATTAAATTTAGTTTATCGAATGACATATTTCTTTCTATATATATTGTGCCCGCTTAAAAACTTCTTTATCTCTGTAGAAAAAGGTTTTAAAGTAGATGTTTGTTAAAATTAGGATTTATTAAAAATTGCAATCAGAAAGGTAATTACATTGAAGGCAGACTTTTAAAAATCACGCATTTAAAGATAAGCTATTTATACCAGAACTCAAATATTTATTTTTTCCATGGTAACTTAAGGTACGCAATAAAGAGCATTTGAAAGATGACATCTTTACTAGTTAAAATAAGGAATTATCTGAACTTACATTTCTATAAAAAAATAAATAAACGATTTTTTATTCAAAGATGTCATCTTTACATATACGTAACTTCACTTAATAAAATACTCTGGATTCCATTGACCAATCAAAAGAGAATAAATTGCAGAATCTAAAAAATTCCCGTCATAGAAATAATTTTCTTTAAAATATGCTTCTCTAATAAATTTGTTTCTTTCCAGAAGTTTAATTGATGCCGTGTTACCAGGATTAACATTGGCTTCAACAGAATGGAACTTTATAATATTAAATCCATAATCAAGAACTTTAGACATAGCTTCCTGCATTATTCCTTTTCCATGATAATCAGGACGAAGAGCATATCCGATCTCTCCCCTATAATGTTCCTTTTGAATATTCCAGAAACATATTGTGCCTATTAGTTTCGGATCTTCTTTAAGCGTAATTGCCCATTCAACAGCCTCATTATTCTTTTCAAGATCAAGTATTAAATTTATGTGCTGCATCGCTTCATCAAGAGATTTTGCAGGAGCTTTATCTATATATTTCATCACTCTTTCATCAGACCGGAGAAAGAATATTTCATTGACATCATCCGGGCTTACTTTTCTTAATATAAGTCTGTCGGTTGTGATAACAGGAAAAGGATTAAAATTAGTTATAAGCATTTTTTATCCAATACATCTAAAAAATATTTTTTAATTCTAAAATTAAATCTTAAAGATATGGAAAATTCCCAATGAAATGTTCATCCTTTTTTATTAACCCCGGGATTAATCCCGGGGTTAATGAAAACCATTTACTTCAGCATTAATTAAGTACTGAAATTTTAATAGTTGCAGATGTATATTTGCTCTTCAAATATTATGGATTGATTATAGTATGCCTGAAAATGTTGCGCCGGTTATTTTAACTGCTCTTGAACTTGAAGTCCATTTCGGTGAACAAGTTGTGCTTGATAAAGCATCGTTAAGTGTTCATGAGGGGGATCGTATCGGATTAGTAGGAAGGAACGGAGCGGGAAAATCTACTTTTCTAAAAATCATTTCAGGTTTAATGTCTCCGGACTCCGGTGAAGTTGCTAAAAAGAAAAATCTTATAATAGGCTTTCTATCGCAGGAATTCACCCTGGATGAGACCAAAAACGTATATGATAATATTGCTTCAGGTGCGGTAAATGAATTGGATTTAATTAAAGAATATGAGCACACTCTTTTTGACTCACCTAAAAAACATATTCTCGAAGAAACAATATTGAGGATGGATTCATGGAATCTTGAAAAGAGAATAAATATTCTTATTCAGTCTTTAAATGCACCGGATATCCAAAGAGATATTTCAAGCTTATCCGGTGGAGAAAAAAGAAGGGTTGCCCTTTGCCGTGCATTAATTTCTAAGCCTGATTTATTAATTCTTGACGAACCTACAAACCATCTTGATACAAATTCAATTGAATGGCTGGAAGATTTCTTATCTGGATATAAAGGAACGTGCATCTTTGTTACCCATGACCGTTATTTCCTGGATAGAATAGCAAACAGGATTGTCGAGCTATCTTCAGGCACATTCTTCTCTCACGACGGAAATTATACTGATTACCTCATTAATAAAACAGAAAGACAGGCAATTAAAGAAGTTGAAGAACGGAAACGTCAGCTTTTTCTAAAGCGTGAGCTTGAATGGGTAAGGAGAGGTCCCAGAGCAAGAAGAACAAAAGCTAAAAGCAGGCTTGATAATTTTCATGAACTATCCAATCAGACAAGCAATGAAGTTGAGCTTGATGTTGATTTGATTATTCCGCCTTCCGAACGCTTGGGGAAAAAAGTTGTTGAAATTAAAAATGTAGGTATTAAACTCGGAAATAAAACCCTCTTTGATGGATTTACTTTTAATTTTGAAGCGGGAAAGAAAATAGGTGTAGTTGGCAATAATGGAGTGGGGAAAACAACCCTTCTGAAAATTATATTGGGAGAAATTGCTCCCACCTTAGGCAAAATTGAAGTCGGTGAAACTACTGAATTCAATTATGTAGACCAGGCACGGCTGTTCCTAAATGATGATGATACAGTTATCAAAGCAATTGGTGAAGGGAATGAGGTTATTAAATTCGGCAGATATCAGTTGAGTGTATGGACTTATTTAAGGCGTTTTCTTTTTGCGGATGAAAGAATCAATACAAAAGTGGGTAAACTATCCGGCGGCGAAAAAAGCAGACTTACTCTGGCAAAAATATTATGTAAAGGAGGAAATTTTCTTATGCTGGATGAACCGACTAATGATCTCGATCTGCCCACATTAAGAATATTAGAAGAAGCATTGATATCTTTTGAGGGATGTGTAATGGTTGTAAGCCATGACAGGTATTTCATGAACAGAGTCTGCACAGGGATACTTGCATTGGAAGGGAACAAAGAAATTTATTATAGTGAAGGTGATTATGATTATTACGTTGAAAAAAGAAATAGGCGAACAGAGCAGAATGAAGAAACAAAGCCGAAAGAAAAGAAAGAAGATTCGCGTACAAAGTCTAAGCCAAGAAGGCTAAGTTATAAAGATGCATTGGAGCTAGAACAGATTGAAGGGAAAATAATTGATGCTGAAGCGGAGATTGAGAGAATAGAAAAGATATTTACCTCTCCCGATTTTTATCTGAAATATGCAGAACAGACAAATGAGCTTAATTCACAGCTTGAAGAAGCAAAAGAAAAAGTAAAGAAGCTTTATGAGAGGTGGGAAGAGCTGGAGAGGAAGAAATCTGTCATTAACAAAGATTAATAAAATAATGCCATAGCAATATAGAATCATTTGATTGTTTACGGATATGCATAGATTTTAATTTATCAACTTTTTCGAAATTTTCTATCACTATTAATTTTTCATCTTGACTTTTCCAATCAATCCCAGAATCTGTGTTAGTTTCTGATTCTTCAATAATCCACTTGTTTACTTTTTGAATCCATTCTGATGATTTACGACTTTGTATATAAG
Source organism: uncultured Ignavibacteriales bacterium (assembly GCA_963742995.1). Taxonomy (GTDB): domain Bacteria; phylum Bacteroidota; class Ignavibacteria; order Ignavibacteriales; family Ignavibacteriaceae; genus CAVQBP01. The sequence goes on from CAVUOL010000083.1 coordinate 4,836, forward strand.
CAAACATACCACAAGTTGTAAGATAAGATGAATGATAACCACGTTTAAACCTTTCAATACCTCCTCGTTCACCGCAAACATACTCTTTATTGTTTGACGTTTCCGAAAATCTTTTTGCTTCAAACTCAATTATAGTTATGGGCCTTTCTGTCTTTGATAAAACGACTACACCTATATCTGTTTCTTTAGTTGAGGATTCCTGCGCTGGATTTTTTACAAAATTAAACGGAAAAAATCCCTCTTTATCTTCAATAAGACATGCATTCAAATAACACGACAAGAAATAACTGATTCTATTTTCACGGTCTGAATCTTTAATGCTAAAATAATAAAGAGAAAAATCTGAAATATTATGGTCGATAAAATCCAATATAAAAACGATTTCATGATCGATGCTTGCACTGAGATCATTTGGTAAGGGCAGATTATATTTAGGTATATTATCTTTGAGCATTCTGATAACGTGCCTTTAGATAATCGGCAAATGTTTCATCTGCATCTCTCAAAGCAATAGAAGGAATCCAATAACGTAATTGTTTTGGTTTTGCAAGAATAATCCGATCTCTTCCGTAGAGTTTTAATACTCTTTGTATATGAATACCTTCACTATTATCTTTTTTTGTTGGAATTATTTCCTGGACATAATGCTCAAGGTTTTCTAAAACCTCTTTCTTAGGCTCGAGTTCAGTATTAGTGTATTCAAAATGCATTGCAAAATATTTACTGGTCTCTAATATTTTGAATAAGTGAAATGTTTTATTATTTACTTGATAAATACTATTTAAAGTTTCGCTAAATATTTTTGAGAATTCCATTACATCATCTTCCTTGGCATCTTCAAACACTTTTTGAGAATCAGATGATAGGAAATAATTCAAAGAGTCTTTTATTAATAGCTTTTCTGCTTTAGATAATTGTGCATCAGATAAGTTGTAAGGGTAAGGGATATTAAGAATATCTTCATCATATAAAGAAGTTGCTTTTATTATTTTTACCCTACTACTTGTCGCTAAAATATAAAATCGTAATAATTTACCATTACTGGAAATATATTTAGATAATGCTTTCAATTCTTTTTTAGCCTTTAAAGGTGCATGAACCGCAAAGATATCACTGACAAATGTTAAATATTCTTTTACGAATTCAGATATTAATCCTTCCTTACCTATTATTTTTCTTATTAATAAATGTGGAGGAGAATAAAGTTCCTTATGTCTTGGTCTATGAAAAAACTTGATATTACATTTATTAAATTGAAGTCCAGTTAATACCTTTTTCAGTAAAGCATTCTGTTGGTAAATAATTTTCACCAGTTATGTAAGATGCATGATTTTTATCTCCTTTCTCAATAAATCCTTCACCTTTAAACCATTCTTCTTCTTCCTTTATTTCTAAAAATTGCCCTAATGTTCTTAATTCAGATAATCTCTCAATTAAAGATACGATCCTCCCCCCTCCTAGCAAATTAGCTTTCCATATATAAGGTTTATTGATAATTGCTTTTTTATTTATGGTATGAAAGTCATAATAATCAAATTCTAAAAATAAGCGATTTATATTTGAAAATGTACGATTTGCCACTAGATGTACAACATCTTGAGTATTAGGCTTTGTTTTTTGTAGGAAAACAGCTACGGTAGCAATATTTCTTTTACCCCACAATACATCTGATAATTTTGTAAAATCAATTATTTGCAATAGGTTGTATCTTGAAAATATAGCATATTTAAACTCAACATCTTTCTGATATAATAACGGACCGGAAGGTTGAATTAGACAAAGCATTGCATTTGGCTTGATTAATTTCATTGCCTGAGTTAGAAAATGTAAGGCAGGATTTTCATCGGGGATTCTTATTCCAGTATTGTATCCTATTTCTTGGCTGAGTTTTTTAAAATATTTTTTTCTGTTAGGTTCTTTACCATTGATAGGCTGTAGATTAAATGGTGGATTACCAATTACTAAATCAAACTGAGGCGTTGTGTTTTTAGTGATAAATTTAAAAAAATCATCTGTTACAATATTTTTTCCTAAATCAGGAAATTTTAACTTTTGCCACGTTGGAGGATTCAAATCTACTTCATCTAATAAAGCCAATGACAAACTGAAGACGGTTAAGCGTATAGCATCTACTTGTATATCAATCCCATGAATTGCATCTTTAAGTAATTGTTTTAACTTCTTTAAAGAAGGCTTTTTAAGCTCTCCGGTTTCTTTCCATTGTTCATATCTCCACCACTGAATAATTCGCTTAAAAGCCTTTACCAAGAAAATTCCAGAACCACAACTAACATCAATTAATTTTAGATTTTGTTTAGGGTTATTTAATGGCATACATTCATCAATTAGAGTACTCACTATCATTTCAGGCGTATAGACTATATCCTTACTATTTGTCAGTAATTCTTCATATACAGAACTTATTAATTCTACAGGGAGATGAGAAAAAGAATATAACCGCCAAAGTACATATTGATTATCCTTACTTGTACCATCTAAATAATAGGCCAATTTTTGTATATCCGAATTACTGATAGCTTTCCTAGCTTCTATTTCATTTTCACCATGCCACTCGAATATTTTTCCATTAAAATCTTTAGCTAGTTGATCAAGTAAATCAAGCAATTTGCCGCAACGAATAACCTCTAAAAAATTACTGCAGTTAAAATATTTCTGGAAATAAGTTCCAGCAAAATAGCCACTTCTACTTTCTTCATCCCTTTCTTCCAAATATTTTATTAATAGACATTGTACTAATAGTTTTAATGCTATATGATTGTTAAGGCCTGATTCATTCTGAAAATCATTGTAAACTTTTTTTAAACCCGTTATTAAATCTCGTGAAGCTGATTTCTCAAATTTAAACCTTTTTTTATTGCTCTTTTCTTCCCAAAATAAACCGTCATTAAAATTTTCTGCATGAAATTCTTTAATAGTATTCCCAGTTAATTTAATAATTTCTTGAGCATAGTTTTCTATGTCCTCATTTGCTTTTTCACGTGCATCAAAGATCTTTACTTCAAATTTATCTATAATTAAATAAACTGGTACTTGGCATCCACTCCATACATTAATATGTATCTTTTTTCTGTCGTTTTCTGTCAAGTAGCCATTTGTATTATCGTAAATATAAATCTGTGGTACTGCTCCTCTACCATCGTTAAAGTAGCGAAAGTAAACGGCATCTGCATTAAATTTTGTTTTTGAAACTTCTAAAGCGAATAAGACTTCGGGGGAAGCTAATTTTTGATCTAATGATTCATAGTTAGCTGTAAGTAAAACACCCCCTTCACCCCTTTTTTTCAGAAAAGAGAAGTTTAGCCTCTTAATATTTTGTTCAAATTTCGTTTCACCCATAATTTTAAAATAGGTACTATTAAAAAACCAAGCAAATTTTTTCTTTCTACTTTTATTTTTTAAATCAAATAGTTTTCCTTAATATAAGGATACTCCGTAAATAAATGCAAAAATGATGGTACAATTAATTAGTGTAACAAAATTTCACTTCTATTTTTTCCTAAGTTCTTCATGAACTTCATTCCATTCATGAAGCGTTTGCTTTCTGCTTTTATATTCTTCATATCTTTTATCCAATTCATTTTTTTGCCATTCGTAAAGAGGTAATACAGAATTACTTCGTGCAATTGAATCCCAGATATCCTCTACCAGGATTAGCTTTTCAGAGAGCTCTAATTTATCTATCTGTTGTATTATTTCTTTAACACTCATACAATACCTTAAAAGGAATAAATTAAATTTTAATAAATATAGTAAATTTTTAGGTCTTTAATAATAACCTTATATTTATCTTCCTTCAAAATGTTTCTTTTTACTCCCTTTATAACTATCAATCTGCAAAAGCACCCCTTCCAATTTGCCGTTATCGAGATGAATTCTTCTGGTTGTTTTAAGCCCGATAGATTTCCGCAATTCAGGATTGCCGGTGTAGATAAACGCAGATGTGCCGGAACAATTAGTTTTAAGAAAGTCACCGAATTCTTTATACAGTGCCTGCACTTCTTTAAGTTCACCAAGCCTTATCCCGTATGGCGGATTTGTTATTATAGTCCCGTTCAGAAATTCTTTTTCTTGCTGAAATTGCTTTTGTAAAAGATTTATTGAATCGGAATATAGAAGATGTGAAAGATTTTCTTTAGCTACTTTGATAGCCTCATGTGATTTATCACTTCCCAAAATAATATTTTTAGGCAGCGGCCGGATTTTATTATCGTATTCTTCTTTTACTTTATACCAGGCTGTTTTATCAAATTCAGGCAGATTAAAAAAGCCGAATTTTTTTCGAAGTTTCTGTGCAGGTATTCTGCAGTAGTGCATTAATGCTTCGCAAAGAATTGTTCCCGAACCGCACATTGGATCCCATAAAGGGTTTTCCCCATCCCACTTACTATGGCGTATAATAGCAGCTGCAAGAGTTTCCTGCATTGGTGCTTCACCAGCCAGAAGCCTGTATCCCCTTTTATGGAGCGATTCACCCGAAGTATCAAGGCTTATTACAGCTTCATCTTTTTCAATGTGCAGATTGAAGCGTACATCCGGATTTACAACCTCAACGTTGGGACGCTTTCCATATTTTTTTCTGAAATAATCTGCTATTCCATCCTTCAGACATTGAGAAGCATATAATGAATTACTTATACTGCTGTAAGAAACGGAACCGCTTATCGCAAATGTTTTTTCCAGAGAGAGGAAATCTTCCCAGTGAATTTTCCTTGCTTTATTTATTAATGCATCGGTATTACGGCAGTTGAAGGTTACCAGAGGTGCAAGCACTCTTGAAAGGAGGCGGGATGTATAATTTATTTTATAAAGCGTTGGGATATCTGCTTTGAAAAAAACTCCTTTGTAAGAGGTTTGGGTTTCTAATGCACCAAGTTCAATGAGTTCCTGTTCACACATCTCTTCCATTTTGCCGGTTACCTGTGCAAAATATCCTTTTTCTCTGTACTCGTAAAGAGACATGGTTTTATTTACCGGCTAAGATTTTAATATCCTCAACTTCCAGAATATTTTTCTCATATTCCTTATTTACTGAATTTATCATTGCTAAGCCAATTTCTTTCAATGTACATATATGTTTCGGGAATAATAATGTTATAACCGGAATAAGAAAAGATAAATATTTATAAAATCTTAATGTGTTCTTAAGTCCTTTTGTAGGTATTATTATTCCGGGACGAAAAGCATAGGCACGTCGGAATCCCAGATTCAAAATATAATTTTCTGTTCTTCCTTTAACTCTTGCCCACATGCTCTTCCCGTTTTCGGAACTGTCTGTTCCGGCACCGGAAACATAGCAGAATGTTGACTCTGGGTTGAGCTTATAAAAAGTATCCGCCAAAGCTTTCGTAATATCGAAAGTTATTTTTGTGTATTCAGGTTCTTTTTTTCCGATAGATGTTGTTCCTAAGCAAAAGAAACAAGCATTATAGCCTTTTAATTGCTCTTCAATGGAAGAGAAATCAAAAAAGTTGCTGTGAATAATTTCCTTAAGCTTTGGATGAGTGGTATCGCCTGTTTTCCGGTTAATTACAAGCACAGATTCCACTTCGGGATGGAGCAGGCACTCATGCATAACTCCTTCCCCTACCATTCCGGTTGCACCGGTTATTATTGCTTTAATTTTCATAACTTTAATTTATATAATTGTATAGATTATTTCATCCTTGCAGGATTAGATGGTGTAACTCTTTCATTTCATTTATATAAAAATTTCACAATTTAATTATTAATATCTTTTTTTTATACTCCTTTATTATCTTCAACTGGGATTGGCTCTGCAAGCTCAGTTTCCATACTTTTTAACTCAATATTTTTAATCTTTAATAATCCATAGGCTCCGGCTGCTAATGCTGCAAGGCCGCTTACTGTTAAGCCCCATCTGGGGGAAGCATACTCTCCAATCCAGCCGATGATTAATCCTCCAATTGGAGTTGAGCCTAAAAATGCAATTGACCATAACGACATTACCCTGCTCCTCATATTAGGAGCACTTTCAAGCTGAAGCATTGTCTCCCCGTAAGAGGTAAACTGTATTAAAAAGATTCCTACGACAATCATCATTAAAATCGCAGCATTAATAGACGGAGTTAATGCAGTCAATATTATGGTGATTCCAAAAAAGAATGAAGTGTAAATTAAATTTCCCGGCTTTAATCTCTTTCTTCCTGCTGTTAATAAACCGCCGAAAACCGCTCCAATTCCCATAGCAGAATTTAACAATGCATAGCCATCTGCATTGGTTTTAAATGTATATTTTGCCAAAAGCGGAAGGTTTACCTGGAACTCGAACGTTAATGTCCCTACAATAGTTACCATCACCAGCAGGTTTCTTAAAAGAGGCATATTTCTAACATATTTTAATCCTTCCCTTAATTGGCCTTTTGCACGTTTTACCGGTTCAACCGGATGAAGCTCTCCGCTGCGCATCATAAAAAGACATATAAGAACAGCAATGAATGATAAGGAATTTATGAAAAAGCAGGGTGCAAGTCCGAGACCGGCTATTACTGCACCGGCAATTGCAGGTCCAATTATACGGCTTAAATTAAATGCTGTTGAAAAGAGAGTTACTGCATTTCCCAATTCTTTATTTCCTACCATTTCAATAACGAATGTTCTCCTTGACGGATTATCAATTGCATTAACTAACCCGAGTGAGGAAGCAAGAATATATAACATCCACAATTTTACTACATCTGCAGCAACAAGAACCCCAAGAATTAAAGCTAATGCTGCCGAAATTGATTGGGTGAAGTATAATATTTTACGCTTCGACATTCTGTCGGCAATAACTCCCCCCATAGCTCCGAATATCAACACCGGCAGAAACTGAAGAGCAGTTACCAATCCTAGCGCAGTACCGGAATTTGTAAGCTTCAGTACCAGCCAGGCCTGTCCGATTGTCTGCATCCATGTACCTGAAAGTGAAATGCTCTGCCCGATAAAATATAATCGGAAATTGCGGATTCTTAGAGATGAGAAAGTATTTTGATTAAAATTTTTAAGTGAAGCAGATATCCGGTTTTTCATCTAAGAGGGAATTAAGAAACAGATTAAATTAAATCGTTAATAAAATTTCTTCTATTTGATAGTAATAAAGGTACAAACATACAAAAAGAAAATAATAAAAAATGCCACTCTTATTTGTGGGGCAAATTGAAGATATTTATTTGTCTATGCAGGGGTTTAGACCGTAAACTCAGCTAGTTATGAGGATTTGATACGGTTATAAAACGGTTTCAAAACGGATTTGAAACGGTTTTAAAACGGTTTCAGAGTTGAGGTAATATAAAGGTATAGGGGTTATAGGGTATAAGATATATCCAGTGACGTTTTACTTTGATAAGGTTTTAATTTTTTATAAAAATCATTTTTTAATTATATTTACTTAATGAATTTATTTATTGCTAAATATAGACTTCAGAAGTCACGCAGGTATAAAAACATACTCGATGCGGCTTACTGTATTTATCATTAAATAAAACTAAATAGATATTTAAGTAAGCCGCTTGTTTGATAAATAAGCGGCTTTTTTTATTAATAAGACCGGAAGACCAAAATGGAAAACCTGACCATATTCGGCAAAGAATTGATTGATGAAAAATCGATTACACAAATAAAAAACTGTTTCTCCGAAGGAGATATTGCAGTATTGACTGCAGATGCACATTATGGATACGGGCATCCAATCGGAGGGGCTGTTGCATATAAAAACAAAATCTCTCTGTCTGGTGTAGGATTCGATATTGCATGCGGAAATAAAGCTGTAAGGACAAATATTAAAGTACAGGATATTGAAATTCCGAACGTTATGGATGAGATTTTTAGGAGAATTTCATTCGGGATTGGACGTCCTAATAACGAGCCAGTAGATCATTCCGTACTCGAAAAGATAAGGAATGCTGAATTTGTACCCCAAAGATCTTTACTTGGATTGGCAAAGGCTCAACTGGGTACAGTCGGTTCCGGAAATCATTTTGTCGATTTATTGAGTGATGAAGATGGCTGGTTGTGGATAGGGGTTCATTTTGGTTCAAGAGGATTTGGACATAAGACTGCAATGGGATTTATTGCAATGTCGCAAGGACATAAATTCACGGAAAAAGGGAAAGAAGGAGGGATGGAAGCACCGCCTATTCTGTTTGATATAAATTCCGAAACCGGTCAAGCATATATTTCGGCAATGCATCTGGCAGGGGAATATGCATATGCAGGACGTGATATGGTAGTTGAAAAAGTTCTTGAGATTCTGGGAGGGGAAAAAAATTATGAAGTTCATAACCATCATAATTTTGCCTGGTTAGAAGAACATTTCGGTGAAAAATATTGGGTAGTTAGAAAAGGCTGCACCCCTGCTTTTCCAGGACAGAAAGGATTTGTTGGAGCTACTATGTATGATACTTCGGTAATTATTGAAGGAGTTGAGAGTGAATTGTCAAGGCATGGATTATATTCTACTGTTCATGGAGCAGGTAGGAGCATGTCCAGAACAGAAGCAGCAGGGAAAAAGAAATGGTTAAAAGATGAAAACGGTATTAAAAGACCGACTATTATTGCAAAGGGCAAAGTTGATTTTGATGCTGTAAAAGAAAGAATGAAGCAGAAAAATATTGAGCTTAGAGGTGCAGGTGCAGATGAAGCTCCCGAATGCTATAAAAAGTTAAGCGATGTTTTGAAATATCAGGGAGAGACAATAAGAGTAATATATAATCTGCATCCGGTTGGTGTAGCAATGGCGGGATCGGAAGTTTATGATCCTTATAAGGATTAATTTGTATTACATTTAAATTAATAGGATAAGGGTGAAGAAATTAAAGGGTTGAGTTTGGCTGAAGGTTGCGGCTTTGCACCGGACTGGAAGAGGTTGTGTGAAAATCGTCGGACTACAGTATATTTAGCAACAGGCTAAAGCCGTTGTTAACCTTTGGATAAACCCAACCGTCGCTAAAATCCAACGGAAAGTGATATTTTGAATATATAATTTTTATGTTTATATTTCGTTAGTAAACGAAATGAGTTATTGTGGAAATAGAAGATAAGACAAAATTATTTAAGGCACTTTCGGATATTAATAGGTTAAGAATATTGAAAGCGCTTCAGGCGAGGAGTCTTTGTGTCTGCGAAATTAAGGAATTGCTGGGGCTGGCAAATTCTACTGTATCCCAGCATCTTAAAATATTGAAGGAAACAGGCTTTATTTTGGAAGAAAAAGAAGGTAAATGGGTCAACTACCTGATTAACCCAAGACCAAATGACCTTAGAATTTCATCAATTCTTTCATCGCTTGATTTTTGGATAAATGATGAAAGAATAATAATTAATGATAAGAAAAAGATTGGGAGCTTAGATAGAAACATAATCTGCGGATTATAAATTTTTTAATCAATATTTCGGTAAATAACGAAACAAGGGAGTAAAAATGAACTCAATAAAAGTGTACGGACCCGGTTGTTCAAATTGTGTTAAGCTAGCTCAATTGAGCCATGAAGCGGTAGAAGAACTCGGACTCGATTTCTCAATAGAAAAGGTAGTAGACTTTGAATTAATTGCAAAGCGAGGAATTATGAGAACACCTGGATTAGAGATAAACGGAAAGATAGTATCGACAGGGCAAATTCCTACCAAATCTACTTTAATACACTGGATACAGGAAAATGTAAATGCTTAGCAGTGTTAGAGAGAAACCGGCAACCTTTCAGAAGCTAACTTCATATTCTAAATCATTCTTTCCGCTGATGCTGCTTCCGGTCTGGATAGTATTCTATATAAATCTGGAAAATTTAACGGATTTATTGGTTTATAGAACTGCAGGTCTGAATCAGATCAATCCGTTAACAGGTGCAATTTATTTCTTTATTTTTGAAGCCTTTAAAGTTCTGCTTCTTCTTGTACTGATAGTATTTGCAGTAGGAATTATCCGCACATATTTCTCACCGGAAAAGACAAGAAAAGTACTTGGGGGTAAATCACTTATCGCAGGGAATGTAAGCGCGGGCTTTTTAGGAATTGTTACACCATTCTGCAGTTGTTCTGCGATACCACTTTTTATTGGATTTGTGCAGGCAGGAGTTCCTTTAGGAGTTACTTTCTCGTTCCTAATTGCAGCACCAATGATAAATGAGGTGGCGGTGGTACTTTTATTTGGTTTATTCGGATGGCAGACCGCCACAATTTATATAATAACCGGGCTTGCCGTAGCAATTATTTCAGGTTATATAATCGGAAAGCTAAAGCTTGAAAAGTTTGTTGAAGGCTGGGTCTACAATCTGCAGCAGGCTGCAATTGAGACCGGAGAAATTAGGATGAGATTTAATGAAAGGATAGAATCGGGTATACAGCAGGTTAAAGAAATTGTCGGAAAAGTATGGTTTTTTATTTTACTCGGTATTGCAGTTGGTGCAGGTATTCACGGATTTGTACCCGAAAATTTTATGGCAGGTATTATGGGTGCAAAAGTATGGTGGTCTGTTCCTTTAGCAGTTCTACTTGGAGTCCCCATGTATTCAAATGCAGCCGGAATTATTCCTATTGTGCAGGCTTTGTTTGAAAAAGGTGCTTCAATCGGAACAGTCCTGGCATTCATGATGAGTGTAATAGGTTTATCATTACCGGAAGCTATTATTCTTCGAAAAGTATTGAAAATACCCTTAATACTGACCTTTGCCGGAATAGTCGCTTCAGGAATAATCATAGTAGGCTTTTTGTTTAATTTAATTTTTTAATCAGAGAGGTGATATGGAAAAAACAAGAGTTCTTTTTGTATGTGTACACAATAGTGCAAGGAGCCAGATGGCTGAAGCTTTTTAAATGGTATGGGGGATGGAAAGTTTTTAGCAGAAAGTGCCGGACTGGAACCGGGAGTACTAAATCCTGTAGTTGTTGAAGTAATGAACGAAATAGGATTTGATTTATCAAAAAATAAAACAAAATCAGCTTTTGAATTTTTTAAGCAGGGTAAAAGATTTGAATATGTTATAACCGTTTGTGATGAAGCAAATGCGGAACGATGCCCGATATTTCCAAATACCAGGAAAACCTTGCACTGGAGCTTTAAAGATCCGTCTGCTATTGAAGGCAGCCATGAAGAAAAATTAGCGAAGACCCGGATAATAAGGGATGAAATAAAAAGTACTTTAGAAAAATGGGTAGAGGAATTAAACCATATTGAGGTTTAAAAATGAATATTCAGTTAAAGAAGCTAAAGTTCCTGGATAGATATTTAACCTTATGGATTTTCCTTTCTATGATAGCCGGAGTTATGTCAGGCTATTTATTCCCGGGAATAGTTAACTTTTGGAATTCATTTCAATCGGGGACAACAAATATTCCAATTGCAGCCGGACTGATTTTAATGATGTATCCGCCGCTGGCTAAGGTAAAATATGAAGAACTTCCTGATGTTTTTAAGAACCTAAAAATACTTTCACTTTCTCTGATACAAAACTGGATCATAGGACCGGTACTGATGTTTTTCCTGGCAATCCTTTTTTTGCAAAATTACCCGGAATATATGGCGGGAGTTATTTTGATAGGTTTAGCACGATGTATAGCGATGGTTATCGTATGGAATGAACTAGCAAAAGGAGATACCGAATATGCTGCGGGGCTTGTAGCATTAAATTCAGTTTTTCAAGTTTTATTTTTCTCTGTGTATGCCTACATCTTTATCACATTATTACCAAACTGGCTTGGGTTAAAATCTTTTGCAGTAGACATTACAATCGGACAAATTGCCGAAAGTGTTCTTATCTATCTCGGAATTCCCTTCTTCGGTGGAATAATAACCAGATTTTCTCTTTTGAAGCTTCAAAGGAAAAGAATGGTATGAAAAGAAATTTATTCCTAAAATAAGCCCGGTGACTTTAATTGCATTATTATTTACAATTTTTGTAATGTTCTCCTTAAAAGGAGAATACATCGTTAAAATACCCATGGATGTTTTAAGAATAGCAATTCCCCTGGTAATTTATTTTGTAGTTATGTTTTTAGTATCTTTTTATATGGGGAAAAAGGCAGGTGCTGATTATTCCAAGACTGCAACAATATCATTTACTGCTGCGAGCAATAATTTCGAATTGGCAATAGCAGTTGCAATTGCGGTATTCGGAATAAATAGTGGAGAGGCTTTTGCGGCGGTTATCGGACCATTGATTGAGGTACCGGTATTGATTTCTTTGGTAAATGTTTCTTTCTTTTTTCAGAAGAAGTTTTTTAAAGAAAAAATAGCGGGAAGTGTTAACGGAGGTACTGCGACAGTACGATTACGAGTAAGAGGATTAGGATTAAGAGAAAGAGGTAGAATGAACAGAGTTTTATTTATATGCAACCCTCCAAGGTTTTCAGAAACCTTGGAGGGTTTGCGATGTTTATTTCAGGAGGAGCATTTTTTTGCTGCTTACAAAATTATTCGCTGTAATTCTGTAGATATATACCCCTGTTGCGACTTTATTACCTGAGAGATTTATACCATTCCAGGTTACTCTATATTGACCGGGATTCTGGAGCTGGTTATCAATCAGTGCCACCACTTTTTGTCCAAGGATGTTGAATATTTCCAGTGATACGGTACTTAATTCTTTTAATTGGTAATTAATATTTGTTGAAGGATTAAAAGGGTTGGGATAATTTTGAGATAAAGAATATTCGAGGGGAACTAATGGAATATTTTCCGAATGCAGCTTTGCGAACTCTTCGTTACCTATTATCAGCCTGTAATTTCCACTACCCTTTTCCGGAATAGGAATGCTGAATTTATTTTCAATAATTGGAATGGATAAAAGCCTATCCTTATCTAAAAACCAAATTTGAAAATCTGAGGGTATAGATGATTCCTTAAAAAGTTCAATATTCAAGTTTTTTTCTTTAAGGTTTGAAGTTAATTTAATATCCCAAAAAGCACCATCTTTGGAAGAAGCTACTATATTTTGGGCATACCCGGTATCACCGGTAACAATATTAAAGTTCAAGCTGCTTGAAATAGGAGGAGGTGCAAGAACATCGAACTTATCAGTTCCATCTTTTGCATTTTCCAGCATGCCTACAAAATTCTGCTGATCAATAATATTTGTTTTTTCAATATTAGTTTTTAATTGAATTAGGAATTCATCGTCTTTAAATTTTATTTGAGTGCTTTTATCCTTTGGAATTCCGCTGCTTTCAATTGGCCGGAATGTTAAGAAGGAAAAACCGGTATCGATAGGATTGAAGACCCAATAACCGTCCCATGGCTGAAGTATTTTTTGATTAATTTCATAGTCCGCTATATTAGGATTCCAGTGAACAGGGAGCTGAACATCACCGGTATTACTAACACTATCCCAATCGACCGGAAATGCATATGGATTACCTACCTGATTCCAGCCGGGCTGCAGCTTAATTGTATATGAACCTGAAGATGAAACCGTTGCTGCGTTTTTAATATTGAAACTCTTTGAGTCATTTTCAATAAACCAAAATGCATTTCCAGGTATTAAATTACCATTTAAATTAGGATATTCGGTATATGAATTAGCTGAGGGATCCCATCTAAGGATTCGCCATTTTGTGTTGTCATAAACTCCAAAAGTATTTCCAAAAACAGAATCGACCAGCGGGTTCGATACATTTAATGGAATAGATATCATCCTGTAAACGGATTTTATTATTGTGGAAGGGTAAGTATATTGCGGAACACTGACACCGATATAAGCAGGATTATTAATAGGGTCATTTGCAGGGTAAGTAACGGAATAACCTTCTTCCGAAAATATAATATAATATTGGATTCCTCTAATTGTTGAAAAGGAAGCCGGAATACTTGCTATAAAAGAATTACCGGATGCAGTTAAATCAGTCTGCTGGAAGGTTCTTTCCCCGGCTCTTCTATAAAATAATTTATTATTACTAAAATTAAATCCCTGGGGAGGGCTTACTGTCAAATCGGTATTCTGACCGATATTATTATTGGCCGGTAATTCTACAGATATTATTGAAGCTCCTTTACCGGAGAGCTTGACTGTATCGGAACCGGTAGTCGAATTCCTTGCGATAATCAGCAAAGCGCTTTTATTTCCTGAGGTCTGCGGCGAAAATCTTATATTTAAGTTTATTGAAATACCCGAAATTAATGTCTCCGGGACAGTATTATTACCTAAAGAAAAATCACCGTCATTGGGACCGGTAATTAGGTAATTGCTAATTATTAAATTTCCGGTTCCGTAATTAGATATCGTTAGAGGTTGATAAGGAATCACCATTAATATCAATACTGCCGAAATCAATTTGATTTGCAGATAGGTTAACGAGTGATGCTGATCCAAGCCTAATAAAAATAAAGTATCAGCCCCTCTTTCCGAATTGCTGTTAAATATTATCCTCCCATTTTTATTTCCGGGAGATTTGGGATTAAATTTAACAATATATCTTTTAGAACCCTCCGGATGAATAGTATCAGGAACTGTGGAATTTAATAAAGCAAAATCAGTTTGGTTTGTTGATGCTTTATTGGAAAAGATAATATCAATTGAACCCTTATTTGAAATTGTAATTGATTTTTCCAGTGAATTGCCGACATCTATGTTACCAAAATTTAATTCCCTCGTAGAAAAAGTTACTGTTCTAAAAATTCCTATCCTGATAAAAGAATTGTATCCGGAATGCTCTTTGCGCTGCTGCTCAAAATTAAGCCGGCTACTTTTATTTCCGCATTCTGAGGACTAAACACAACATTATAATCTTTCGAATGATTAGGATGAATTGTATCCGGTATAGATACATCTGTCAAAGCAAAATTAATTCGGTCAGTCAACAATACTTTGGAGAAAATTATATCTATTGTACCTCCGTTCGTAATTGTTACAGTTTTTTCTAAAGAACCTCCAACATCAACATTACCGAAGTTTAGATTTTTAGTTGAGTAAGCCAGATAAATAATAATTCCTGTGCCGGTTAAATCAACAGTATCCGGACTGCTTTCAGAGTTGCTCGCGAATATTAATTTTCTTCTTTATTCCCCGCAGATTGTGGTGTAAATTTAATATTATAATCTCTAGATTTTCCAGGATGAATAGTATCAGGCACGGAAACTTCCGATAAAATAAAATCTGTTTGATTGGTCATATTTTTACTTGTAAATACTATATCTACATGCCATTATTCGTAATGGTTATCGATTTTTCCAATTCATTACGAAACTATATTATCAAAATAATTACTCCTTGTAGAAAAGGTGAGAAATCTTCGAATTGCGGTACCGGATAAATTAA
>CAVUOL010000084.1:0-134764 GCA_963742995.1 uncultured Ignavibacteriales bacterium
CCTTCTAATCTATCTCTCAAACTCTCTTTTTTTGAAATGGAATTTCGTGCTACATGTAATGCGAAACTCCGTTTCGCAAAACTTATTTACAGTCTTCCTGTTTAAAGTTACCTTTTTTATGTTGAAATATTCAAATAATTTGAATACATTAGAATACAATAGAACGATAATAATTCAGAGGTAAATATATGTCTAAAACTATAACACTTCGTTTAAGCGATGAGAAATATGAAAAATATAAAAATCTTGCAGAAAGGGATAATAGACCTATTTCTAATTTTATTGAAACCGCTGTTGAAAGATTTATTGAAGATAACATATTTGTAGATGAATTTGAAATGGAAGAAATAAGAAATAATATTGAATTGAATAAAAGCCTTAAACGCGGTTTATCCGATATGAAAACAAAAAAGGGAAGTTTGGTTGAATAAATACAAAATATTTGAAACTAGTGAATTTCAGAAGAAAATTGAAAAACTACTCAAACATGAATCCTTCATTGAGAAAAAACTCCATCAATATATTTACCCCCAATTAAGAGATGAGCCTCATTTCGGAAACAATATAAAGAAATTGGTTGGTTATCTGCCAGAAACATGGCGGTATAGAATCGGCAGATATAGATTGTTTTATGCAATAGATGAGACACAAAAAATAGTATATATTTTATCTATTGATTTTCGAAAAGATGCATATTAAAATAATAACATTAATTTAAAAACATATCAAGAATAAACCAGACCATTTTAACTAATTTGTTTCTAAATCTTTCCGAAAAGATCATAATAAGAATTATTAGCACAACTATCGAGACGAATATCCACATATTAACTTTTGTTATCCAATATCAATACAAACTCCCCTTTCAGATTTTTCTGTTCGGCCATTTGTAAAATATCTGCTGCTGTTCCTCTAAAAAATCTTTCATCCTTCATAGTAAGTTCAAATGCCAACACTGTCCTTATATTCCTTCCCAATACTTTTACTACATCAGACATCAAACTTTTAAGCCTATACGGAGTATCAAGCAAAACAATTACTTCTTTTATCCTTTTTAAATCTATTAACTGTTTTCTCCTTATTTGTTTATTTGGTGAAAGCCAGCCGTAGTAATAAAATTTTTCAAAATCAAGACCGGATCCCGTTAATGCTGGAAGAAGTGAATTTGCACCGGGAATAGGAATGACATCAATGTTTTGAGATATACATAGTTCAACCAGTAAATGACCGGGATCTGAAAATAACGGTGTTCCGCAATCTGAAATTAAAGCAGCAGATTTCGCCTCCGGCAGCTTTATTATTATGTCATTAACAATTTCACTTTCATTGTGTTCATTAAGTGAAATTAACTCTTTATCTATTTCAAAATGTGAAAGTAATCTTCTTGCTTCTTTATATTCTTCACATATAATAAAATCGACTTCTTTTAAGATCTTTAAGGCACGCAGGGTAATATCATCATAATTACCTATTGGTGTGGAAACTAAATACAATTTTCCTTTCATATTTAAAAATATAAAAGTTAAGTCAAATGTGTAAATTAGAAGTATTAATGTATATATGGAGAATATGATAATTTTTATTTAATTAAATTATGATAGGGTAGGGAGGATCATAAATTTAATTGTCCTGCATAGTAAGTAATTAAAGGATCGATGACAGGGTTATGCTGCGATTCTGGATCACTCTTAGATAATTGCTCTGCCAACTGAATAATTTGGATATAAGGATCGTCTGACTTTGTTGAATGATGATTCTCGACTAGGTTAATAATTTTTCGGGGAAAATTCCAAAGCTGGAGAAGAATGGAACCAAGCTTATTATGCTCGAAAATAAACAAATTATTTTCTGCCTCCTTTACCGTAATTTTCTTGTTCTTGAGAAGATGCGTAAATGCATTAAAAGTATCCGGTTCGGTGTAAAGCCAGGCAATCATTCCAATATCACTAAGCAGTGCAGAAACAAAAGCCAAATCTTTGTCAACCTTTTCAGCCCAATTTTGAGCAACCTGTTTTGCTATCATAGCTTTCTTCAATGAAAGATTCCAGAAATCACTTATGGTGTTTTGATAACGTGAATCAAGAGAATCAAAAAATCTTTTAAGCAGCTCAAAAGAAACTATAAGAGTCTTTAATTGTTCCAATCCAATAAGAATAATAGCTTCTCTTACAGAAGATATTTCCTTACGAACCCCATAACTGACAGAATTAGCTATCTGGAGTATTTTTGCGATTAAAAAGGGGTGGTACTCAAGTTCATCAATTACCGCTTTTATATTTACATCCGGATTTTTCAGAATGGAGTTTAACCTGGTACTAATGGCTTTGGGAGCAGGCAGTTTTGAAAAGGATTTCAGATACTGCTTAATTTTATTCCGTTCAAGGCTTAGATTTATATTGCAAAACTTATTTAGAACACCTCTTAATTCCTCATCATCCCAGGGTTTCATGAAATAATAATGGGCAATCCCGTTTGCAAGCATATCGAGGACAATTGGTTTTTCTTCATACCCGCTTAATATTATTCTAATCGATTCAGGTGAAAGGTCGGAAGCGAGTATTAAAAAATCCTTCCCGGATATTTCAGGCATTTTCATATCGGAGACAATAATATCAACCTTCGCGGTATGGAGGAACCGGAGTGCTTCTTTTGGGGAAGAATAAAAATATTTAGTAAATTTTTCTTTCCTTAATAAACTTTTTAAAGAGGAAAGAATCGGCTCATCGTCATCTACAAAGAGAATTGAAAGCTGATCAGGGCTTTCAGTATTTGATTCACTGGGAGTATTTTCATTATCTAACGATTTCCTGTCCAATAAAACTGGAGAATTCAAATCTTTTTCATCATTCATTATTACAAATTTCTTTCTTCTTTCTATCCTGCTTAAGGGGAAGTTTTATTTCAAAAGTTGTACCTTTACCAAATTCGCTGTTAACGTTCAGTAAACCATCATGTTTTTTAATTATAGACATACAAATCCAGAGACCAAGTCCCGTTCCTTTATCTAATGACTTGGTAGTGAAAAAAGGATCGAAAATTTTATTAATTATCTCTGCAGGAATTCCATGTCCGTTATCTGAAATTCTGATAAAGACATTATCTCCCAATGAAAAGGAGTCAATAATAATCTGTCCCCTTTCTTCAATTGCATGAGCAGCATTTATGAGAAGATTAACAAAAACCTGTTTTAATTCACCGATATTACATTCAACAGGAGGTAATTCCCCATAATTTTTAACTATTTCAGCTTTATATTTTATTTCGTTCCATACCAATGTTAATGTCTCGTCCAAAGCGGCATTTATATTCTCTTCAGATAAATCATTTTCATTTGAATAAGAAAATCCCCTGAGCTGCTGTACGATATTTTTGATCCTATCTAAACCTTTTAGATTATATTTCATTAAATCGACAAAATCCTGTCTGATAAAATCGAGATCAATGTCCTTTTCCATCCGGCTGATTTCATTGAATAAATTCTGATTACCATTAAGATCAGCAATAGAATCTCCAAATAATCTCCATTTATCGAGGATGGAATTAACATCTCTGAAATATTCGTTGAACCTATTGATGTTGCTTGAGACAAAAGCAAGCGGATTATTTATTTCATGAGCAATCCCGGCGGTCAATTGTCCCAGCGAAGCCATTTTTTCAGAATGAATTAATTGATCCTGCATTTTCTGCAATGAAGACAAAGCTGCTTCCAAAGTTTCATTTTGAATTCTAAGTTTTTCTTTAGAATCCAGCAATTCATTTTCAGCATTTTTACGATGAGTTATATCCTGAATTAAAATAACAAAATGCATTACATTAAAGATTTCATAAGAAGATAAAGTAATTTCTGTGGCAATGTTTTTATTATTTTTGGTTTTAATAAAAATTTCGACTGAATGGTTATCATATTCGGAATAATTCCCGGTAAAGAATTTATTTTTTAAGTAATGTTCAAGAAAATTATAAAAGTCGGGAGGATTAAGGAATAATTTATCGATTTCATTGCCATGCAGTTCATCTTCAGAATATCCTGTAATTATAGAGACAGCCGGATTGGAATATTCAACAACTTTGTTCTCGTTTATTGAAATAATACCATAACTTGCTGCATTTGTGAGGGCCTTAAAAGAAAGTTCTATTTCCCTGTAGAATGATTCGATCTTTTTTTGTCTTGTTATATCTCTTATAATACCGACGACACCGGATGAACCATTATTACTGATTTTAGTTACAACGCTTTGAAAATAGAATGTTTTATTAAGTTTATTAAAATTCCACTCATAGATAACATTCCCATTTTTCAAACATTGATGAAATCGTTCCTGGTGCAGGTCATTAGAGGGATTATCAAAAATTTCTCCAATTGTTTTACCAATAACATCATCAGTGGTAAGATTATTTTGCTTAAACCAATTTCCGTAAATTTCCCTTACTTTTCCTTCGGAATCGGCAAAATAAGATATATCCTGAAGCAGATTTAAATTATTAAAAATAGGTGAAATGAATTCCCTTTCGTTAATTTTCTCCATAATTTATCAATTTTTTACATAATATTAGTTTTATCTATAATCGAAAAGTTCAGTATAAACTTTAGTGGAATTTATATGATTTTGAGATTATTGAGGAATAATTGCTAAGAAGGCACAAGGAAACTAATCACTAAGGAATTTTACTTTTTAGTCAGCCTCGGCGGAAAGACAGAAATGGAATATTTAATAATTCAGAGTTAAAAAAAATTTTAATTGCTTTATCATTGGTTTTTTTATTAATTTAAGGGACTTAATTATAGCTAATGGGGGTTATTAAGGGAATAATCTGCTTCTATAATTTATACTTTACAAATTAAACAATTTTCGGGGATATTTATGAGTGACAACTACATCAACGGTGAAAATTTAAAGGGACTGCCAAGTAATGCTTATACCGAATTAAAACCCGGTGAAGAATATACACCGGTTATGCCTCCCTTTAAACAAGTTCGTGAAGTAAGTAGCTATTCTGTATTGTGGGGTGTTGTAATGGCAATTATTTTCTCTGCCGCAGCAGCATACCTTGGATTAAAGATAGGGCAGGTATTTGAAGCTGCCATTCCGATTGCAATTATTGCAGTGGGTTTATCTGCGGGGAAAAAAAGAAAAAATGCATTAGGTGAAAATGTTATTATTCAATCAATAGGACAGACTTCAGGGATAATTGTTGCGGGGGCAATCTTTACAATTCCTGCATTATATATTTTAAACCTAGATGCTGAGTTCTATAAAATATTTCTTGCATCACTTTTCGGGGGAGTACTTGGAATTTTATTCCTCATTCCATTCAGGAAATATTTTGTAGAAGATATGCATGGTAAGTACCCGTTCCCTGAGGCAACTGCAACAACTGAAGTTTTAATTGCAGGTGAAAAAGGGGGAAAGCAGGCAATGGTATTAGTTATCAGCGGAATAATCGGAGGTCTGTATGATTTTATAATAGCTTCATTCGGCTGGTGGAGCGAAGTATTCTCATCCAGGGTAATTCCTATAGGAGAACAGATTGCAAATAAAACCAAATTAGTTTTTAGAATAAATGTTGGTGCAGCAATTACAGGGCTGGGATATATAATCGGATTAAAATATTCTGCAATAATTTGTGCAGGTTCATTTGTCGCATGGTACCTTTTAATCCCGGTTGTTGCATATATCGGTCAATATTTAACTCAGCCTCTCGGGTCAAATGTGACTTTGCTGATTAAAGATATGTCTGCAGAACAAATCTTTTCAAACTATGTGCGTCATATAGGAATTGGCGGTATAGCAATGGCAGGAATAATTGGAATAATCAAGTCATCTAAAATTATAGTTTCAGCTTTTTCTTTAGCTGCAAAAGAAATATTAGGGAAAAAGAAAGTTATTGAAGAAAAGCTGCGCACTCAAAAAGATCTTAGTATGAAATTTATAGCTTTGGCATTAATTACAACGGCAACTTTGATATTTATTTATTATTATTTTGGCGTGGTACATAATGTCGGTTTTGCTTTATTAGGTTTATTAATTGTAATAGTGATATCTTTTCTCTTTACAACAGTTGCAGCCACAGCAATTGCAATAGTAGGAACAAACCCTGTATCGGGGATGACATTAATGACTCTTATACTATCTTCGATTATACTGGTTTCTGCAGGATTAAGCGGTAATTCGGGCATGATAGCGGCCTTATTAATAGGGGGTGTTGTATGTACAGCCCTTTCAATGGCCGGTGCTTTTATAACAGATCTAAAAATAGGTTATTGGCTGGGATCCTCTCCCTACAAGCAGGAACGGTGGAAATTTTTAGGAACATTTGTATCGGCTGCAACTGTCGGCTGGGTAATACTTCTTTTGAACCAGACATACGGATTTACCGGTCCGAATGCTCTTGTTGCCCCTCAAGCCAATGCAATGGCAGCAGTAATTCAGCCATTGATGGCTCATCAGCCAGCCCCCTGGATGCTCTATATTGCCGGAGCAATAATGGCTTTAATTTTAACTATGATCAATGTTCCTGCTCTTGCATTTGCACTTGGTATGTATATACCGTTAGAATTAAACACTCCGCTGCTTGTCGGCGGACTCATAGCTCATTACGTTTCAACCAGAAGCAAAGATGAAAAGATGAATAATGCTAGGAGAGAGCGTGGAACTTTGATTGCTTCAGGGTTTATTGCAGGGGGCGCATTAATGGGAGTTGTAAGTGCACTTCTTCGATATTTCGGATTCAACTGGATAAATAATGAATGGGCCGAATCTCATTCAGCAGAGCTTATAGCTTTA
Source organism: uncultured Ignavibacteriales bacterium (assembly GCA_963742995.1). Classification (GTDB taxonomy): domain Bacteria; phylum Bacteroidota; class Ignavibacteria; order Ignavibacteriales; family Ignavibacteriaceae; genus CAVQBP01. The sequence goes on from CAVUOL010000084.1 coordinate 6,786, forward strand.
ATAATGTTTGCAATCCTTTGTGCATATATAATCTGGGATTCCTTGAGGGGTAAACCGGAAGAAAATTAATAGCTGAAGTAACCAGGATGTAAAGATGACATCTTTAAATAGAAAAATCATTTTCAATCTTTTATTAAAATGTAAGTTCTGATAAAACTTCATTTATAAAAAGTAAAGATGTCATCTTTCAAATACCGATCCTTGCATAACTTAAGTAATTAATAAACCGGATCATTTAGGTTTGATATTAAATTGGAATGAAAATACTGATAGCTTTCAAATAATGCACGTACCAAATCCTCTATCTTAAAGGGCTTAATAATATAATCATCCATACCCTCCAGAAGATACCTGTCGAGATCCGATTTAAGAGCATTGGCGGTCATAGCAACTATTCTCGGCTGCTCTTCAATTGAAAAATTCTTCCTGATTTCTATAGTTGCCTGTTCGCCATCCATATCCGGCATTTGAACATCCATAAATATTACATTATATGATTGACGTTTTAGAGCTTCCAGCACTTCTATTCCGTTAAAAGCAACATCTGCATGGTATCCGATCTTTTCGAGAAAGCGGCATGCTACTTTTTGATTAACTATATTATCTTCAGCCAGAAGAATATGTAAGGGATACCGTTTTCCTATTTGGGTATCAAACTGTAAAGAAGAGATATCGCCGGTTTTCTGTACCATGGTTTTCTTTCCTTTGAGCACAGTCAAAAGTACGTCCTGCAAATGTGAAAACTTAATTGGTTTTGTTAGAGTAGCTTTAAAATTGGAAAGACTTCCGCTTTTATCTCGATACCCATAAGATGAAAGTAAAATAAGCGGGAAAGATTTACCTGATATTTTTTTTTGAAGTTCTTCAGCCAATTGAATTCCATCCATTTCAGGCATTTGATAATCTAATATAGCAATATCAAATGAAACGTTATTCTCAAATAACTGCAGGGTTTCAGCACCGGAAGCAATTCCTTTAGGAATCATCCCTAATGATTTTGTCTGCTGGATGAGAATATTTCTATTAGTCCTGTTATCATCAACAATTAATACACTTTTCCCTAAGAGGAGAGATAAATCATTTATATTTTCTTTTTCAACTGAAAACTCAGTAAGAATTGTAAAATGGAATGTAGTACCCTGACCAATGATGCCTGTGCTTTCAAGCCACATAGAACCCCCCATCAATTCACAAAGCTGTCTGCTGATTGCAAGTCCAAGACCGGTGCCACCGTATTTTCTGGTTGTTGAGGCATCAACCTGTGTAAAAGACTGGAATAATTTATTTTGCCGGTGTAATGGAATTCCTATACCGGTATCTCTCACAGAAAAATGAAGCAAATATTTATAGTTATCCTGCAGCTGACCGGAAACGGAGACAACAACTTCCCCTTCTTCGGTAAACTTAATAGAATTACTTAGAAGATTTACGATTATTTGCCTGAGACGGGTTATATCCCCGATAACATTGGACGGCAAACCATAATCCATGGAATAAGTTAATTCCAGGTTTTTTTCGGCTGCTTTTGAAGCCAGAAGATCGAGAGCTTCTTCAATGCAAAATCTTATATTAAAAGGCTGTTTCTCCAATTCAATTTTTTTCGCTTCAATTTTAGAGAAATCCAAAATGTCATTAATAAGAGTTAAAAGAATATCCCCGCTGTTAAGAATGGTCTCTGCAAAATCTTTTTGTTCTTCATTGAGCGGGGTATCTAATAAGAGTCCAGTCATCCCAATCACTGCATTTAAGGGGGTGCGAATTTCATGGCTCATGTTTGCAAGGAACTGATCTTTAATTTTATTAGCTTTTTTAAGTTCCTCATTAGTCTGTTCGAGCTCGGAATATGTTCGGAGTAAAATTTCTTCAGATTTTTTTCTTTCGGTAATATCCTGGTTTACACCATACATCTTAATAGTATTGCCTTCGGAATCTTTAATGATAAAAAGTTTCACGAATATATATCCGGTTTCTCCGTTTTTATAAAGCACACGATGTTCAAACTGACTGCTATAGGCTGCATCATTTGCTTGAACTGCTTTTTGAATTTCTGCACCGATCTTTGAAAAATCTTCCGGATGAATAAATTGCTGCGCATAAGATAAGGAAGGCATTATATAACCGCCTACTTCTTTTTCGGTAGTATGAAATACAGAGTAGAATTGATCATTAAAGGTATAAATATCATTGACTATATCATACTCCCAATGGCAAAGATTAGCTATCCTTAGAGCATTTGAAAGCTGCGTTTCGCTGGTTAGGAGATTTTCCTCCATTTTCATTCTTTCAGAAATATCAAGCCATGACCCGAATATTTCCAGAGGGTTTTGGTTTGAGTCGCGAATAAGTACAGCTTCATCCCTTACCCATAAATAATGCCCATCCTTATTTCTTATCCTATATTCTAATACAAATCTATTATCTTCTAATAAAGAATTTCTATTGAAATTAAAATATTCGAAATCATCCGGGTGAATAATAGTTTTTAGAAATTCAGGATTTTTAGCTTCTTCAATTGAATAGCCGAACTGTATGATATTATCCCCGATCCAGCTAATAACAAAATCATTACCAGATATATTTACAGTATATAATACTGCTGCAGTAGCGGCAATAACATGCTGAAATCTGGCTTCAGATGATTTCAATTTTTCCTGGATTATTTTGGTTTCGGTAATATCTCTTGACATTCCAAAAGTACCGATTATCTCACCATTCTCATTTCTTAGCGGCATTTTTGTAGTTGAAACCCATGAAATTTTCCCTGAGGGCAAGATTTCTTTTTCCACTTTATTTACCAGTGGTATCCCGGATTGAATAATGAAAAGTTCATCTTTCCGGGCATCGTTAGCGTGTTCTACATCGAAAAGGTCGAAGTCGTTCCGTCCAATAATTTCATCTTTTGAAGAAGCATTTAGTTTTCGTATAAACCCTTCATTAACCTTTATAAATTTACTCTCGAGATCTTTGAAATAAATAGCATCCGGAGAATTATCCATTAAGGCTTTAAAAAGATACTGATCTAATTCCCCTTCTTTTTTATTGTTTTCATTGGATTGAAACATATTGGAATGATGATTCTTTTTAGAAAAATATCCCACATTAGGTTCTTCGTCAATATTGTTCAATTTTCTTTCCCATTTTGACAAAAAATAATATTTCCTTTTAAAACAAATTTTAGACCATTTACAATCGTAAAGGTTCTTATAAGTATAGTCGGGGAAAAGATGGACTATTTAAGGAAAATATCTGAAGAAAATGACTAAAACTGACAAGATTGTTGAAAAATTATACTATACTTTTCACGAAAATAAAATGAAATAGCGGAATTTATTTTATTTTTTATCTCTGAAACGCTGGTAGTTATTACTTTTAAGGTTAAGTTTTGGGTATAATAAGTTCTTTTAATTTAGAAACCAGAGTATCCAGGGATAAATCGAATCTTTCATTGGTCTTACGAATTTTAACTTCCACTTTTTTATCTCTTAGTTTTCTTTCTCCAACAATAACTTGAATTGGCATACCTAAAAGGTCAGCATCATTAAATTTTACTCCCGCCTGCACATCAATCCTATCATCATAAAGGACTTCAAATCCTGCAGATGTTAATTCCTTGTATAAACTTTCAGAAGCATCGGCTATTTCTTCCTTTTTCATATTGAGGCTCAATAAGTGGAGATGAAAAGGAGTCAGGGATTTATCCCATAGAATCCCGTTATCATCATGATTCTGTTCGATATAGCAAGCAAGAACACGCTCAACTCCAATCCCATAGCTTCCCATGATAATCGGGTTTTCCTTTCCTTTTTCATCAAGGAAATTTGCGCCCATTGATACAGAATATTTCGTACCAAGCTTAAATATATGTCCCAGTTCAATTGCACTAAAGACTTCAATTATTCCCTCACAATTAGGGCACTGCTCACCGGATTTTACCGTTCTTAAATCATTATATTCAATATTCTTTACATCTCGAAGAAAATCAATTCCTCCAAGGTGATAATTATCTTCATTAGCTCCGCTGTATAGATTATTTGCATGAATCAGCCTGTTATCTGCAATAACTCTACCTTCAAAACCTATCGGTCCAATTGAACCGGCTGAGGCTTTTGTAAACCGGATTAATTCTTCAGGGAGAGCTGCACGGACGGCACCTCCTAGAACTTTTTCAAGTTTAATTTCATTTACTTCATCGTTACCGAGCATTAAAATCAATACCGGTTTTTCCTGAAAAATATATACTCTTGACTTTGCACATTCCTCCTCATTGATTTCGAGGAATTTACATAGTTCATCTATAGTTTTCACATCAGGAGTATAAATTCTTTTCAATTCATCGCTTCTTTCAAACCTAGCCTTTGCTTTAGTTTTGGAAGTTGCAATCTCGACATTTGCAGCATATCCGCACTTGCAGTAAGCAACAGTGTCTTCACCGGCTTCAGATTTTACCATAAACTCTTCAGAACCTGTACCACCCATTGCTCCGCTTGAAGCACCGACAACAAAATATTTTAAGCCGCATCTGTCGAAAATCTTTCTGTAGGCTTTATCATGCAGTAAATATGATTTATCCAAACCTTCCCACGAAGTATCAAAAGTATAAGAATCTTTCATTAAAAACTGTCTCCCCCTGATAACACCGCTCCTTGGTCTCGGCTCATTTCTAAATTTGGTTTGTATTTGATACCATATCTGGGGCATATCCTTATAAGATTTCAAAACATTGCGGGCATGAAAAGTCATTATTTCTTCATGAGTAGGAGCTAATATATAGTCTCTATTCTTTATGTGGAACATAGTATCGCCGAAAGCTTCAACCCTATTGGATTCTTCCCAGATTTCTTTTGGATTCAAAGCCGGGAGATGAAATTCCTGTCCACCGATAGCATTCATTTCTTCTCTGATTATTTCAGATAACTTTCTAATTACTTTATATCCAAGCGGTAGGAAAGAATATATTCCGGCAGAAAGCATTCTAATCATTCCTGCCCTAAGCATTAAAATATGGCTTTTAACCACTGCATCATTCGGCACTTCTTTTAAAGTCGGTATAAATGAATTACTGAATCTCATTATAGAATTTTCTTTTTTTTTAACTTAAATGAATTTTCAAAAATAACTATTTGAAAATGCTTATCAAAGCATATCCTTACATTGCCGTTGGCTTTAAGCTGACGGTTAGGTTTATCCAAAGGTTAACACCGTGGCTTTAGCCCGGTGTTTCTATATATACTGTAGTCCGACGATTTTCACACAGCCTCTTTAAGCCAACAGAGCTTTAGCCAAAGGATACTATATGAAAGGCTCACCAGACTTCCAGTCCGGCACTTTCCCCTCTCCTTACTACCTGTCCCGGTTCTATCGGGAAGGAGAGGGGCAGGGGGTGAGGTTATTACTTTCTTAACTTTTTCACACAACCTCTTTAACAAACAGAGCTTTAGCCAAAGGATAATGTCTGAAACAAAAGCTGATACCGGACTTCCAATCCAACGATAATGTATAAAAAAATTGATAAATGAAAATTAAATAATCTGTTGTATCATAAATCAAAAGATGAATAATAATTTATTAATATTTTTCACTATGAAAGATTATAATCCCTGGCATATTGTAAGCAGCGGAAAAGATGTTCCGAAAATAGTAAACAGTATTATTGAAATCCCTAAAGGTTCCAAAGGGAAGTATGAACTTGATAAAGAAAGCGGGCTTCTAAGACTCGACCGCGTTTTATTTTCCGCAGTTTATTACCCTGTAAATTATGGATTTATTCCGAAAACTTACTGCGATGACCGCGACCCTTTAGATATCTTGGTTATCTGTTCAATAGAAGTTAATCCCTTATGTATCGTTGAATCGAAAGTCATCGGTGCAATGCATATGATTGATAACAATGAAAGGGATGATAAAATAATCGCCGTAGCCAAGAATGATATGTCGGTCAATTATATAAATGATATAAAAGAATTACCGCCCCATACTTCCGTTGAATTAAAAAGATTTTTTGAAGATTATAAAAAGCTTGAGCACAAAGAGGTTATCGTGCAGGAGTTTTTGGGGAAACAAGATGCTTATAACATAATCAATGAAAGTATCGATCTATATAATCAAAAGATCGAATTTCTTTCGCCATCAAGATAATTTAATTGTCTATTTTAGATATCAAATATACATGATCATGTGGACGAACAATTACATCACAGGGGAAAGTAATTTTATCTCCTTTATCCCCCCTTTCTGTTTTTATGTCCTCTTTTATAATATTTTCTAATTTTAAACTAACAACCCCCGTTGTCGGTCCGGTTATTAAGATCTCATCATTTAAACTTAAAGCACCCGATTCAATTTTAATATAAGCAGCTTTGGCATTTTTATAATAATTCAAAACCTTACCGGCAAACACTTTTTTTGAAGTCGCTTTGCTTCCGTAAATATCAGAGTAATCTTCAGAACCTGGTTTTCCAAAATAAAAACCTGATGAAAATCCCCTGTTATATACGGTTTCTAGTTCTTTAAGAAATTCCTTCTTAATTTCGGCAGTAAGCTGGTTCTGAAAATGAAGATCAATTGCTTTGCGGTATACGGATACAACTTTGGCAGCATATTCAGGACTTCTTTTTCTCCCTTCAATCTTAAAAGAATCAATACCTGCTTCAATAAGTCTTTCGATAAATTCTATAGTACAAAGATCCTTTGGAGAGAGGATATAATCTTCACCTAATAAAAGCGATTTGCCGATACTTTTATCATATATCTCATACTCTCTTCTGCATGGTTGTATACATTCTCCCTGATTTGCACTCTTGCCGAAAAGATGGTGACTCATGAAGCATCTGCCGCTTACTGCAATGCACATTGCTCCGTGAATAAATGTTTCTATTTCAATACCGGCTTTCTCTTTTATTCTTTTTATTTCATCCAGAGTACATTCCCTTGCAAGTACAACTCTTACTGCACCCAGCTTTTTATAGAAATTAACACTTAATGAATTAGACACCGAAGCTTGTGTTGAAACACAGAAGGGTAAATCATATTCTCTGCATTTTTCAATTACAGATAAATCCCAGCAAATAATTCTATCAACTCCGGCTTTTTTAGCTGAAGAAACAATTTCATCAAGCTCCTTTATTTCATCTTCAAGAACAATTGAATTAAGGGTAAGATAAGTTCTTACATTATTTTCTCTTACAGAATGAAGTTATTTCACTCAAGTTCATCAAGCATAAAATTTGCAGCCTTATTCCTCATATTCAATTTTTCCACCCCGAAATAAACTGCATCAGCCCCCGAATTAACCACCGCCGATAGCATTATCCAATTACCGGCAGGGGCCATTAACTCTGGTTTGTTGGTGGTGGTTTGTTGTTTGTAGTTTATAGTCTGTGGTTTGTTGTACATTGATTATAGTCTGTTGAATGTTGTTTATTTATTACATTTTTTTGTCAAATAATTAATGAAAGCACTTAATCGGGGGATTAATTCTTCAATGAGATTTAGCATTTCTTTATAATCATTTTCAATGATTAATTCTCTCTTAAATGCTTTATTAATCCAATGTTTTGTTTCAAATAATGAACCTCTGGCAATTTTCACAAATCTGTTATTATCACTATAGCTGCCTCTCCCTGAACCTTCAGCAATATTTGATCCAACACTATCTGCTGCCTTAACTAATTGTTTCCCAACTGTATCTTTTTCAATTTCTCCTCTTATTAAATTTGATAAATGAATGTGGCATACCACTACTACATACAACAAACTACATACCACAAACTAGATACAACAACCAACCACCCACCACCAATTACGATTTCGTTCCCCATATCTTCGCAATTTCGACAATAACCTTTACCGCCATTTCCATATCCTGAACTGAGACCCATTCTTCTTTTGAATGGAAGCTGTGTTCGCCGGCGAATATATTCGGGCATGGTAATCCCATAAATGAAAGTTTAGAACCATCCGTACCGCCTCTAATCGGATTCATTATCGGTTTGATATTTAAATTTTCCATAGCTTCAATTGCATGTTTTTCAACTTGCGGATGCTGAACTAATATCTCTTTCATATTTCTGTACTGTTCATTTACTTCAAAGTTCAATTTGGAACCGCGAAATTTACCAACTGCTTCTTCGGCTAGTTTCTTTAATAAATCTTCATGTTCTTTAAGCTTGGAGGTTTCAAAATCCCGGATAATAAATTTAATTGTTGTTAATTCTTCATTTCCATTAATTGAAACAGGATGGAAATATCCTTCCCTTTTTTCAGTAGTTTCAGGCGACAATTTATCTTTGGGAAGACTATCTATAAAAGCAGAAGCAACTTTCATTGAATTTATCATAATCCCTTTTCCATATCCGGGATGAATATTTTTTCCAATAAATTTTACAGTAACACCATCTGCACTGAATGTTTCAGTTTCAACCTCGCCTCTGGATTGTCCGTCAACAGTATAAGCATACTTTGCACCATATTTATTTACATCGAATTTTTCAGTCCCCCTTCCAACTTCTTCATCAGGTGTAAAACATATTTTTATATCACCGTGTTTTACTTCCGGATGTGACATAAAGTAATTAACAGCATCCATTATTTCTGCAACTCCGGCTTTATTATCCGCACCAAGCAGAGTTGTTCCATCTGCCGTAATAATATCGAATCCTACCATGTTCTTTAGATCGGGATTCTCACTTTCTTTAATAACCACATCATCTTTTTGCAATTTTATGTCCCCGCCTTGATAATTTTTATTAATAACAGGATTAACATTTGCACCTGTTACAGCCGGTGAGGTATCAACGTGAGCGATAAAACCGATTGCCGGAACTTTCTTATCGGTATTAGATGGAAGAGTAGCCATAACGTAGCCATTCTCATCCATATGAGCGTCACCAAGTCCTAATTCTTTTAATTCCTTAGCAAGGTCTTTTGATAAAATCTTCTGCTTTTCGGTACTTGGAAAAGACTGTGAATCATCATCTGACTGGGTATCATATTTTACATACCTTAAGAACCTATCCACACAGGTAAATTTATAATTGTTGTCAAACATTTTATCCTCCACTATTTATGAGTTTTTATAAAAATAAGTTTTGCTTGTCCTCAAAATGACAATATTACTTTTTGGTCAGCCCCAAATTTGGTTGCTTTATTTTCAAAACTTGAAATATTGATTCCTAATCTAAGAAAAAATCTATTGAATGTTAAGGAAAGATAGAATCTGGTCATCTAAGATAACTACCGGAAGTCATTGTTTTGAACAGTTTAACATTTTTTAATAACTGTTAACTGAAAATCATTCTATTATTAGATGTCATAAAATAAATTCATTTATGCGAAAAGGGAGTCAGATGCTATACAAAAGTTTAATTGGAGTAGTATTATTTTTAATTGTTTTCTCTATCCAGGGTTTCTCTCATGGAAAGGATGAAAATAAATTTAATGATTCAACAAAAACCTGGGACTGGGAAGATTTCAAACTTGAATTTGAAAAATTCCACAAGAAAGGTAAACCTGCAATAAGTGTTAATTACGGACTTTCAAAAATAAATTTTAAGGATTTCGGTCCTTCTTTTGCAAAACCTAATTTGCTTGAATTGAAACTCGGACATACTGCAGAATATCCTGTTGAGGATGAAGAAATAGTTAAATATAGATTTACCGATGTTTTTTTGAGCTACATATCTACTGAACTATCAAATAAAAATTCATCAGATGGATTAAACACTAACTTATGGCGTTTCGGGGCAAGCTGGAATAGCGGTTACGGCTACAGCTTTGGCTGTTCTTCCGTTATTTTTTATAATTCCGGGTCTGCAGTATGGTCAAGATTAGATTTAAAGGATTTTCCATCGAACCCGCAGGATAAAGAAAGGCTCGACCGGTTCAATCAGACTTTCCGGTTCGGAACAAGTGTAGAGGGAGGAATTAGATTTAAGGTCATTCCATTGATTGCTTTTAATGCTGGATATGAAAGATCTATTATTTTTGAAAGACATCTATTCTGGAAATGGGCTGGGAGTGAAGTAATTTATTTGGGAGGCATGGGAGCTCTAGATGCTTTCATACATGAGATAAAAGATTCGTCTCCAATTGCAGTCCCGGTAGTAAGTTTTGTTCTTAAAAGTGCACTCTCTTATGGAATATACCAGTTAAGGCAGGAGAAGATGAACTGGCCGTTTAATACTGCAGCTCCTCTAGCTTATGACCAGTTTAAATTTGGAGTAACATTTATCTTTTAATATTAACCTCGGGGGGATTAAGAACCTGTATGAATATTATTAACCAACGGTTTTAACCGTTGGGAAATGAAGCAAAACAAAACTTTCATTAACCGTTTCAACGGTTTTTCTGACTTTTCACACAGCCTCTTAATCCGGGGGTTAATGCACCGAAGCATATTAATGCAAAAGCAGTAGAACCCGGTCCAGTCTAATCGAACCGATTAACCGGAATAAATCGGAAAAGGGTATATCTCTATCCCAAGAAAAGAGAGTTATAAAAGCTTCGCCGACAACAGCATCCCTTGGTACAAAACCCCAGAAGCGGCTGTCGAGGCTGTCATCCCTGTTATCCCCCATCATAAAGAAATAATCCTTCTTAAAAGTGTAAGAAGTTACCGGTTTACCTTCTATAGTTACCTGGTTACCTTCAATCCCGACTACTCTTTTACCATATTCGCGATCAATCGTGGTTCTCCATTGCTCTATATTATTAAGGTTAAGCGGAACAGTAAAACCTTTTTTAGGTATGATTAGCGGACCATAGTTATCCTCATTCCAGGCCATTCCCTTAGGGAAAATTCTTGGTTCAATATAATCTTTGGGTTTGGCAAACGGATTTAAATATTTAATATGAGATGGGATCCAGAATTGTTTGCCGTTTACAAAAACAACTTTATCAATTACCTGGATAGTATCACCAGGTGTTCCTATGCAGCGTTTAACATAGTTCACACCAAGTTCCGAAGCTTGTAAATTATCTCTTTCACCTGGCCATTCAAAAACGACAATATCTTTTCTATGTGGTTCACGGAATGCAGGCAGGGTAAAGTATGGAATTTTTATTTCCGTAAAAGGGATGTAATGCGGTGATGATGCGCCATAAATAAATTTATTAACCAACACAAAATCCCCAACAAGAATAGTATCTTCCATAGAACCGGTGGGGATCCTTGTATTCTGAATAACAAAAGTTATAATAAGAAAAGCAGCAATTGCAGCAAAGAATAATGATTCGAAAAACTCTTTTGCTTTTTCTTTAGGTGTTTTGTTTTGGTTTAATTCTTCTTCTGTTTTTATACCAAAAAATTTTTTTAATCCGCTCTTAAATGACAATTTGTTCTCCGTTTATATGTTATGCTTCTTTTAAAGTATTTAATTTATCTCTCAAAACTTCATTTACTAATTTAGGATTTGCTTTACCCTTAGTCTCCCGCATTACCTGTCCCACAAAAAACCCGAATACTTTTTCTTTTCCTTCAATATATTGCTTAACCTCTTTTGAATTTTTTCCAAGAATTGCATCAATAATATTTTCTATTTCAGATGAATCGGTTATCTGGATAAGATTTTTTTCCTTAACTATTTTTAAAGGATTTTCATTTTCTTTCAACATTACCTGGAAAACATCTTTTCCGATTTTACCGTTTATAGTTCCGTCATTTATAATATTTATTAGCTCTGCCAGGTTTTCCGGCTTCACAGGGAAATTTTCGATATCGATTTTTTCCTCATTTATTACTTTTAAAACTTCTCCCATTATCCAGTTGCTGGCAGACTTATAGTCATCAGTTTTTTCTATTACTTTTTCATAATAATCAACAATAGAACGGGATTGTGTAAGCAGTTCTGCATCATATTCAGGTAAATTATAATTTTTAATCAGCCTTCCTTTCCTTCTTTCCGGAAGTTCGGGCATATTCTTTAAGATATCGTTTTTCCAATTTTCGTTAACTATGACTGGGAGTAAATCCGGTTCGGGAAAATACCTGTAATCATGAGCTTCTTCTTTGCTTCGCATAGGGTATGCTTCATTCAAATCTGCATTCCAAAGGAGAGTCTGTTGAATTATTTTACCCCCTTCTTCCAGGGTTTCAATCTGCCTGTTCACTTCATAATTTATAGCTTTTTCAACATTCCTGAAAGAATTCATATTTTTGACTTCGGTTTTTGTACCAAGCTCTTCTTCACCGAATAATCTAACGGAAATATTTGCATCGCATCTCAGGGAGCCTTCTTCCATATTCCCGTCGCAAATCCCGAGATATTGTACAATCTGTTTTATTTTTGATAAATATAAATATGCCTCTGTACCGCTTCTTATATCAGGCTCACTAACAATTTCAATTAAAGGGACCCCGCACCTGTTTACATCTACAAGAGTTTCGTAACCCTGATCATGGATCGATTTTCCGGCATCTTCTTCCATATGAATTCTTTTTATACCTATTCTTTTATGGGAGCTGTCTTCCATCACTATATTAATATATCCGTTTTCACAAATGGGTTCTTCATACTGGGAAATCTGATAACCTTTAGGGAGATCCGGATAAAAATAATTCTTTCGTGCAAATATCGATTTTTCATTTATTATACAGTTAGTCGCTAGCCCCATTAATACTGTAAATTCAATTACTTTTTTATTTAAGACAGGCAAAACACCCGGGTGACCTAAACAAATAGGGCAGACGTTTGTATTGGGAGCATTTCCAAATTTAGTAGAACATCCGCAGAATATTTTAGAATTTGTTAATAACTGGGCATGAATTTCTAATCCAATTACAGCTTCGTATTTTGAATCCATTTTCCTTCAAGTTTAGGAATTCAAATATAAAAAAGAAAAGCAATATATAGAAAGACATTTTGGATATCAGATTCAGGATGCCAGATTTCAGATACTTTATAAGAGATGCGGGATTCCCGTCACCCACTTCATGTACCGGCATCTAACCCCATCCAAAACTCCATATTACATACGTTCCACATACGCTTCAGATACGCTTCACATACGCTCTAATAGAGTATTATTCTTTAAAAGATGGCATCTTTAATTTTGAAAAATCAGTTTTTATTAAATTTACATTTTAATAAAAGGTTAGAGAATTATTTTTTCATTTCAAAGATGTCATCTTTACACCAATAACATCATTTAAAATCTTTTCGAAGATGAATATTTAATTGTTTTGAGAAGTTTTTAATTATCTTTTGACTTGAAAAAAATAATTAACATTGGAAAAACATTTTTTAAAATATTGGAAACCATTAACTGCAGTCTTGTTCTGGGGGGCTTCATTTATTGCGACAAAGATTGCCTTAAACAAATTAGATCCAATTACAATTATTTTTATTAGGCTTATTTTGGCTTCAATTCTCTTATCCATTATAGCCCTATATACAAAAAGAAGCTTTTCCATCAATTTAAAAAGTCACGGATATATTTTCATACTTGCTTTAATTGCTGTATTCCATCTATGGATTCAAGTAACCGGTTTAAAGTATACTACAGCATCAAACACAGGGTGGATAATAGGAATCACTCCTGTCTTTATGGCAATCCTTGGATTCTTCATCTTCAGTGAGAAGTTTACACTATTTAAAATAATAGGGATTGTAGTTTCCTTTTTGGGGTTGATGATGCTGATTAGCAAAGGGGACTTTACTTCTATTGATTTTATTTCGAATAAAGGTGATTTTTTAATATTAGCAAGTGCATTTACCTGGAGTATTTATTCAATGGTAAATAAAAAAATCACGATTAAATATCCCCCGTTAATGACAATTTTATTCCAGTTTATAATTATGGCAGTTATAATCATTCCTTTTAATATTGACAGGAAAACTTTTGAAATTATTTCTCATCTTTCCCTGGAAATCTGGACTGCATTATTTTTTTTAGGACTGCTTTGTTCAGGCGTAGCATATGTTTTTTGGGCTCAATCATTAAAGGATATGGAATCGTCAAGGGTAGGAGCATTTTTATATTTTGAACCGTTTGTTACGGTGATTGCCGCATGGTCTATACTCAATGAGAATATATCATTTTTAACCATTATTAGCGGGATTACTATTACATGCGGGGTAATTTTGGTTAATATAAATCCGAAGCTGTTGTTCAGATATTTAAATAATTATTTTAATTAAAGAAGAGTTTAATAAGTGGAAGAATAAGTTCAAGTTCAAGATACACTTGAACTTGAACTTAAAAACATTTATGCTGCGGATGTTAGCAATTCTTCTTGAATAGCTTTTTTAAGACTTTCTTTCGGAACTGCACCAACTGCCATTTTAGGCTGGCCTTCTACTGGGATAAACAATAATGATGGAATACTTCTAATTCCAAAGGCACCTGCTAATTCCTGCTCTTCATCAGTATTTATTTTATAAAAATTTACCTGTCCTTTATATTCTTCGGATAATTCTTCAATAACAGGTCCTACTGTTCTGCAAGGACCACACCAGGGAGCCCAAAAATCAATTACAGCGGGGAGATTTCCCAGATATTTCCATTCCTTATTCTTTTCATAATCAAAGACTTTTTCCAAAAAAGCTTCTTTATTTAATTGTTCAGCCATTATATCTCCTTTTTTACTTAAATATATAATAAAACTTAATTTACTTTCAAAATAATAATTTCTAAAACTTAGTAGTATGATGAATAGAATTGAAAAAGGATTCTAAATTTATATTGCTGAGGTTACACATTGGATAAAGAGCCTGTGCGAAAATTCCTTTGAATTGCCACGGCTTTAGCTCGTGGGTAAAGTCCTAAGGAAAAGTAGGGTTTTAGCCACATTTATTTTGGCTAAAACCGTGGTTTTTTTTATTTCTTGTGTTCCCTGTTCCCCCGACATAAATATCGGGGCAATTCATTTTTTACACAACCTCTAAATCCAACGGCAATAAGTCAAGCAATAAATTCAATGGCAAGTTATATAAATTTTAGATTATTTAATTATATTTAAAAAATGAATAAGTATATGGAAAATATACTTTTGTAATTGATTAACCGGGAGAGTGCTATGCCGAATAAATTACCAAAAACTCTTGTCATCGGGGCAGGAGTCACACTTATAATAATACTAATTATTTATTTATTCACGCAGCTTCCAAGCGGCGGGGAAACTACTACCATAGAAAGAAATGGGAATACAGTTGTTTTTGATTCTGCTGATAAATGTGCCACCTGCCATAGAAGAGTTTCGCCTGATATAGTAAATCAATTTGCAGTAAGTACAATGGCTAGAGCAGGTGTTAAATGTACAGATTGTCACGTTGTCGAAAAATCCAATCCCATGGGTAAAGAACACCAGGGGTTTTTTATTACTGTTTCGCCTTCCCCGAAACAATGCGCAAAATGTCATCCTTCAGAATCAAGGCAATTTGACCATAGTAGGCATGGTGCACCAGCATGGATGGCTTTAAATGGGTTTGAAGACTTCTCTCCGGAACAGCAAAAATTTGTTAATGAAAATATTCCTGAAGCAAACAGGGGACCTAACGGAATTATAACGGCTACAAGAAATTCATTGTTTGATATCGAAGGTCCTTCAGTTACTCCGGCTGCTTGTCAGGATTGCCATTCAATTGGAAAACCAAATGCAGATGGGAGTATCGGGAATTGTAATAAATGTCATTTTCGACATGAATTTTCATTAGAGCAGGTTAGGAAACCGGAAATTTGCGGACAATGCCATCTGGGACCTGATCATCCGCAAATGGAAATTTATGATGAATCAGCTCATGGTGTAATGTATAAAACCGAAGGTGAAAAGTGGAACTGGAGTCAGAAACCGGGAAGATTAACTACACAGGATATGCCTGCACCTACTTGTGCAACATGTCATATGAGCGGGTTCGGAAATCAGGGAACAACACACGATGTAGGTCAAAGATTATCCAAGTTTTTATTCGCTGCTGTTTCAAATGATAGACCTGGTGCTATTGACGGCAGGGAAGCAATGAAATCTGTCTGCAGCAGTTGTCATTCACCAAATTTTGTAAATAACCTTTATACCAGAGCGGATAGTGTGACAGCATTCGTAAATACAAAAGTCAAAGAAGCTTCCAATATAATAGAAGGATTAGTTAAGGACGGGATAATAACTAAAGAACCGTTTCGCAACACAAATAAGCTTTGATGCTTTTGATCTGTGGCATTATTACGGAAGGTCTGCAAAATTCGCAGCTTATATGCAGGGACCTGACTTTGTCCAGTGGCATGGAATATATCCATTACTAAAAGAACTTAATAAAGTAAAAGAAGATGCAAAGAAATTAAGAGATGAACATAGAAAAGGGACCAGATAATGAATGATATTGAAATCTTCCATCTTGCCAATGTCCGGATTCCGATGGAGAAGAACCGGTTATTATTAATTTTTGTCGGAATAAATCTTTTTTTTACGGGGATTGACGTTGCACTGGCACATTCTATTAACAGCTTTATTCCTATTTACGAATGGATACCCATTTATTTTTTTCCGTTAGGGGCAATGTCATGCTTTATAATATCATTTCAGCCCAATCCCAAAAAAATTTCTGCTTTAATTCATATTGCATTAATGGTGGGAGGGATTTTAGTGGGTATAATAGGTATGGCTTTTCATATGAATGCGGTGCTCAATCCGCTTGGCCATTTAAGCTGGGCATGGCTTGTTTTCGGCTCTCCAATTTTAGCTCCGTTAGCTTTTTCAGGAATTTCTTTGCTGGGATTATATGGAATTACCGAAGAAGTCGAAAATTCTCCTGGAGTTTTAAGAGTGCCGGGCCTTGGTATTTTTCATGCACCTATTTCGCGGGATAAACATTTCTTGTGGCTGGTAGGTTTAGGGTTTGGGGCTAGTGCCGTCACCTCCATAATAGATCATGCACAATATGGATATAGTGTATATAAATTAATAGCCATTATATTCGGTTTGTTTGCAACTTCTGTTGTGCTTACCATAGCTCTTTCTCATCACTGGTCTAAAAAAGATGAACTTGTTTATTTCTGGACAATGATAGCTGCTATAGTAGTCGGTGTAATGGGTTTTGGATTTCATCTCTCTGCCGATCTTGCCGGAACCGGGAAGATAAGTCTGGAAAGGATGCTTGTTTTTGCACCGGTATTTGCGCCTCTGCTTTATAGTGATCTTGGAATGCTCGGGTTAATTGTGGTAGCTCAACGGAGAATAGTTGCTAAAGGTTAGAAAACCTCCGAGGTTTCTAAAAACCTCGGAGGTTTGGTTAATACCATTGACTTACTTTATTAACATAAGTTTTTTTACTGCCTCGTATGTAATCTGTCCATCACCGGATACAGCATTAAGTCTATATAAGTAAATCCCCGAAGATAAATTAGCTCCATTAAAAACAACATTATAAGAACCTGTATTTTTTTCTCCGGAGACAAGATCTGCAACATCTCTTCCTAAAAGATCATATACGTTTATTGTTACAAAACTTTTCTCGGCAATTGTATATTCGATAGTCGTAGAAGGATTAAACGGGTTAGGATAATTTTGATGTTAATTTAAATGTCATCTCTTTATTATCATTATCCTTAACAAAGAGAGCTTCGGGATTAACAATTTTTATGTTGTCAAACCACAATTCCGCTGTTCCCATATCTCCATATTCCGAGTCAATCTCAAAACGGTCTATTTTTGACCAGTCAAATTTTCCTTCAGGGTTGTACCAGGTATTGTTATCCCATGAACCGTGTTCTGTAAAATCTTTTAACGGTATATTTATATGCTGCCATGTACCATTATATGAAACATTAGAAGCATTCAAAGTATAACGCATACGCCATGGATGATCTGATGCATTCTCTTTAGTATCAATAAATCGAATATCTAATGGTACCGCAGCATCACCTTTTATATATAAATCAATATTATAATTTTCAGAAACCAACCGCGACAGATCTTTGATAGGTTTAGATACAAAGCTGATGGTATTGTACTGTGAAGCTCCTGTCCAGTATATAGAAAACTCTCCCCCTTCCGGATTATCCTTATTCCAAAAATCAGATGTTCCAGAACCATAGCCGAGTATATTTTCTCCAATGTAATCGGTATAAATATCAAAGCCTGCAGAATCGGGTTTCAATTCATATTGATGCTGTTCGGGGATATTAAATCCAAGCGCATTCAGTAAAGGTATATTAAGATCATAATCAAAAAGTTCATTACTTCCTTTTTTAAAGAGACCGAAACCTCCCTGATAATCCCATGTAGTCCATGCAATATTTTTAGATTCAAGATATTGCCTCATAATACTGTACCAGTATGTTCTGTTGCTGTCGGAAGCATTCTCCATATATACACCGAGTTCACCGCAGTATATTCTTACCTTCCTATTTTTCTGAAATTTATCTGCTATATCTATTAGTTTATATACATTATTTTCAGTCCCATCATTTGAATAATTGTTTAAACTGCTTTCAATCCATGTCCCTTTAAGTTCAGCAGGACAGGCAGGCATTGAAGCAGAATTATAAGGAAACGGAACTCCTTTAAGGGACACCATTGAAGGATCAGTCCAGCTTGCTCCCTGGTGTGTAAAGACGAAAGGATCATAAAAATGAAATGTATAAATTAAATTAGTATCTGCATAAACAGGCATGGCAGATAGATTATTATAACTATTCCAGTTTGCCGGTCCTACAATTACCGTATGTGTGGTATCAATTGCTCTTATAGAATTTAGCACATCAAGCTGAATTTTGTTCCACTGCTGATCCGAGATACCATGGGGTTCATTGAGTATCTCATAATAAATATAATTTGACCGGTTTTTATATCTTTCTGCTATATTAGACCAGGCTTTTATTAAGGAAGGCTCAATAGCCGTGGTGATAGATTCGGTTACATGATTATCCAGGATCAACGAAATTTGAAGGTCTTCAGCCCAGTCTAAAACCTGATCGAGCATATATTCAAAAAGAGGGTTAAGATTATAATCCGGAGAACCTTCCGTCATTCCCTGAAGATTTATTGGAAGTCTTATAACATCGGCTCCAAGTGATTTTATTCTTTCTAAATCAGTTCTTGAAAATTTATTGAATTGAATACTCTGAGGATTGCTTGCCTGAAACCAGTTTGTCAGATTCACACCTTTATGGAAAGGCATCTCCTGCGAATAAATTGAAACTGATAAAAATAAAAGTGTAAGTAGAATTTTTCTCATTTAATTTTTCTTTTTTTATTATCAATTTTATTGAAATAGGCTAAATACAACCAGATTAATATTTTAGCAATTTATATAAAACAAATATTGAGCCATTTCTTAAAAGACAGGGTGTGCTTATCCTCTCAATAAATTTGTCAAACTTTGCGTTGCTTCTTCCCTGGAAAGATTCCCTTTTCTTAAATCTTCATCACTTAATTTAAGCATTTTTTGATAAAATTTAATCCCTTCATCCGTAATATCAGGAAAGTCCACATCTCTAAGTATGAACAGTTCTTTCTCGGCTTTATCAAAATCGCCTGACAGCTCATAATACCGGAATAGTTTAAATCTTGTTTCTTCCGATATTTCATCACCTAATTTTTTGACTATATCGTTAACGTCAGCATAATAATCACTTAAAGATATATCCGTATTTTTATTATTGAGGATACCTTCCAGAAATAAGACTTAATGCTCTCTGATAATCGTAAGCAGAATTTAACTGACTTTTTATTACTTATATTTTTTATATCAGCTCTTTCCTTTAATAATTTTGCAATGACAATACATTTAATGTTTATTGATGAATTATCTTTTGCAATCTCCAATAAAGATATTATATCTTTAGCTGATAAAGCATTGAGTAAATTGAAATCCAGTCCTAATATATTTTTAAAAGCGGTATCTACATTATTTATTGCTTCCTGATAGCTGCCTTCTTTTTTATTAAAGAGAATTTTCGCGAGCACTTTAACGAGCTGTTCAATCATTCTCATTATGTAATCTTGACGTATCATTAAAGCCATAGAAGCCTATTGATATGAGATAAATTTTTAGTCGGAGAAGTAATTCAAGAACTTCATTCAAACTTTCAACAGCATGTATATTGATAGATTCGCCTATTTCGATTCCCTTTAAGTTATTAGCAGGCAGAATAATAGTTTTAAACCCTAACTTTTTTGCTTCCTGTATTCTTTTCTCAATATTTCCAATACTTCTAACTTCACCCCCGAGACCGACTTCACCCATTACTAAAATTTTACTGTCAATTATTTTATCCTGCAGACTTGAAGCTATACTGCAGCAGACAGCTAAATCAACAGCAGGCTCATTAATTTTCACTCCTCCAGCCATATTGACAAACACATTATTGGCAGATACTCTTAGTCCTGCTCTTTTTTCCAGAACGGCTAAAAGAATAGATAATCTCCTTTGATCAAATCCGGTAGATACTCTTTGTGGATAGCCATAGTTAGATGGAGTCACTAGAGCCTGCACCTCAAGTAGAATAGGCCGGGTGCCCTCCATACTTGAAGTAATAACGGAGCCGGGAATGCCGTTTTTTCTCTGGCTGATAAACAGTTCACTTGGATTTTTAACCTCAACCAGCCCGGTTTCCATCATCTCAAATATCCCGATTTCATTTGTATTGCCAAACCGGTTTTTTTGAGCGCGTAGTATTCTGAACGAATGATTATTCTCTCCTTCAAATTGGAGGACTGTATCCACTATATGCTCTAATATTTTAGGACCAGCAATCATTCCTTCCTTGGTTACATGGCCGATAATAATTACCGAAAAATGTTTCTTTTTTGCTTCTTCCATTAATAAGGAGGCGCATTCCCTTATCTGGGTAATAGTTCCCGGGGAATTATCAAGTTCGCTTCGATATGTAGTTTGGATTGAATCGATTACTACCACATCGGGTGACAGATTAACAATTGCTGTTAAA
Organism: uncultured Ignavibacteriales bacterium; assembly: GCA_963742995.1. GTDB lineage: Bacteria > Bacteroidota > Ignavibacteria > Ignavibacteriales > Ignavibacteriaceae > CAVQBP01. The sequence goes on from CAVUOL010000084.1 coordinate 27,666, forward strand.
ATTATATTTAAGTCTGTTTCGGAAAGAATATAAAAATTATCGGAATTGATTTTTAATCTAGTAGCTCTAATTTTAATTTGTTTTGCAGATTCTTCCCCAGTTACGTAAAGAACTTTCTGCTTAATTCCAGAAGCTGCCTGCATAGCTAAAGTAGACTTCCCGATTCCGGGATCTCCTCCTAAAAGGACTATAGAACCGGGCATCAATCCTCCTCCTAATACCCGGTCAAATTCATTTATCCCGGTTTTAATTCTGTCTTCTTCGTTGGCAGTAATTTCACTTATCTTACTTAAAGTAACCGTTCCTTTAAATGCTTTCGGCTGTCTTTTCTTTTCTTCAATAATTTCTTCGGTAAAAGTATTCCAGTTTTCACATTCCGGGCATTTACCGAGCCAGCGAAGAGATTCGTAACCGCAGTTTGCGCAAATATATTTTAATCTTGTTTTAGCCATTCAAGGTTCAATACCTAAGATTAATATAGGTACTGGGGGATTTGTTCTTCCGTGTCTTAAAACGTTATGTACTTCTTTTTCAAACCAAGGTGGGCCTGAGGACATATTTTTTTGCATATTTTTAGTAGGGACTATTTCAATACCAACATTTATTATTTGTCCTGTATAAAAAGATAAATGTTTTACAAACAAATCATATGTTACTGCAAAGTATTTTCCTAATTGCACCTCAACAGCTATTTTATTTTTTACAAAATCTGTTTGATTGTAGGAATTAAATAGGGGTTGGTTAAGTTTTTTTAATATTTCTTTCTGCTGTTTATACTCAAGTGGTTCTATTATCTTAACAATATTTGGATCTGTTGAAACATAAAAATTTCTCCTCTGTTCTTCCCATCCTAATTCATATAGTAACTTTTTGAAATTTTCATTTAATGAAGTAGGACTATAGACATATCTTCCCTTTTTATTTTTTTCTTCAGATTCTTTGGTTAAATGTTTTTTTGCATCAATCTTACTTATAACATTTTCAATTTCTTTGTACTCATCCTCATGATGTACAATTAAATATTCTTCACCATTTAAATGAGAGTATTTTTGCGCTAATTTCATGTATTAAATAACCATTCATTTGGTAATTGAGCAACTTTGTCATTTGGAGATGGTATATGAATAGGTTTATTAATTGGTCTTAACTTTAATTCACCAGATTTAAAATTTATTTACCCTTACTTCAGCAATGTTACAATATTTCTCTTCTTTTTCGACTGCAATAACATTACGTTTATTTTTAATTGCTGCTATAATTGTGGAACCTACACCCGCAAATGGGTCTAATACCCAGCTATCTTCCTTTGTGAATGCTAAAATGCATCTTTCAACCAATTCAATAGGATATTGACAAGGATGTATGGTTTTTTCAGGGTGATTAGACTTAACATTTGGTATATTCCAAATCTCCTTGTTCCAATCATCTTCTAAAATTTCCCAAATATCTGAAGGATTTTTCCCTTTTGGATTTCCCGATAATTGCCCTTTTTTTTCTCCTTTAAAATGTCTTTTACCAGGATATTTAGATGGTATTCTTACATCATCTAAATTAAAAATGTAATTAGAAGATTTAGTAAACCATAAAATTGTCTCATAACGACCTGAAAACCTTTTACTCGCATGTAATCCATGTCCAAAATACCAAATAATTCTATTTCTTAGTTGAAAGCCAAGTTCCTTAAAGATTTGGTAGTAAAATATATCTAAAGGAAATACCTCTCCATTTTTAACATAATTTCCAACTTGCCAACAAATACTACCTTTTTCCGAAAGAACATTTTTTAATTTATTAATAATTCTTTTTTGTTCAATTAAATAAGTTTCAATTGATTTTTTAGTTTCATATTCTTTACCAATATTGTATGGAGGAGAAGTAATTATTAGGTCAAATTGATATTTTGTATCTATTTTTGACATAATTTCAATAATATCGCCATTGAATAATTTACTTTTTCCAAACCAAGAATCAATTCGATATTCAAATAAGGTTTCTTTTATTCGCATTATTCTACTCAAATTTATAATTATAATAATTATAAATTTATAAAAAACTATTCACAACTTCATCAACTCTTTCTAGAGCTTCTTTAATTTTAGAGGTGTCCCTCCCTCCGGCAGTTGCAAGATGGGGTCTTCCTCCCCCACCCCCGCCTACTAATTTTAGCAAGCTCCCCAACAATTTTACCCGCACTTAATTTTTTTTCTTTTATCAAATCATCTGTTACTATACAGACAATTGCAGCCTTATTATCTATTTTCGATATTAAAACTCCAACTCCACCTTTAATCTTATTCCTTAACTCATCACCAAATGATTTCAGCTCGTCCATATTTTCAGCATTAATTTCAGACTTATAGATATTTATACCATTTAAATCTTTCGGCTTTGAAATAACTGAATCAAGCTGACCTAATTTGCTTTGCAGTTTTAATTCAGATATCTCTTTTTCAAGTTTTTTTCTTCCTTCAAAAAGTTCTGCAATCTTCTCTTCCGATTTTTTAAGATGAATTATCTGTGAATCAATATAATTTTCTACTCCTAAACCGGTAACCGCTTCAATCCTCCTAACCCCGCTTGAAATGGACGATTCACTAATTATCTTAAATAATCCTATTTGAGAAGAATTCTTAACGTGCGTACCCCCGCAGAATTCCTTACTGAACTCTCCGAACTGAACAACATTTACTTTATCCCCGTACTTATCCCCGAAGAACATTAAGGCTCCCATCTTCTTTGCTTCATCAAAAGGGATATTTCTATGATGCTGAAGCGGGATATTTTCTCTTAATTTTTCATTAACTATTGCTTCAATTTCTTTTACTTCACTTTCGCTCAATTTCGAATAATGGGTAAAATCAAATCGAAGCCTGTCGGGACCTACATACGAACCAGCCTGATGTACATGAGTTCCAAGAACTTTTCTTAAAGCAGCATGGAGAAGGTGCGTTGCGGTATGATTTCTCATAATATCCCATCGCCGCTTTTCATCTACATTTGCTATTACCTCTTCACCGGGTTGAATAATTTTTTGGCCTTCATTTTCAACTACATGTATAGTCTTATTATCAATTTTCGCTACATCGAGAACATTTAAAGAAGTGGATTTCAATATAATATTCCCATGGTCATCAATCTGACCTCCTGCTTCAACATAAAATGGAGTTTTATCGAGAATAATGAGATCATTGCCGTTTTCTTTTTTATGTCCTATTATTTTTGCTTTAGATTTCAGTTCATCGTAACCTATAAATTCCGATTTTTCCTTTTCAGAGAGATTGAAATCCTTTAAATCATTTAAAGATATATTAACAGATGCAAATTTATCTTTAGTCGCTTCTCTTCCCCGTTCCCGCTGCATCTCCATTAACTTATTAAATCCGGATTCATCAATATCAAATCCTTTTTCTTTTGCCATAACATTGGTTAAATCAGCCGGAAATCCGAAAGTATCATATAACTTAAAGACATCCTCACCTGGAATTATTTTTAATCCCTCTGAGGTTAAACCCTTTAGTAATTCGTCAAATAATTCAATCCCCCTGTCAAGAGTTGAATAAAAGCTCTCCTCTTCTCCTTTTATAATTTTTTCAATATAGCTTTGTTTTTGCTTCAATTCAGGGAAAACATCTCCCATTGCAGAAGCCAATACATCAACCAGTTTAAAAAGAAAAGGTTCGGTTAAATTTAATTTTCTCCCATGTCTGGCAGCCCTTCTGAGAATTCTTCTTAAGACATAACCGCGTCCTTCGTTTCCAGGAACTGCTCCATCCGCAATAGCAAATGTCAGTGCTCTGATATGATCTGCAATTACACGCATTGAGATTTTATCAGATTCTTTCTCATAGTTTATTCCCGAAAGCTTCGATGTCGCTTCTATTAATGGGGTAAAAACATCTGTATCATAGTTTGAATTTTTCCCCTGCAGAATAGCACAGACTCTTTCAAATCCCATTCCCGTATCTATATGCTTTGCAGGTAATTCATGCAGTTCTCCTTTTTCATCTTTATTGTATTGAATGAAAACCAGGTTCCATATTTCAATGCATTCCGGTGTACCCGCATTTACCAGATCTGGATTATCATAGTCATTACTAAGACTTATATGAATTTCCGAACAAGGTCCGCATGGACCCGTCTCACCCATTTCCCAGAAATTATCCTTTTCATCGAATCTAAGAATATGATTGGGATTTATATCGGTCTTATTTTTCCATAACTCGAAAGCTTCGTCGTCTGTTCTGTAAACCGTTGCCCATAATCTCTCTTTTGGAAGTTTCCAGACATCGGTTAAAAGCTCCCAGCCCCATACAATAGCTTCTTCTTTATAATAGTCTCCAAATGACCAGTTACCCAGCATTTCAAAAAAGGTATGGTGATAAGTATCATACCCGACTTCTTCAAGATCATTATGCTTCCCACTTACCCGTATACATTTTTGAGTATCTGCCGCACGTGTATAATCTCTTTTCCCTTTTCCCAGAAAAACATCCTTAAACTGGTTCATTCCGGCATTAGTAAAAAGCAAAGTAGGATCATCAAAAGGAACTACGGGAGCGCTTGGTACTATTCTATGCTGCTTACTCTTAAAAAAATCTAAAAACTGTTCTCTTATTTCATTTGATGTCATAATTATCTAATTAAAATTTTAGAAATCTTACAAAAATAATAAAATATATAATAACCTTCCGCGTGTTTGTTTACCAAAGATATAAGGACACTAGGATTCACTAAGAAATTTTAGATTCTAAATCCCTTTTGGGATTAAATATCTATAGAAAATTTACAACCCAATGAAACCAAAGTCCCGTTAGGGACGACATCCTTATTTTGATAATATTCGGAAATTTATACTAAAATCTTAATGGAGTTTCTTCAATACAAAAAATAAATTAGTGCTTGGAAATAGTCATTTTCTATCATATTTTGTTTTGAATTTATGCCGTATATTTTATTCTGTAATTTCCGGAAATACAGGTTCAAAGCAAATTGCTGCTGAATGGGTTGAAAATAATTATAGTAGATGGAGTCATTCATATAATAGAGAAGGTGTCAAAAACCGGTTTTTCAATTCTTTAGAAAAAGGAAAAAATAATGGAATATAAGACCATCAACTTCAAAGAGAAATTTGATAAAATAAACGAGTATTATAAGCCTAAAATAATTGCTCAAATAAATGACTATCAATTCAAAGTAGCTAAGCTTCAAGGTGAATTTATCTGGCATAATCATCCGGAAACCGATGAGGCTTTTATAATTATGGATGGAGAACTGGATATTGAATTCCGGGACGGAAGCATAAGTTTAAAAAAAGGAGAAATGTATATCGTTCCGAAAGGAGTTGAACATAAACCTTCTGCAAAAACAGAATGCAGTCTAATGATGGTAGAGCCGGCAGGTACTTTAAATACAGGCGATGCCGGAGGAGAAAGAACTGTTGAAGCTCCGGAGTGGATTTAAGAGGATAAAAATTTATGGATAAGCGGCCTTTGTCAATTACTTTAATTTGCTGGATTTTCATTGTCTTTGGAATCGCAGCATTTATCGCAAGTCTCCTGCCTGTTTTTGGTATAGAAACTTTCCATAGTGCTGCAGAATTTAGAAGTTATACTCCTATTGTATACAGCCTTATTTTATTATTGAGGCTAACGGCTGCTGTTAGCGGAGTATTTATGCTCTATGGTGCTAATTGGGCACGCTGGCTTCTTGCTGTTTGGTTGATGGCGCATGTTATAATAAGTATATGGAATTCTTCTTTTGAATTGGTAATTCATATATTACTTCTCATTCTTGTTTCATATTATCTTTTCCGTCCGCAGTCATCTGCATATTTTCAAAGTAAAAAATCAAATATCATATAAAAAGCTTTTCCATTCTGCTTGAGTTTGCAATTTGAATTTTGTCTTTTGTTTTTTGGAATCCCGGATAACTGACTACTTCTTTATTTTCTTCTAATTCTATTTTGGTTTGTTATTTGAATATTCCGGTTTGAATTTATTCCTGGTTCTTAGGAATTTATTCCCAAAGAATTGCTTGCTGTCATTTGCAATTTATCCAAAAGGATTTAATATATGTTAATAAAAAGAAAAGTTTGAATATGAAATCAATTTGGTCTGGATCAGTAAGCTTCGGACTTGTAAACATACCGGTTAGATTATACAGCGGCTCGGAAAACAATACACTCGATCTTGATATGCTGAGGCGGGGAGACCTCTGCCCTGTAAAATATCAGCGTGTTTGCAGGGAAGATGGAAAAGAAATACCGTGGGAAGATATTGTAAAAGGGTATGAATATAAAGAAGGCGATTACGTAGTACTTGATAAAGAGGACTTTGAAAAAGCAAATATTGAAAAAACAAAGACAATTGACATTACTGAATTCGTTAATGAATCCGAAGTCGATTCAATTTTTTATAATAAACCTTATTATCTTGAACCGGAAAAAGCCGGGATTAAAGCCTACTCCTTATTAAGAGAAGCCTTAAAAAAAACAAAAAAAGTCGGTATTGGAAGTTTTGTGATGAGAAACCGGGAACATATCGGTGTTGTTAAACCCTACGGTAAACTTTTGGTCTTCAACCAGCTCAGATATAATGAAGAAATCAGAGACTATAATGAATTGAATCTGCCTGATTCAAAATCTGTTAAAGAAAAGGAACTGAAAATTGCTGTCGAGCTTATCGAAAATTCCTCAGCAAAATTTAAACCGGAAGATTATGAAGATACTTACATTGAAGATTTAAAAAAAATAATTGAAGCTAAAGCAAAAGGCAAAAAACCGAAAGCTAAAGGAAAACCGAAAAAACAAGCTGAAGTAATTGATATGATGACTTTATTGAAGAAAAGCCTGGAACAAAAAAAGAAGAAAAGTGCTGCATAACTTTCTTATCCATATATGTAATTATATCTCAATTATTCATAATATATCAAATAGAATAAACAGTAATTGCAGAATGACTAACCATCGATTACCTGTTCCTTTAATATATAAGATTCTCAACCACTCTGAAACCGTTTTGAAATCGTTTTAAAACCGTTTTGAAACCGTCTTATCACCGCATTAAACCTATAACAAACTAAAAACAAATCTTTTCAATAATGACTACAAATGACTATCAAAACAATGACCATAAATGACCATTGACCATTATTAATTGAATTTCTTTACTTAAAACAGTAAATTGAATTATTGTAAACCTTAAAATTAGCTGAAGTTAGAATTACTTTAATGTTTTCATAATCTTTTTACGGAACTATATGATTAAAATATTTTTACTGATTTTTTTATTATTATCATTTATTGCTTTAGGGCAACCTTATCCTGATCAGTTTTACTCATATCAAAATGACAGCCTTATGATGAGGATTGAAAAGATGAGCGGGACTGAAATTTCCGCAGATGGCAAAAGCGTAATGTTATCTGATGGTTTCACCGACGGCACTGTTATATTTAAAACCGATTCTTCAGGTTTCCCTTTTGATCGCGGGCTGCCATCATGGAACGGTCATGTACCTGACAATAAAAGCAGTTTCAAGGTTTTAATGAGATTTTATAAAACCAGCTGGTCTCCATGGCTTACAATTGGTTTTTGGAAGGATAATATCTGGCCTTCATATGGTTCCACCACATTTAGCGGAGGTAAGATCGATATTGATAATGCTGTTCTTAACTCATATTACTCTAAATGGCAGTTCCAGGTTGTTATGAAAAGAACAGATGCGGGTGAACCATCGCCGGATTTATACAAGCTGAGTTTTTATGCCAGCGACAGCAAAACTCCTATTGATATAACCTCAATCGTAAATGATAAACCATCTTCTATATTTATAACCACACAGCATTATTATCAATATGCACTTGATCCCGGTATAGGAGGAGATATTTGTTCTCCTACATCTGTCAGCATGGTTTTGAGAAGCTACAATATTAAAGTGGATCCTTTACAATTCGCAAGAGATAATTATGATAACTATTATGGTATGTTTGGAATCTGGCCGCGAGCGGTACAGAACGCTGCCGAATATAAATTAAATGGTTCCGTTACAAGATATAGGACATGGAGCGAGGCACAGAAAGTATTGGCTGCAGGGGGGAGAATCGTAATGTCTGTCGGGCCACCACTTTATACAGGTCATCTGATGATGCTGGCAGGATTTGATGCTCAGGGAAATCCCCTTGTTCATGATCCGGCAAGGTCTAACGGTTATGGGTATAAGTTTAATAAAACTGAGCTCTCACAATCCTGGTTCAGCAAAGGGGGAGTCGCTTATACATTTTTTTATGAAGATACTGCTAATGTCACTTCTGTAGATAACAGATCTTCCGGTTTAGTTCAGACTTACAGCTTATCTGTATATCCAAATCCTTTCAATCCACAGACAACTATCAAACTGATAACAAATGAAAAAAGTTATACGGAAATAACTGTTTATGATATTACAGGACGTGAGGTTAAAACAATCTATAAAGATATCCTTGAAGCGGGAACATATAATTTCAACTGGAATGCATCTGATTTGCCTTCGGGTATGTACTTTATTCATACATCCTGCGGAAAATATAATAAAACTATGAAAGCTATCCTGCTTAAATAAATGTGATTATTCATTATTAATTAATGAATGATGCGAATGTATGCATGAAGTGGTGGAGTTTTCTAGGAATTTACTATTCTTAATTAAGTAAATTTTTGTATTTTGAATCTGTTCGTATTAAATTTCAGGATTTTAGAAGTTTGATCAGAACTTTCAGAAGGATAAAAAATATGTATTTAATAAAATATTTTCTTTTTTTTGTTATTTTTGGCGCTTCTTATACATATTCTCAAAACCTTCCCTATTTATTTACGTTTACCACTCAGAATTATATGAATAAATCATTTTTAGTTAATTATGAAGCAGCCTATGGTCAAAAAACATTTCAACCTATAGGTGTTGATGACTTTGAGCAGGATTTAGGGCTCCGTGTTAATCTAGGGAAATATTTTACTTTTTTTAATCATACTGGCTTAGCATTTACAAATGGAATAACCAGGTTAACAATGCAAACAGAATTAACTGCAAATTTATTGAATACAAAAGAGAAAGATTTTTTAGATTTTTCAGCGGGACTGGGATATCTTCACGAATATTTCGGAACGAATGTCTTAATAAGCAGATTTATAGTGGGAAAGAATTTTCAATCATGGCAAATTTACAGCAATCTTCTTTTTGAACATCCTTTCTCACCGGACCGTGATAAAATAGACCTTACAACAAGTGTGGGATTTTCTTATAAATTAACCAAATCATTTAGCCTGGGTATAGAAGTTGTTGGACAGGACATTGAAGGATTCTGGGAAGCAGATGAGGCTGAAGGTGGAGCAATTCTTTATGCTGGTCCTTCCATAAATTTCATTATCCCTAGTACTACTTTAAATATTACATTTGGAGGCGGGGTAATTTTCAGAGCAACCCGTAGTTTGAATATCAGTGAAGCAGACAGAGCACTGCCCTTTGTTAAAGAAAACGGGTTCATTATTAGAAATATTGTCAGCCTTGCTTTGTAAATTTTATTCCATTCAGACAATGTTTGTGTAACTTCAGTTATTAATTACTTTAGAAATGTTAAAAAGAGTATCAATATTTGTAGATGTGCAAAACATTTATTACACAGTTAAGCAAATATATGGTTGTCACTTTAATTATAACCGGTTTATTCTTGATGCCGTTAATAACAGGGAGCTAATAAAAGCTATAGCTTACGCAATAGATAAAGGAGATGAAAAACAGATTAAATTCCAAAAGATATTGGAAAATATGGGTTTTGAAGTGAAGCTTAAACCATTTATACAAAGAAGTGACGGTTCAAGAAAGGGAGATTGGGATATAGGAATAACAATTGATATACTTGACTATGTAAGACAATCGGATATCATAGTTCTAGCATCCGGCGATGGTGATTTTGGCTTGCTGATCAATAAGATAAAAAAAGAGTATAATATTATTGTTGAAGTATATGGCGTTCAAGAACTAACAGCAAATTCCTTGATTGAACAGGCCACAAAGTTTGTTCCAATCAAAGATGACTTACTATTGATCTAAATGTGATTTTAGATGACACATCTAAATCAAATTGCAAAGTTTTAGAAAAACCCTTTGAGCAGTCAGATGTTCTTTATTTAGCTTATAAATTTTTCGGTTTGCATATCTGACAAAACAGCAATGCCCGCTTAATGCGCCGGGCATTGTTTTTCAATCTTTTATCATGAAGCAAATGAACTTAAGTATTGCAGCAATTTATACGAAGTGAACCACAAATCCTTAAAATGAGCAGGTAAAGCTTACCAGCTTCTTTCTCTGCCGCCCCCGCCTCTTCTTTCTCTACCTCCACCACCTCTTTTATCTTCTCGAGGTCTTGCCTCGTTCACAGTTAATTTTTTCCCTTTTAATTCCTTTGAATTTAATTCACTGATAGCTTTCTGAGCTTCGGATGAATTAGACATTTCCAAAAAGCCAAACCCTTTTGATTCGCCTGAATATGGATCCTTAATAATTTTAACTTCTTTTATACTTCCATATTTTGAAAATAATCCTTTCAATTCATCTTCAGTGACATCTCTGGACAAATTGCCTATATAAATATTCATGATACTTTCCTTTTTTATTGTTAGTTTAATGAATCTTACCTTAGGATACCAAAGTAGGTTTTTCAGGTTATACTTAAGCTGAGTTAAAAAAAATAAATAAAAATGTTGAGGTAATTCTAAACTGTATTTTATCTTTCTGATTTTTGATTAGTAATAATCTAATCTAATTATAATCTATTTGCAAGGAAAATATTAAGTGTGGTCTGTTTTTATGGTTGTAGTCTATTGATTGTGATATTAATTATATGATTTTTGATTTGTGAATAACCCCTTCAATACTATCAACAAGTAATAATTTTTATTGAAAAAGATTTTAGGATATCATTCAGAGGAGACCAAAAGGTAAGGTTTCAGCCACCTCTTAAATGATTTGGGGTTTGGGAACCGAAAAGGCATAAAGGTTTTTTTATAAAAAAGATTGGATGGTATTCGTTAGTTTTTATGCTAAGTACTTTTCCATCCAATCATAATTCCAAAATTCAAATTAATGAATTTTAGAATCTGAAATTGATAAAATTAATTATCAATTTCTAAAACAAAGTTTAACATAATGAATTTGAAAGTCAAGAGAGATTAGTCGATAATGATTGAGATTGTTATTTGCGGCACAATTCATTTGTTGATTATAAAAGATCTGATTCTGTTGTAATTAAACCCGGCAGATCGATTTTTCTTTTAATGGATGGAAATTCCCTTCATTATTTATTCCTAATAGATTGCCGGTATAGTTTTCAATGTAGGAGGGATTACTCAGGGGTCTATTAGTATTAATTAAACAATGTTTTACAGCATTAAATAAATCTTCCGAGACTTTGTGGTTAGATATATCCGTGAATATTCCCAACATAACCAGCAGATTCTGTTCAGGTTTTTCATTAAGAAACTTATTTATTCCATGGAAAGAATCATGTGGCTCTTTTATTCTTTCTCTTAGAGTTTCGGGAAATGCTTTGGATAAATAAAGCGGAGTGAGCTCCTCCCAATTTTTTTTACTTTCATTGTATACGCCGGCTAGGATACAATAAAAGCCTGATTTGTCTAAATAATTACATTTTGAAGAACCGATATCAGAATATTGTATCAGTTCTTCAGCCCAAGTTATTGTAACTATTTCTTTATCTCCGTAATGGCTATATTTTTAATTTATTTTTTTTCGTTTATATATTCTACAGATTAGAATCTTATCGAAGAAATTCTCAAACAGTACCTTTTATTAAAAAATAACCGAAAGTTTTATTTTTGACATAGTTAAACATAACAATAATATTTATAATATATGGTATATTGAGAATACCTTTAGGGACATAGGGCTTTATGAGTTGTTTAACGAATTATGAAATAAAATTGGGAAATATTTTTTAGCATTTGAGTGATAAAAGGGCTTTAAAATAAACAACCCAGTGTTGGGGAAACACTGGGTGCGACCCGTTACCATCAAAGGGCAGGGGAGAACCCTTTGAAAGGGTCAAATTTTATTTTTGCTAGCGGTAAAAAAATAATAACAAGAATAATAGGAAGCAATAAATCTATGGTTTTTATTACTTCGTACTGTGCTTTTTATCACGTCAATTGAATGTATATCTTAATCCAAATTGAATCTGGTACACATCATCAAGTGAATTGTTATACTCGAGAGACTTTGAAATTAATTGACCGTTAATCTGTTTCAACCTATACATAGCTCTTCCCTGATCGTCGACTGAAGGGTTAGTTAAAGGTTGAATATTACTATTGCTTCCTGCTGTAAACTTCTGCCCAACGCCCCAACTCTTATTTAAAAGGTTTCCGAAGTTCAGAATATCAATCCTGAATTGCAATGCATTACGTTTACCAATAAGGTCGGTAAATACTTCCTGTATAATGCTAATATCGGCTCTAAACACCATCGGGAGATGAGCAGCGCCCCGTTCTGCATAATTCCCTCTATTTTCTTTTAGATAATCATCCTGTTCAATATATGCATTCCAGGCGGCAGCTTGTTCCGCGGCAGTAAAGGTTTTACCTGAAGCGGTAAATTCCTGAAAATTCATTTCGGATTGATCTCTCGGTATATATATTAAATCATTATTTGTTGCTCCATCACCATTTAAATCACCGCTGAAAGTATAACTATAATCACTAAAGCCAAAAATATTATTACGTATTCCCTGCCAGAACAATGAAATAGTAGTAGCGCCAAAGTTAAAATATTCTTTACGGTAAGAAACAGCAGCAAAAATTCTATGACCTGGTGTTCCACCGCCGTAAGCGCTCGAATATGCTACAGGAGGATTGTTCGGATCACCGGAAATTTGATTTCCAGACCATGAACCGTAAGCTATAGAACCGGGATCAACCGTGTTCTTGGATACTCCATAACCGTAACCGGCTTTGGCAAATAAGCCGTCATTAAAATATTTCTCTAATGAAGCAGCTAAATTCCATGAGTAACCTTTACTTTCGTTCTTCAAAACAGTAGCGTCAATAACATTTGCGTTTATCCTATTATTAGTCCATCTTGGGCGATTATCAACACCTTCAAAATTTGTCTGTGCAGCCGGCAAATTTGCATTGATATAATCAATTCCGTTCACATCTCTGTTGTAGAGGAATTCTAATGTCCCGGCTACATCAAAAGGCAATTTTTGATCAACTGCAATATTACTTCTCCAGAGCTGTGGGAATTTAAAATCCGGAGAAGTTAAGGCCAACTCATAAGTTGAAGCAGGCGCACCAGTTACATTTTTAGGTTTATAATAATTAGGATCAGGATTGAATGGTCTTTGATTAGTATTATCTTTCTGGTCAAATCCAGTTAATACGCCTGTATTACCGATCTGGTTGGAAATCCATACATAAGCGGGACGGCCAGTAAATATTCCGGAACCGCCGCGTAATTGTGTGCTTCTATCACCTAAAACATCCCAATTGAAACCAATTCTAGGAGAAAATAAAATATTGGCATCAGGGAGTTTTTTAGTATTATATGTAACAGCGTTTCCATTTTCATCTCTAAAAGTCAGCTTATCAGCGTCGGGATTATCATAGCCTGTATCTCCAAAATATGGAACATCTGCTCTAATTCCGGCAGTCAACTTCAAATTTTTGTTAACCTGGAATTCATCCTGTGCATAAATGCCGGCATAGAAAACTTCTAAAGGCTGAAGCGGTTTTGTTTGTCCGGGAATATTAGAATAGCGCACCTGGAAGCGGCGCAGATTAACGGCAGAAGTATCCCTGTTCGGATTTTGAAGATATGCATTTGCATCTGCATAAAAATCATCAAGAGAGTTATAAACATAGACACTTTGAGAACCTGGGAAGAATACGTTCTCAGATCTATAGCTTTCAGCACTAAAGCCGAATGTTAAATAATGTTCTTTTAAATAAATAGTAAAATTATCCTGAATCTGAAAACTGTGGTATCTAAGCTCATTATTAGGAGTAAAAGGCTCATAACCGAATGACGTGTAAGGAGTACCTTCCTGAAGAATTTCAATAAGAGGGAAAAAGCTACCCTTTGAATCACGGCTCTCATCATTGTAGGTGTAGCCTGCGATAAAATTGTTAGCCATGTTGTTACTGAAACTTGAGTTCCACTCCCCTACTATTGATCGGATATTTTCAAGGATAATATAATTTGAATTCTGGAAGTTTAAAGCATTTGTACTGCTTCTCCGGCTGCCGAAGCCCAATGAACTGGAATTTGATTCTAAAACGTCTGTCTGGGAATCAAGTTGATTATACCGTAGACTTATTTTATTAGTATTGTTAAGATTATAATCAAACCTTATTAAAAACCTTGTTGCGGGAGTTTCCTGATTATAACCCTGGTAAGGTCCGGTATCATATCCGAAATTTGATTTCAAATAAGTGCTAAGCTGGTTAAGGTCAGAAGCTTTAACCCTTGTTACATTTCCCCCAACGGCTTGACCGGTATTAGCAACATAATTTGTTCCCGGACGTGTATCCTTATCTTTTTCAAAATCCGTGAAGAAAAATAATTTGTTTTGTATAATAGGACCGCTCAAACGGACGCCGAATAAATTATATTTAAATGTACCGGGATCATAGTTTCGGTCTCCAGCTTTAGTACCAACGAGTCCCTGGTTTCTAAAATCATAATAGACTGAACCTGAAAATTCATTATTACCGCTCCTTGTTACGGTATTTATACCTGCGCCTACAAAATTACCCTGACGAACATCATAAGGGGCAACGTTTACCTGGACCTGCTCAATAGCATCAAGTGAAATCGGAGAGACGCCAGTTCTATCACCCGGCTGCCCGGCTAAGCCAAAAGAATTATTAAAATAAGAACCATCAACTGTAATATTATTTAATCGATTATCCTGACCTGCAAAGGAATTGCTATTAGCTAAAGGACTTAACCTTGTAAAATCACTTATTCTTCTGGAAATGGTTGGAAGTGCTTCAAGTTCCTTT
This sequence comes from uncultured Ignavibacteriales bacterium, assembly GCA_963742995.1. Lineage (GTDB taxonomy): Bacteria > Bacteroidota > Ignavibacteria > Ignavibacteriales > Ignavibacteriaceae > CAVQBP01. The sequence continues at coordinate 42,719 of CAVUOL010000084.1, forward strand.
ACACTAACGGAAGTAGCTGCGCCAGTTCTGTCAGAACTAAAAACCGGATCGCGTCTTGCTTCAACAATAACTTCTTCAGTCTGAAAAGTTTTATTGCTCAAAACAAAACTGAGGTCTTTAGCAATTCCAAGATTTAAGTAAATATTTTCTTTTTGTTGTTTTTCATAACCGACATATGAAACAGTAACTGTATAGGGACCGCCAACCCTCATACCCGGAATTGAGAATCTTCCATCATCTCTTGTTGTTGCCCCGTATTGTGTTCCGGATGGTTCGTGAACTGCTAAGACTGTAGCAGCTATCAAAGGTTCACCCAAGGAATCGGTGACAATTCCATTTATTGAAGAGGTTGTTACACCTTGAGCGAAAAGAATCTTAGAACAGAATAATACCCCTGCAATGAAAATTATGTAAAGCTTGGGTAAAGTCTGCTTCATAAAACCTCCTTTTTTATAGTTTATTATATTTAAAATGTTTAGTAAAGGATTGAAAATTCTGAAAATAAATGCCCTAATTTCTAACCACTAATATCATCTAAAAAACATTAGAAGACAATAAAAAATAAAAATTAATAAATAGTTAATATCGCTGAAGGCTAAGCATTAATGGGGCTATTATTTCACCTTATTAGATTAGAACAGATATATGTCCTTGTATATTAACAAGATGAATTTTATCACAATTTCCCATAATAATTTTTTCTATGGTTATATTTTATATTGAAAATGAATATGTTTGTTAAAGAGGGTTGGTTCATATAATATGCCGTTTATAAAAGAAATAAAGACTATCAATGCCGCATTACTGTTTATTCTAATAGTAATTATCGGTATTGGATTTATTACATATCAATCTATCAACCAGATCTTTAATTATTCTGAATCGAAGAATTTATCTTATAATACTCTTACTTTAATCGAAGATATATTGTCTCAAGTTGCTATATCGGAGGAAGGTCAGAGGAGCTATTTCCTAACCGGGAATGATGTTTATCTCGATTCTTATCATTCGGCTGTATCGGTCTTAAATTCCGATATTCAAAAGCTTAATCAGCTGTTAAAAGGGAAATTTATTCAGATAGGGAAAGCGGACAGCCTTATAAATATTATAAGTAAAAGAATTTCTTTTGTAAATAATAAAATTGTTCAGCAGGAAAAAGGGAAAGCTGATATTGAAGTTGAAAATATTAAAGAAGGCTTAAGTAAAAAATATGTGGACAAAGTCAGAAATATTGCTTCTTCTATGGAAAGCTATGAGTACGAACTTTTAAAGTTAAAAGATAAAAGCGGTATTTCAACGATGAGAAGAACCTCGATAACAATTCTGGTGGGTACTTTAATTACCTGTGTAATTTTTCTTATGGTATTTTATATTTTAAGTAAGGAAATAGTGGAAAGGAAAAATATTGAAAGTGATATAAGACAGGAAAAGGATTTTTCCGAAAGACTGCTGAACAGCAGTATAGATGGGATAGTTGCATATGATCAGAACTTGACCTTTACGCTGTGGAATCCCGGTATGGAAAACTTAACCGGCATTAGCAAATCTAAAGTATTGGGAGGGAAAATTTTTGAAGCCTTTCCTATACTTAAAAAAATCGGCGAAGAACAAAATATTCTTGAAACGCTAAAGGGTAATTACGCCATTGTAAAGGATAAATTCTTCTCCATTCCGGAAACCAGAAAAAAAGGTTACGTTGAGGCATATTATTCACCAATTTATAATTCTGATAGGGAAATTACGGGAGGCCTAGTTATTATTCGCGATAGGACAAAACGGAGACTTGCTTTAGAGGCACTGGAAAAGGCAAAAAAAGATCTCGAAAAAAGAGTCGAAGAAAGAACAGCAGACCTTATTAAAGTAAATGAGGAACTCAGAAAAGAAATTAAGCAGAGAGAAGAAGCTCAGGAGCAGATAAATAATTCGCTGAAAGAAAAAGTTGTTCTTTTACGGGAGATCCATCACCGTGTAAAGAATAATCTGCAGGTTATATCAAGTTTGTTGAACCTTCAATCCGGGTATATTTCTGATAAGAAATCACTTGAAATTTTCAGGGAAAGCCAGAATAGAGTAAGATCTATGGCTCTAGTACATGAAAAGCTATATAGATCAAAAACATTAAATCAAATAGAGTTTTCCGATTACATTAATTCTCTTGCAAAGGATCTGTTTAACTCATATAGTATTGAAAAGAGAAGGATTTCATTTATAACCAACTTCGACGGAACTTTCCTTGAGATCGATACAGGTATTTTATGCGGGTTAATAGTAAATGAACTTATTTCCAATTCTCTAAAACATGCTTTTCCGGACGGAAAGGAGGGGGAAATATATATCAGCATGCATTTGAACCCTGATAACAATTATGATCTAATTGTTAAAGATAACGGAGTCGGCTTCCCCGATGATATTGACTTTAGGAATACGGAATCATTAGGTCTGCAGCTAGTCACTTCATTAACATCTCAACTCGGAGGAAAAATTGAACTGGAAAAAAATGGAGTTACTCAATTTGAAATAATCTTTCCTGCAAACAGTTGATTGATTACATTTAGAGCACTTTACTGCTTTTTCACTGCTCTTTTATTAATTTCCTCAAAAAAGTCATCTTTAATAATTTCATACTTTGCTTTCTGCTTATCATTCAACAATGATTCTATCTGATTCTTAATTTTACCAATATTTTCAGAAGACTTTTCCCCATTATCAAGCTCATTAATATAATTTGATAGGATAACTTTTACCTTAACAGTTTGTTCATCAGTTAAAAGGAGCTTTTGCTTTAAATTGGAAGCCATTATTTCAGATAAGTCTTTTTGATTATCTTTATCATTAGCTTGTTGAGGAAACAGGTTGATGGGTGAGGAAATAAGTATAATAAAAAAAATAACTGTTATATATACATCTGACGGACTTTTATTCTTCATTGTTATTCTCCATAAATGAACCGAATTTAATCTAATAGGATAATTATATAATGTCAACCTTTTTTATCTCATCTTTTTTTACATGTAATAATTCTCAATGTTCCAATTTGTGTTAAAATTCCAAACGACAAAAAACAAATAAAATAAAATTTTGAAATTCAAAATTTTAAACAATTTAATAACAAGTTACGTCTATTTTAGGGTAATTACAGATATTTTGGGGCTAGGTTATCTTAAGTAATGATGAAGATAGAGCAAAGTTTTTATCGTAAAGAATGGAAAGAACAAAGTTTTTGTTTAAAAAACTACAATATATTTCAGGATTGTTAGTAATTTAATTATTTTTGAGGTCGAATTTTATTTTAATATTGACTTAATAAATAATCCGGACTTTTGAATAGTCAAGGAGGAAGCAAATAGTTTGATTTCAGAGAGAAAGTAAATTTTATCCCCATTAAGGATAGTTCCGGAGAAGGTTGAATAGTTTTTACAGGAAGGAATGTATGGCTAAAAATAAAGTAAGAAAAATTGGAATATTGACCGGCGGAGGAGATTGTCCCGGACTTAATGCCGTAATTAGAGGTGTGACTAAACCGGCTCAGGATCATGGAATGGCGGTCTACGGTATACTGGATGGATTTGAAGGATTTGTTGAAGGGAGAGCAATTGAGCTGAAAAACGAAGATGTATCCGGTATTCTTGCGCGGGGGGGAACAATTTTAGGTTCATCAAACAAAGGTGATCCATTCCATTGGCCGGTGGAAAAAGACGGTAAAATTGAGATTATCGATAAGTCTGCTGCTGCTGTACGAAATTATGAAATATGGGGATTGGATTGTTTAATAGCCATTGGCGGTGATGGAACGATGCATATCTGCAATAAATTAAGCCACATGGGGATAAATGTTATTGGAGTCCCAAAAACAATTGATAATGATCTTGAAGCGACAGATTTAACTTTTGGACATGATTCGGCAGTATATGTAGTATCTGAAGCACTTGACAGGCTGCACACAACTGCATCATCTCATCACAGGGTTATTGTAGTAGAAGTTATGGGAAGGTATGCGGGCTGGATAGCATTAAACGGCGGACTGGCAGGCGGAGCCGATATTATTTTAATTCCGGAAATTCCTTTTTCATGGGAAAAGATATATGATAAGATATTAAACCGGGAGATAATGGGAAAGAAATTCAGCCTGGTATGTGCAGCCGAAGGTGCTAAGCCTATGGGGGGAGGTATGGTTACCAAAGGTGAAGATATTAAAAGACATGACCCTATCCAGCTTGGGGGAATAGCAGAAGTGGTAGCAAAGAGAATAGAAGAGAATACAAAAAGAGAGACAAGAGTTACAGTATTGGGACATACGCAGCGCGGCGGAAGTCCAACACCTTTTGATAGAATACTTTCGACAAAGTTCGGAGCATTCGCAATCCAGCTTGCAGTCGAAGGGAAGTTCAGCAGGATGGTGGCTTTAAAAGGGAATGAAGTTAAGCATGTAAGGATTGAAGATGCGATTTCACGTCAGAAATTAGTGAAGCCGGATACTCAAGCATTGCTTGCGGCAAAAGCAGTCGGAATTTCTTTCGGAGATTCTTAATAGTAATTAAGTTGATTTTAGTATTATCCTAATATATATTTGGTTTCGATTTTTAAATGAATATAATTAAATTTTAGTGTATTTGTTTCGATATTAAATATTGGAAATTGAATTTATTATTTGAAATATGAATATTGATATTTATTACCCGGGGTCGTAGTTCAGTTGGTTAGAACGCCTGCCTGTCACGCAGGAGGTCGCGAGTTCGAGTCTCGTCGGCCCCGCTAGAAAAGCTTCAAAACAGATTGTTTTGAGGCTTTTTTTATTTGTGGTTTCTTAAAATCCCACTGTCATTGTACCCATTTTGTACCCATTTTTGGGAAGTACATCCTTGCTTTTATAAGTTGTTTAATATGGTTAATTAATTTGGAAATCATATGTTTATTAAAACTTAATTATTATTTGATTCCTTTTCAAGAAAATTATGATTTTTTTTAATTATAACCTTTTTTAAAAGCTGCCGGTTTTTACCAGCAGCTTTATTTGTTTTATGCAGCTGCATTTATTTTATAAGATATAATCCAATCTATTAATGTTTTCCGGCTGCGCTGCGGATAACTGGATGAACATTTCTTCTCGTTCCTGCCTTTTTATTTTGAGCAGCTTGTGATCCATTTTTGATATTTCGGTCTGGCTGGTGGTACCGAAGATTTTTTCTATTATTGTGGCTTTTATTTGTTTATCCGCTTTGGATCTTGCGTCTCCTAAGCCGTTCTTATCGAATATCCGAATATGTTTTCCATTTCTATAGCCAAAATTATTCCCTTCATATTCAAAAAAAACAAATAAAAAATTATTCCAAAATCAAACACTTTTGCATTTCTTAGTTATTCAAGCTTATTCAACGATTATATTTATTGCAAAAATGATTAAAAACAGAATCTTTGAGCAAAATGGATCATTATAAAACATAGTACAAAAATAAAACAGTAATTCTTACAAAACTGTTAAGAATTATTTACTGATAATATCGTACAAAAAAAATCATCAAGTAATAATTACTAATTATTATATGGTATCAGCCTTGAATTATAAAATACATAATTTCAAAAAAATGTTATAAAAAATATAAGGAGAAAGAGATGTTAAAATATTTATCAATGCTGATGGTTTTAGCCTTATTTGTAGTTGGCTGCACTGATGAATCAAATATGGTTTCACCTGTTAATAATTCAATAAATACTGATGAGCAAGTCAGCAATCCGAATTGGATTACACTGCCTTCGTCTGATGATTTAGCTCTCAAAAAAGATATTTCCGTTGGTAAAACTATCTATGGTGATCAGGAATCTTTATTAGAGATTAATACCGGCTATGCAGGCGGTCCTTTCGGATGGATTTCTATTACTGCTAATGCAAGATTCCAGCGGTATTCTTTTACCGGTTCAAGATATGTTTCTATGTCTGATTAATGATCAGTTTGGCACTGCTTCATTTTCACCTTCCGGTACCTGGGCAAAACCTGTAATTTATAATTTAACTATTATGGGTGTTGATCTAAGCAACGTTGATCCTTCAAATGTAAGTTTCGTTTATATGGCACCTGACGGCAAATATTATAAAGCAGTATATCAGAGTATTTATGTTGAAAAACAGTCAGGCAAATTACAAATAATCAATGCCCAGCTGCCTCATTTTTCACGATGGGGATTTATTAACTAATTTTTTATAGAAAAAAAAGATGTCAACTCCGAATTGTACATTTGATGGGAGATAAAATGAAAAAAGTAATTGTTGTTTTAGCGTTTGCACTGTTAATTCCAATATTGGGGGGATGCAGTGACTCAGTAGTGAACCCTATATCTGAAAATCAAACCACAAGTAATCAGAAAAGCTGGATTACATTACCTAAAAATCCAGGAATGAGTGTTGAAGATGAGTATTCTGCTTCAAAAGTAATTGACGGTAACATAGGTGGTGAAGTACAATTGAATATTGATTATAAAGCAACATCTTCACTTCATATAAAAATCGCAGCTAAAATAAAAGTTCCCAAAGGTGCTTATTCAGGTGAAAAGAATATAACAATGATTATTAATAACTCTGATGGAACTGCAAGTTTTTATCCAAGTCCGGAGACTTTTAATAAACCATTAGTATTTGATCTGGAAATACTAGGTATAGATTTAAACGGGGTCAATCCTAAGACATTGGATTTTGCATATATAGCAAATGACGGCTCCTTTGAATCAGTAGATTGTCACAAAATTGAAGTGAAAATCAATGAAGGGAAATTAAAAGTAGATGATGCTGAAATACCACATTTTTCAAAGTACGGGTGGTGCAGATAAAATAAGGTGAGTACATAATCTGATGTATTAATCAGTAATGAGATAAAAAAGCCAGGCTTAAGGAAACCTGGCTTTTCTAGGTTCGAGCTATCCTTCCAATCAATTAAATCAATAAGCCTAAGAAAAAACATTAGTTAATGAAATTAAAAAACATTAGCTAATGAACCTAAGGAATTTTTATTCGGATTTTTATTTTATTAGTGCTCCAAAATAAAAAATATCAAGATTGCAAGATTTGAGTTTTAGCAGCTGCTTGTATTTTATATAAAAAGACACTTAGAAATGAAATTTAGGAGCGAATAAACCGGATGGAATGGAGAGAAATTAAATGAAATATTAAGCGGATAAAATTTGTTGAGGATTTGTAGTGAAAGATTTTTATAATACAATAATTAACTGAAGTTACGCAAGATAAATATTTTTTATAACCTAAAATTAACGCAGGATCTTAGGGTATGAATGATCATTATTTCTTACCTGCTATTGCAATATCAACATCCCTTGCTACCTGATCGCGGATTAATGCCCAGTGAAACAGGTTATTATTATTAGCCGTGAAAAAATTATGGTTATAATGAGTTAACGGCATATCCTTGTATATTGGCCGGGTAATCTCGATTACCTTGTCCCAGTATGAAAGAGCATTTTTTAAATGCTGAATAGCTTTATCCTGCAATAGCCCCTGCCGCCTATATGTCTGCAATGCAATCGCACCTCTAAGCTTTTCTGCCAGGTGCAGACCCAAATATGCCCAGACTTTTACATCAGCTACTTCATACATAAGCGAAGCATCGCCGGATACATCAATATTCTTAACGAGATGAAGCGCTTCGCGGTTATCTTTTTCCAGAATATCTGCAAGCTTGTCCGGTGTAATGCGATCATCTGCAAAAGTTTCACCTTTTAAGGTTTTCTCCACGTAATCTTTTACGGATACATATTCCGGATCCATAGTCGGCTGATCAATTAGGCGGTCAACTGAAATGTACTTTGTGGTATCACCCTGCAACGCTAAAAAGCCTTCACAATAAAGCGTGAAATCCCATTTCGAATCGTAGAGACAAGCAAGACGCAATTGTGTATTCGAAGCAAGTGCGTATGCCTTCAATAAATTATCACCTTTCGAACTGTAACGCCTGTTAAACTCAGCCTGAAATACTTCATCCGGAGTATTCGGATCATAAAGCAACCTACCCCAAAGTTTATAGAACAACCACTGCCGTTGAAATGCCCATCTCCATTTCACGGGTTCTTTAACTGCAGTGAAATAATCCAGTGCAGGTATGTAAGTTTCAGAGCCTATGAAATAACCGCCGACATAATCCGCCTGTCCATTTTCATCTATATGTTTACGAATAAAATCAGGCACACCCCATCGCAATGCAAAAAAATCTTCGTTGCGGACTGTCCAGACAATTTTATAATTCTTTGGTTCCGGTTTGAAATATGTATCACCCAGCTTTCCACCGTGTACCTTCACAAGCTTAGTTGTCGAATGGCCGTGTGACCAATTGAATTTAATTGGTACCCAGATTGGTCCCTCAAAACTATTTCCCAGGCTCTCCATAGCATTGCGGGTCACTTCTTCTACATTCTTGCTTACACCCGGATCTGAACTGGTACCTGAAGAAAAAGGTACCCGGTTTATCATTTTCACAGGACGTCCTGCCTCAAGCATACCTTTTATGAGAACATCATCAACCCATTCCTGCCGCTGCAATGGCGTCATACCGGCCATACCTTCTCCCTGGGAAATACCTATACCATCCAGGTTAGGATATTCATGCAACACCTGTTTTACACATTCACGCATGTAACTTCGAACAATTTCAGAGGTATCCCCTTTTACAAAATAATTAGGATAAAAATTTTGTTTGGCAACATTGTGAGCCTTAGCAAACTGTTTGCTGACAAATATGTTCCAATGAACGATGTAGGTATCAAGTCCACGTTCCTTAGCCATCCGGAATATTTCATGATAAAAGTGCTGCCACTCCGCCATCTCTTTTTCAGACCACGGACTAGCCTCTGGAAAATTTTTAGGTTTAATCATAAATGTATAAGGATCTAAATTCCACAGACTGATAACGTTAAAACGATTCTCTACCATCATGTCTAGAAACGCTTCCCAGAATTTCAAATTACGCACGGTTTGATAGTGTTGATCCAGAGCAGAACTTGGGCGGTAAGTATGCCAGGGTAAATTAAATTTTATCCCCCTGAATTCACACCCGGGCTTATCGTCTTCACTCTTTATGGTTTCCAGTGGAATACCATTCCTTAAATGCTCTACCAAAGCCAGAGTTCCGTAGATTAATCCGCGTTTATCTCCGCCGTAAATCGTTATTGCCTTACCATCGGGTAATATTGAAAATGCTTCGGAACCAAGCCGGTTTGGATTAACAACCAGGCTGATGAGAAAATCATAATCAATGCTGGCATCAGTAACATCATAATTTCTTTCAACAAGTGTTTCCTTTAATTTCCGTGCAGCATATTCAATCTGGGGAACACCTTTATTGTACCGTATGAAGACACTTTTTGTAAAAGATGTTTCCGTAAAAAGGCAGCAAATTGTAATAAGTATGGAAATGATTCTTTTCATGGTTCAATTCATGGTTCAATATTAAAATGCAGTTTTGGGCTTACATCCATTTTATTTTCCGAAGCATAAAATGAGGCATCTATTGCACCAAGCGGACGGATAAGTAAACCTTTTGTTTTTCCGTCAATCATTCGCTGCAAAACAGGCCTGGAAATAGTTATAAAGTTTTTTCCGCCTTTGTCTTCGGATAATTCAGCATCATAAACCATTTGTGTATTAAAGATACTGGCATACCCTTTTCCTTGCGTAAGATTATTAAATGTTACTTTATTTTGATCCCACATAGGATCGCCGCCAAGTATTTCAATAACTCTTACCTTACCAAACTCTTCGCCAAAGTCCTGACCATAGGCTTCAATATAATTTCCTCCTTTTGTTACGGATTGTGTTGTCAATTCCAGTAAACCTGCACCCTCAGCTTTCATATTTTTATATTTTTCAAAATCCCATCTTAATATTGCCCATTGACTACCGTTTACAGCTAGTATTCTTGTTTCCGCGCCATTTTCTTTAATGCTCCAGTTATTAAAATTTAAATCAGGATAATAAGTATTGATTAGACAGTCCTGAGTAACTTCAAGATGATTTGAGAAAGTATTCACATCAGGAATAGGCGGATGATAGGGTACAAGTACTCCTTTATCCGGTCCGGCTGCATTAACATTTACAATATCGGCACGATAATAATTAAGGTCCACATAATATTTATCTAAACCATAATCAGTTACGCACAATTGAACATAAACAGTATCACCAGGAAGAACGTCAAATTTTTTAGTGGTCATACTGATGGTATGCCAGTCTGTAGTATCCGGTATATCAAACTCCAACAAGTCAATATGAAAGTTGGTTGTTCTTTGCGTATTTACCATCATATTAACACGGCGAGGGGCGTTGTGCAGACGCACTTTTGCCTCAACGCGCAATTGATAAGAAGGATCTTTAAATTTGTCCATATCAAGGGAAGAAGTTACATCCCGCTTAATTAATGTCCAGTAAACATTGTCCCTGTCTTTTCTTCCGTCAACAACTATCGTTGCATAGCCATTCTTCTGAACAAAATCCATTGCTGCATGCCCGTCACCGGTAAAAAAGAACCATCCCTCTATTTTTTTGTGATCAAAATTATCAACAAACTGTGCTTGCAGTTTTACAGCAGTGAACATAATCAAAATAAATATTATTAATTTTTTTTTATGAATCAACATAAAAACCCCATATGATTGTTAGAATTTACTGTTTCATTCAGTACAATTATTTTAGTTTTTCTCAACATAAAGTTTAGCAGCCCAGTCAGTAGGGGAAACGCTTTCACCGCCTGGAAAGTTATGCAATGTAATTACGCCTTTGTTATCGGCTGATAAAATAATTTTTTCTTTCCATTCACCAGTGCGTGTGTTGAACCATTTAAGACCATAAGTGCCGCCAGGAGTAAATCCGCTCAAAGTTGGTATCACAGAATGATTTTCGAAGTAGAGCAAAGCCAGCGAGTTATCCTGAGTTCTCATCATATATGACCAGCCGTCAAGTCCTGCTTCAGGGCTGTCCGGCGCTTTTTGCGGATGGATATATTTTATAGCCGGCTGAAGTTGTTCGTATTTATCACCATCAGATAAAATAAATTTTGCAAGGTATTGCATATCAGCAGCTGATCTATATTTTAATGCATCCCAGATATGCGGACGGGCTCCTTCTGGTTCACCTGTGGTTGTAATATCATAAGCGGCAGTTCCGTACACGTGTCCCGACAATCCGCCTGAGAGTACCGAGCCGTACATCTGAGCCCGTGAAAAATAATTATCCCTGTTCGAATTTGCAGGAGGACGCTCGCCGTTTGGCTTATTAATTTCATGATTCCACCCCGTATAATATGGTTCAAAATTGATTGCAGGATAGGGCGGTACGAGATTAAAAAGTGTATCAATTGCCGTGGAGACCCTGTGATCGCGCGGTTTGTTGCCAACACTGTGCATGGTCAGCCACGGACAGTTTTTGCCATGGCCAAATTGAAGATAAGTAGAATTGTTTATCAACGCAGTGAATGGTTGTCCGAACGGCAATGGCCCGTATTTTTTCAAATGATAAGTCAGTGCATCGTTAAACTCATCAGCAGTAAGACTGAAATCTTTGGGGATCCAGTCGAGGTGAATCCCGCTAAAAATAAAATTGAAAGCCCCATACCTAGAGATAACGTACTGCACAAACCTTGCAAAAGATTCATTAAAGTTAAAATAAGCTTTCCATGAAGGCCCCACATCTCTTCTCACTGATTCTAACAAAGGAACGAATCCTTGTTCCTGGAGATATTGCATTTTTTTATCCAGGCTTTTAAAATATTCAGGATTTATGTTATCGAAATCCGATACCCCTTTATGTTTCTTCGACATTTCAAACGGCAGGTTGCCATATTCATCACGCATATTTTTAGCAGTGAATGTTCCCCAGTAACTCGATCCTCCTGAAGCATCAGAACCTAAAGAGTCCGAAACATCGTAACCGAATTTTTCCCACGCATTCCTGATGAATATACCATTCGAATCCGCATATGTACTTGGATGTGTATCGGAATCCCAGTTCGGGAAGCATGAAATCATACTAACGGAATTAAAACCCATTCTCTTTCGATACATTACCGCGTCTTCGAAACCAATTCCTGGAGCAGGTACATAATTTTTTGAAGCAGCTGCGTTGCGAAAAGGCAGCCGCCAAGTCGATCCGGCAAGCCAGGTATCGCCGACGAGAAAAAAAGGGGTACCATCGGCGTACTGCAATGCATGGCCGTTGGTAGTAGCGTGTACAAAACCATGTCGATTCGGGTTTTCCGATTCCTCTTCTTTAGTCCAACTAGCTGCGGTAAATTCACCGGAAATATTATTCAGTCCTTTATCATCCGGTTGATTTGAGTCGCTCTTCCAGTACCAATTTCCGGGAGCTGTTGCAACAAAGCGAACTTTAAATACGTTGTCTCCATCCCAAAAACCGTAAACCCTTTTTGAAAAACCAGTGCCGGTAAGTTCCACCCAGCAGGTTACATCCGTATAGGGGTTTTGATAATCTTTTTCTGCATTGAGCACAATCTCTTGCATCTCCCAAACGTGAATTCCGGATAATTTACCAGCAAAGGATTTGTTGAAAGGAGTGTTTATAATTAACAATAAAATTACAAAAATCAGAATTAGTTTTTTTTGAATCATTAACTTCACTCCAAAAGAGTATATAAATAATTTTTACAAAACTCACACATTATCAGTGAACTTTTCCGGCAATATTTTCAAGAACAACATTTGACAAAATTGCCGTATCGGCTTTGTCAGGCAGATGCGAGCAAAAACCAATTCCGATATAAAAAGGTTCATTGATGTGTAACTGAATTGGAGAACCGAATTGATTCATCTGTTCACCATCCATACTTACGAAAAGAGAAATAGAATCGCCATGTTTTTCGATACCGATCCGTTTGGCATGAGCAGTAACGAGATCATCCGGTGATTTACCTCCTGGCAATCCACCGCGGCTACCGATACGGTATTCCATATCTTTTATACGATAGCCTTTTACTGGTCGCCATGCAAGGTGAATCATACCGTCACCATGAAGGGCAACGATAGCTTCTTTTGAGTCGTCGTCAAGGCTCTCCCGAATGATAAGTACTGCTTTGCGGTCAAAGTAACCTAATGAATCCGGAAAGCTAATATCCGCAGCGAGGGAAACATCTCCTGACATCTTTTTCCACAGGAAACGGAATTCATCACGAACATACCAAATATTATAACCGGCTGAAGTGATTGTGTACTGCTTTGTTACCGGATCATAACCGGAGCTGCCCGGCACAAGTGCTGCTCCAACATCCGACTGTCCATCAAAAATACCAATTGGTACATTTAAGGTTCTGGCGGGCCTGTGAAAATCTGAAGGAGGTGATACTTGCTGATGTTTTTCTGAACCGGGTATTGCCCAATCGGGAACGACTGGTTCCTGAGCCAACGCAAGAAGAGGTATGGCAGACAAACCTATTAAGAATATTAATTTCATAAATTTTGTCCTTCTTTTTAATTTCATATTGTTAATTCTACCGTCTTGTTTATAATCCACCGCCAGAAAGAAGAAATTTTAATGGTACTAATTTACAAATGTCGGATGCAAAATTCAGAATTTTATTTTTTTCTTCATCTTCTTTCCTAAAAAAATATAAATCATTAAATTTCGGTAACAGCCATTGGATGGAATGATGAATTCAACTAAAATGACTGCGAAAATTTCTGCATACGGTTACCTGGTTATTTTTGTACTGGGTATATTTGCAAATTTTTTCGTTCTGGAAAGTCTTGTAATTCCCGGTAATGCCGCTGCAACTGTAAATAATATTACAACAAGCCAATCTTTATTCCGGATAGGAATCCTAAGTTTCATAATAATGGTAATTTCAGATTTACTCGTAGCATGGGCTCTTTACATCTTCCTAAAACCGGTAAATAAAAACCTTTCATTACTTGCGGCATGGCTTAGACTTGTAAATTGCTCAATCTTCGGATTAGCCTTAATCAACCTGATCAGCATTTTACATATCGTTCAGCCTGCGGAGTACTTCGCTGTATTGGAAACTAAATTTCTTGAGGTTCAGATAATGATTCTCCTGAATACGTTCAGCAAGACATGGCTGATAGGTCTAATATTTTTCGGGATTCATTTACTGATACTGGGTCATTTAATTTTAAAATCGAAATATATACCTAACATTCTAGGCATTCTATTAATTGCGGCTTCTGCAGGATATCTTACAGATAGTCTGGCAAACTTTCTTTTGTCAAATTATAATAATTATAAAGAAATCTTTCTTTTAATTGTTGTTGTACCGGGGATAATTGGAGAACTTTCTTTTTGTCTATGGCTTTTATTTAGAGGTACTAAATTACCTGAAATAATAACGGAAACTTAGTGAAAGCAATAGTACGGATGAGCTACGGACCGCCTGGTGTCCTTCAGCTTAAAGAGGTGGAAAAACCAGTTCCCAAGGATAATGAAGTATTAATTAAAGTATATGCTGCTACTGTTAATCGTACAGACTGCGGGATATTAAGAGCAAAGCCATTCATTATTCGTATTTTCACGGGATTAAAGAAGCCAAATAAACAGACTACTGGAACTGATTTTGCAGGTGAGATTGAAGCAGCCGGCAAAGATGCTGCATCTTTTAATACGGGAGATAAAGTCTTTGGATTTGATGACGGCGGACTCTGCTCACATGCAGAATATTTAACGATATCCGTTGATAAGCCTCTGGCAATAATGCCGGATGGGATATCTTATGAACAGGCAGCGGCAAGTCTGGAGGGTGCGCATTATGCGTATAATTATGTTAAAAAGATGAACATCCATAATAGTACTATAGTATTAGTATATGGTGCCACCGGAGCAATTGGCTCTTCTGCAGTTCAGTTCATTAAATATTTTGGTGCGTATGTTACGGCAGTTTGTAATACAAAAAATATAGAACTCGTAAAATCGCTGGGTGCTGATAAAATAATTGATTATACAAAAGAGGATTTCACGCAGGATGATCAAACTTATAACTATGTTTTAGATGCGGTAGGAAAAAGTACATTCGGGAAATGCAAGCCGTTATTGAAACCGGGCGGAGTATATATGTCATCTGATCTTGGTCCTATGGCTCAGAATCCGTTGCTTGCACTCTTAGCTCCAATCGCCGGAAGTAAGAAAGTTAAATTCCCTATTCCGTTTAATATTAAGGAAAGTATTCTTTTCATCAAAAAGATTATTGAGGAAGGGAAATTTAAAGCTGTAATTGATAGGGTATATTCTTTACTTGATATTGTTGATGCATACAAATACGTTGAGATGGGGCAGAAAACCGGGAATGTGATAATAAGAATGGATCATAATAATTAAGCATAAAAGGTATGGGAGCTTATGTTATTGAACCAACGGACGTTGATTAACGATAGAATGTCTCAGTGACTGCCATACTTCTCGCTTTGTGTTATGTATCTTCTTGTTAACTAATGAAATTTCTCACCTTTTGACAGCATCTCCAAAATTTTTATCATTCTTTTTTCTCTTGTTTCAGACTTTTTAGCTGTCTGTAGACGCCAAACGATAGAATATTTATTTGCACTATTGAGGGTTTCGAAAAATTTTTTAGCTTTTGAATTTGTTGAAAGTCTTTTAAGAAAATCTTCGGGAACCTGTATATTCTTTTGTGAATCGTAAGCTTTATTCCATCTTCCATCCTCTTTAGCGAGCTTTATTTCTTTTAACCCGGCAGCTTTCATTCTTTTTTCCAGTAATAACTGTTCCGTACGCCCGGCATTTTTCTTTGACCATATGCTTTTAGGTCTGCGCGGTGTAAATTTTTGAAGCCATGATTTCGTATCAAATTTTTTGAATTGTCCGTCAATCCAGCCGAAACATAAAGCTTCATCAAGAGCATCGGTGTGGTTAATTGAAGGAATACCTGAATCTTTTTTGAAAAATCTCAGCCAGATTCCATTTGATGATGAATAATTCTTTGGAAGCCAGTCATTAAATTCTTTCGAATTCTTAAATGAAATAATTTCCAGGTCATTATTTATTTTATTTTTTGTTTTGTTATTCATAAAGCAGCAATTTTAATAATATGAAAGTGAGGCAGTCATTCAATAGTCATTTATGGTCATTGGATAGTCATTCAATGGTCATAGATGGTTATACAATATTCATTCGATGGTTCCCATTAATTTATGCAATGTGAGCGGGCTGAGCATTCACGTATACCGCATAGATTGATTGGCTGGCAGCCATAAAAAGGCGGTTTCGTTTTACGCCTCCGAAGCAGAGATTGGCACAGATTTCCGGCAGAAGAATTATTCCGATACGTTCTCCTTCGGGTGAAAAGACATGCACACCATCGTACCCTTCGCCTACCCAGCCTGCAGCAGACCAGATATTGCCATCAATATCTGCACGTATTCCATCAGACCCTCCTAATTTACCATTGTATTCCATTGAGCAGTAACGGCGCTTGTTCTTTAATTTCTTTTCATCAATAACGTCGTAAACATCAATCCCCTTCGGATTATCTCCTCCGGTATCTGAAACATATAATTTTTTATAATCGGGTGAGAAGCAAAGGCCGTTAGGTTCATTAGCTTCATTAGAAACCATTTCAATTGAACCGTCTGGATCAATTCTATAGACTGCTTCTTTTGTTTCTGACTGTGCTTTATGTCCTTCATAATATCCGCTAATTCCATATATCGGATCGGTGAACCAGATACCGCCGTCGGGATGAACAACTACATCGTTCGGTGAATTTAATTTTTTACCATTATAATGGTCGGCAAGAACAGTAATATCTCCATTATGCTCAAATCTTTCAACACGGCGCATATCATGTTCGCATGCAATAAGGCGTCCTTCAAAATCAAAAGTATTTCCATTTGAGTAATTAGACGGATTGTGAAACTCGCTTACATGACCATCCTCATCCAATCTGCGGAGGAGGCGGTTGTTTGGAATATCGCTCCAGACTAGGTATCGCCCGGCAGAATTCCATGCACATCCTTCAGCCCATAACGCTCCCGTCCAGACTTGTTCGATAGATGTATTGCCGATTAGATATTTATTGAAACGTTTATCGAGGGCGATTATATTAGGATCTGGATAACGGGGAGGTTTCTTTTGACCATCGGCTATAAGCCTTAATTTATTTTCACCTCTTATAGCTTTTGGGATAAGCATGGCACCGGTGGCTGCAGCACCCAGAGTGAGGAATGATCGCCGGTTTATTTGATTGATGCCTGGTTTTTTATCAGCAATTAATAAATCTTCCTTCATAAGCAGATCCCGGTTAATTGTGAAAAAGAATTCTTTGTCATTTCCAGTTTATGCGGTGCAAACCGTATTCTGATATTACCTTGTTGAAAAAGCGTACTTAATATAATAAATTTTTATAAAGTTATAAGGAAGAAGACAAAAAGTAAATGTGGCTAAAGCCTTGATTAGTTTTATTTCTTATGCCTCCCCCGACATAAATGCCGGGGCAATTCACTTTTCACTGCTATTCGACTGAAAACTTAGATTTATTTTCGTTTAACCATTGGTCAAAGTTTTTCAGGTCCGGATTTAGCGATTTAGCTCTTGGTATATCGCGCACTTCGAGGTAGTCCTTCTGAAAATCCCGATGGAATTGGAACATATTGCCGAGATCGTCAGCGCCGGGAAATCCAAAGCTCCTGTAGACATCAGGGGGAACATCATTATAATGGACTTTTTTCCCTAGTACCTTTGAAAACTTTTCTGCCATTTGGCTTCCGGTTAAATTTTCACCTGCAATACCGACGATTTTTCCAATATACTTATCGCCGCTTTTAAAAATACCATATGCACATTTACCGATATCATCAGCCGATATGCCTGCAAGCTTTTTATCTCCTAACGGAAATGTGATTGCAAGTTTACCATCGGGACCTTTTTTAGGACCCATACCAAAGTAGATAAAGTTATCCCAGTAAAATGAAGCTATCATAAATGTTGTAGGCACCCGTGCTTCTTTAAAAAATTTATTTGCTTCACCCTTGGCATCAAAATGAGGAACTTTATAATTACCCATTAAGGTGGGCATACTGTCGCTGTTAAGAGGGATCCAATTGCGGGAATCTTCAAGAGTTGACCAGATTGCATGTGAAACTTTTGCATCTTTTGCGGCTTCCGCTAAATTTTTGGCCTGAGCCAGTTCCTTTTCCGGCGACATGTGTTCCCAATATGAAGTTACACAATAAGCACCGTATGCATTTTTAAATGCTTTCTTTAGACTTTCAAGATCATCCATATCAGCATGTACAACTTCAACCCCTTTTCCAGAAAGAGCCTTTGCTTTATCGGAATTAACGTTACGTGTTATAGCTCGTGGAGTAAAATCGCTGTCAGGATCATTTAATATTGCATTAACAAGACCTCCACCTTGAGCACCTGTAGCACCTATAACTGCAATGATTTTTTTACCGGGCATAAGAGAAATCCTTTCTAAGTTTTATTAGAACTGTTGTCATTGAGTTTAATATATTCATTCGGGAGAATAAGCTGCAACGGAAACTATATAAATATAATAAAATTATTTTGAAATATGTTTGATACAGATGACTGAGGTTAGGCAGACCTAAAGATGACATCTTTAAATGAAAAATCATTTTCAATTTTTTTATTAAATATAAGTTCAGATGACCTTATTTTGAAAAAAGTAAAGATGTCATCTTTCAAAAACTGATTCTTGGGCAACTTGAGTTTAAGGAATTAGAGCGTATGTGGAGCGTACCTGGAGCGTATGTGGAGCGTATGTGAAATTTATTTGAGACTTTAGAGGAATAGTAATAGAACCAGAAAAGATTAAGAAGTTCCTGATAATAATAATGAATTTAAATACTTCTGAATTTGCTTGAGGGCTAACTTATTATAAAATCTTTTATTAAATTTATTAAAAGATATTTCAATAAAACTTCCAGGATATAAGGAAAAAGATTTATTGTAAGTTAAGGGATTATAAAATAATTTTTTAACGACAAAATATTCCTTCCCTAAAATCTTATACTTTCAGCAGGGATTATTCAGCATAAATTTGATAGACAAAATTTATTAATGATAACCATTAAAAACTTTTTAAAGATAGAAATTAAATTAAGACTCCGCGTACTTAATCCGGTGTAATTTATTTAAAACTTTAGAAGGGAGTATTATAGTATGAAAGTTGAGCTTATGGGTGTTATAATAACGATAGCAGGCTTGATATTTTTTACAGTGAGCCTGGCGATTATTATCCTTGGTAAAAAGGTGGGGGATAAGGGACAGCAGAAGATTTCAATAAGCAAATATGTAGAGGTGAATACTAATTCTGTATTGACGCTGGTATTAATTACCGCATGCATCGCCTTAGCCCCGATTGCTTTAACATACTGGAAACCGGACCTTTCAAATTACGTCGATAAAAATGAAGTTGCTAAAAGCTATTTAGCTCTTAAAGATTTGAGTATTACAATTTACGGTATAGTCATTTATGATGACGGAAGATGGGCAAACGATGTGAAAGTTGAACTTATTCGAAACTATGAAAACTCAGCCGATACAATAACAGAAAGAACCGGACAACAGGGAAATTATACAATTGAAATTCAGCAAGCCAAACCAAAGGAGAAATACACAATAATATGGTATAAAGACGGATATGCACAGCAAAAGTTAAATTTTGGCTTCAATCAAATTCCTTATCCGCTTAAGCTTACAAAGGAAGGAGGAAATTGATGAAAATATTTTTATTATCTGCAGCATTATTTTTTATTACTTTCTTCGGATGTCAGAAGGAAAGTCCAAATAAGGAGGCACCTGAAAATGTAATGCAGGACAGCCTTATTGATACAACTGCTGCTAACCATAAAGAGAAGGGGGAATTAGCGCAGGAGATCATCAGTAAAAAGGATAACTCAACTATGGAATTAATACCTGCCGGAAAATTTGTTTACGGAATAAATAAAACAGAACGGGACAGCATAATAAAGTCATTGGATAATCCATTGCTGCAAATTTTTAACTATGAATTTCCGGAGAGTAAAAAATTTCTGCATTCATATTATATTGATAAATATGAGATTACCAATAAGCAGTATGGTGAGTTTTTAAAAGAGACGGGGCACCGTAAGCCAAAATATTGGGCAGTGAGACTCTATAACCAGCCTGATCAGCCGGTAGTAGGGATCGGGTGGGATGATGCTGAAAAGTATGCAGAGTGGGCCGGGAAGAGGCTCCCTTCCGAAGAGGAGTGGGAGAAAGCAGCAAGAGGAACTGATGGAAGGATCTGGCCGTGGGGGAATAATTCAAGCGGTGATAATTATAACGGTAAATCTCATGGGAGCTATGCGCCTTTAGCAGTGGGAAGCTTTCCGGCTGGTGCCAGTCCATACGGTTTAATGGATATGGCAGGGAATGTATATGAAATGACCACCGGGATTTGGGGAAGTACGGGTAAAGCAATGCGCGGAGGAAGCTACCTTAATTCGGGGGCATACACAAGGACAATGTTCCGGTGGGCGATGGATGATCCGGAAAATGGGGCTGAATATCTTGGGTTTAGGTGTGTGATGGATACGGCGATGATTTCGGTAAATGAGATTGATAAGCCGGGAATTTTAATCATCAAAAAAATTAGTGAAAGATTCGAACCTTGCAATAGTTTATCATTTAAGTAAAGTTTGTTTTGAACATAATTTTACACCCCTTTTAATACAAATCGATGGGGAAATGCCGAGAGTTGGTGGATAAGCATTACCAGAGATGAAAAAAAATCAGA
Organism: uncultured Ignavibacteriales bacterium; assembly: GCA_963742995.1. Lineage (GTDB taxonomy): Bacteria > Bacteroidota > Ignavibacteria > Ignavibacteriales > Ignavibacteriaceae > CAVQBP01. Next base: position 63,475 of record CAVUOL010000084.1, read on the forward strand.
TTATGGATTATGGATTTTGTAATTGGGATAATTATGAAAAAAGAAAAAATCTATAAGTTTATTTTCGTTCCAATAGTCTCAGGTTTCCTTTACTATTTATTCATAATAAAAAGAATTCCACCATATGATTTGGTTGGGACTTTATCAACGCCTTATGGTTCAGCACTTATCTTACTTCTACTTGGTCATATCTTTTTAGAAAATATATTTACCAAACCAAAAGATTCTTTAGCTAATGCCGTTAATGCCTTACTAATTCTCGTTATAATTTTTTTACAACCGACTGTTAATGAAATAAATATTTGGATAATTCTAATTATTGCATTAATAGCATTGTTTTCAAGCCTTCTATATTTATTAGTATATGAAGGTAAGCGCAAGTTTTTATTTCTCCAAACGTTTTCCTCCAAATTAGGACGCGCGGCGTTTATATTTCCTTTAACTGCTTTTTTGTATTTTGTAAAAATTGAATCTAATAATGAATTTTTAATTAAAATTGATCGAAATATATTATTTAATCTTTTTTTATTTCTCTTAATATTTTTAAGTATATCTTCATATAAATCCAGAACTTTAATAATTAATAATATTTTCCTTTTTTGGAATTTTTTTCATACAGAGAGTGTTGGAAGAGTTATTGGATTTCAAATTCCTAATATTGTATTGGCTGAATTTGAAGAAAAAAATATAATAGAGTTAAAAGACTTGGTTTTTATATCTAATACAAATATTAAAGACAATAAAATAACTGAAAAGCAGGAAAACTATTTAGGAATTATACTAGATTTTATAGAAAGTAATATTGAAAAGAAAATTTCAGTTAGAATTTTCTTATTTAATGAACCGCAGAAAAATATTGACAAAGAATTAAATTTTTCAATTAAAACTGATACTGAAGTAGTTAAAATTACCCAACCAAATAAATTAGTAACAAATCTTAAATCTGAAAAACTAAAATATTATTGGTCAAGGAGGAATGATATTGTAGGTTTAGTATCATTTAATTCAAAAATTAACATTCAAGGAGAAATAATTAATCATCGGATTTTACAAAATGCTGAACTTTTACAATAATAAATAACCCAAATAGTTTAATTAGATATCAAATTATTGAAGCTGAGACTACACGTGAAAGTCAGGAAGATAAAAAAGATTACGGTTATACTAGACTTATTGCATATCAATTAGGTGAATGGAGGAGACCCAAAAAAGAAGATAACTCTCAAGATTTAGCTAAACTGTTTCAGTTTTTTGATTATCAACAGTACCACAAATTAATACTCCTATTTTTAAATGGAATAAAGAATTTGATGAAATTGACATTGATGAACCTATAGTTAACAAGCCAGAATTTTATAAACTGGGAAATATTCCTAGAAAATTTACCGGTTTATTTAAATTTACCGATTTGGTATCTCATCATACCAGCACTTCTGGGGGTAACAGGAAGTGGAAAATCAACTTTGATTTTTAAATTGATAAGAGAAATATTAAAACAAAAAATAACTTTATTTTGTCTTGATATAACAGGAGAATATAAAAATAGAATAGGTGATTTTGAACCTTATTATAGTGATGAAATAAAGAAAAAATGGGGGACACAATTTGCTAAAATTAGTGATGCCCGAAAACGAAAGTCTTATGGATTTAATCAAGATGGAAGGCTGACAAACGAAGAATGTGAAAAAATTGAAAATGAATGCTTTAATGAATTGAATAAAATAACTAAAGACAGAATAATTCATTTAAGGGAAGGCAGTAAACCTATCTTATTAGAATTAACCGAAATTTCAAACACCAAAAAATCTTTGGAAGCTACACAATGTTTGATTGAAGGAATTTTAGAGTATGCAAAAGAAACATATGAAAATAATTCCCTTAAGCAGAATGAAAAAGATGAATTCAGATGTTGTATAGTCTTGGAAGAAGCTCATACTCTGGTGCCAGAAAATATTGGTATTGGTGGAAGATTTAGTGAATATCAAGCTCTAGTTGATAAGTTGAGTCAAATTGCGTTACAGGGGAGAAAATATAATGTCGGTTTTATTTTAGTATCACAAAGGACTGCTACTGTTAAAAAAACTGTACTAAATCAGTGTAACACTATGATATCTTTTAGGGCTTATGATGAAACAAGTTTTAATTTTCTATCCAGCTATTTTGGCGATGAATATGTAAAAGAGATAACTCATTTAAAAAATGATGGTGATAGTAGATATGTTATTGTTGCAGGAAAAGCTGTCGTTGCAGATAGACCAGTTATTGTTGAAGGAAAGAAATAATATAAAATGAATAGTGAGGATTTTAAAATGAATAGTATAATGTCTTCCTTTAAAGTATATGAGATATTGAGAATTATTATTCCCGGTTTTTATCTAACTTCTATGATATATATTATTTTGAAAGTCTGTTATGAACTAAACGAAAAGTGTATTGATAATGATTTTATCATCGGAATATTATTTATTGTGTTTGCAATTTTTATTGGAGGAACATTATATTCAATCGATTACCCAAGGTTATTTCGTGGTATATTAAGAGATTTACCTACCAATTTAATGAGAAAAAATAATCCAGGATTATATTTAGGCAAAGAAGATAGAGAAGTAGAGGAAGAGTATTATCTTTTTTATTATAGATTGGATTCAGATTCAAAAATAAAAACTGAAATACAAAGTGGTTTCTATCATTTATTTTTAAATATGAGCTTAGTTGGTCTGATTTCTTTTATTATCATAGCTTTTCATTGTGATTGTTTTTGTTTGACTTTTTTTTTATGGTTAAACTTTTCTTTTTTAATCTTAGGTTTATTATCTGCAGCGTCAATGTATAAATTTCGATTAAGATTTTCGTGGAAAAAGAACTATAATGAATTCGTCGAATTCAAAAAGAAAGAAGATGAGAAAAATGAAAATCATAGGAAAAATGAACTGTAGTTTAAATTCCTATTATCTTTTTTTTGTGCTATTTTATAGTTCTTAAAAAGAAATCATAGAGTTTAAAAATCTTCAGGATAAATTCCAGAGTGGAAGTTAATTTCTGGCAACACCACGATTTAATTACATGCCAATTCTGCACAGCGCTCAGAATTAACTTTACCGAAAGATGGAAATAAAAAATTATGAAAAACAATTTTAATCCAATTATGTCTGTAGAAAATGATGGACTAGAAATTAATAATGCAAGAGTATGGTCAGAAAGAAAATACAAATTATTAGGAGGATATTGTAATATTTTCACTAGCGCAATGAGAAGAAAGTGGGATAAATTAATTTATATTGATTTATTCTCCGGTTCTGGATATGCCCACATAAAGGAAACAGATCAGATATTAAAAGCTTCGCCATTAATTGCGCTTTCAGTTCCTGTATTTTTGATATTTATTTATTTGCAGAAGAAGAGCCTAAATATATGAATGCACTTAAAAAAAGAGTAAATAGAGATTATAATGAATCGGAGGTTCTTTATTTTGAGGGTGATTGCAATAAGAATATAAACTTAATTAAGGATGCTATCCCTAAACATTCTCATACTCAAAAAGTCTTAGCTTTTTATTTTGCTGATCCGTATGAAATGAATCTTCATTTTAAAACTATAGATATTTTAACTAATGACAAGCTTATAGATGTTTTAATTCTTCAGGCTTATTATATGGATGCTAACAGAAATTTTAATAATTATTTAAATGAAAACAATACTAAGATTGCCAAGTATCTTAATGATGATATGTGGCGCCAAGATTTTAATTCTAAAAATCTAAATGAGGAAAATTTTGTAATATATTTAGCAGATAAATATAAGGGGAACATGAAATCTAATAATTATAATGATCCCCTTAGAGATAGAATTGTTTATCCACAAAAAAATGTTCCATTATATTATTTAGAATTTTACTCCAAGCATCCTTTAGGAACAGATTTTTATAAAAAAATTCAGTATTATGCAAACGATCAGCTTTCATTAGGAATATAATTTACTATGGCACAAACAAAAATTGAATGGACTGAATTAACCTGGAATCCAACAACCGGATGTAATAAAGTTTCTCAAGGCTGCAAGTTCTGCTATGCTGAGGTAATGGCAAGGCGTTTAAAAGCGATGGGTTTAGAAAAATATAAAAATGGTTTTAAGTTAACTCAGCATGAAGATGCCTTAAAAATACCATATACATGGAAAACTCCTAAAATAGTATTCGTTAATTCAATGAGCGATTTATTTCATAAAGATATTCCGTTAGAATTTATACAAAGGGTTTTTGATGTAATGAATGATAATCCTCAGAATGTATTTCAAATATTAACTAAAAGAGCAGATATTCTTTTTGACTATCATAAACAATTAAACTGGACGCATAATATCTGGATGGGAGTTTCAATTGAAAATGAAAAAGAACTATGGAGAGTTGATTTTCTTAGAAGAACCAGGGCAAAAACAAAATTTCTATCTTGTGAACCACTTCTTGGTCCGTTGAGTAAATTAAATCTAAATAAAATAGATTGGGTAATTGTTGGAGGAGAAAGTGGAAGAAGTCCGAGAGCAATGAAAGAGGAATGGGTTTATGAAATATTTGATAAATGCGAAAAAGCTAATGTGAAATTTTTCTTTAAGCAATGGGGAGGAATAAATAAGAAAAAAACAGGTCGAATGCTCAATGGCAGAACTTATGATGAAATGCCGGAAGTTGAAATGGATTAAGTTCTCATCAAAAACCAATGGATAAATCCATTGGTTAATGATGCTGATGCTTATAAATTGACAGAATCAATTCCTGTCTTATCCCCAGCTTTTCATAATTTCGCCGAAACATTCCAGGCCGCTGTATAGAACAGCACCATAACCATGACCGGGCGAAGTCCAGGCACCTGACAGGTAAAGGTTTTTTACCGGAGTCGAATGACCAAGCCTGGTATTCCCGGAGTTGTCCAGTGTTTGATCGAATCCGTAAACTGCTCCCTTGTAATTGCTTGTATATCTCATATTAGTTAACGGCGTACCGATCTCCTTTACTTCAATTGCATCTCTCAATCCGGGAAGGAGTGTGCTTTCGACTTTATCGATCAGGATATCAGCCATTCTTTCTTTTTCTTTATTGTACTCTTCCTTATTATTCTTAAAATAATCATCCTTGTATTTTTCCCAATGATCAAACCCCTGCAGTGTTAAGATATTAAGCGTGTTCTTTCCTTCAGGCGAATATCCTTTATAAATGTTATCATAAAGCGTCAAGGCCATATCCGCCATTTTCCAGGTCTGCTTTTCTCATTATTTCATAACCGGCATCATCGTCATAACCGGTACTATAAAATATTTCAGTATCCTTAATACCTGTTTCTTTAACCAGATCTTTATTAAGTCCAAGGAAAACCTGGAAACTTGAAAGACTTACACTCAGTTTTTCCATTCTTGCCAGATATTCTTTCAGCATACTTTTATCATCAAGCATTTTGTTAAAGGTATCAAATGTATTTGCATTGGAAATTACAACCTTCGAAGTATATTTTTTACCATCCTCAGTTACAACGCCGTAAGCTGTGTTTTCTTTTGTAAGTATTTTTTCAACCGTGCTGCTGAGCATTACTTTACCATCGTGTTCTTTAATAAACATCTCAAATGCATTGCTTAATTTCTGCGATTTTCCTCTTGGATAGTATCCTCCATGTGTTAAATATCCGAAGGTAGGCATTGCATAATAATATGGTGAAAGTTTTGAGGGGGGTAACCCGTAATATACCCATAGTGATGAAACAATTGCTTTAAGTTTTGGATTCGTTATTCTTGCATCTACAAGATTTCCCCACGTACGGTTATATCCTTTAATTAAATATGGAAAATCCTGTGCGAAAGTGCTCATATTAACTTTTCCGCCTGCAGCAGAATATTTTCCTATATCATTATTTATTCCCTCCATATCTTCAAATATTCCTTCAATGCCTGTTTTTTCTTCCGGGAATAATTCTATCAGGTTGTTAATATATGCTGTAATATTTTTCTGCGCGACTCTTATATCATAATCGGGGAATATCATTCTATACAGATTAGGGTGAGGTTCAAATTCCACTTCTTCTATCTCAGGAAATCCGAGAATAAGATTGTGAATGCCGTTTCTTTCACCGACAGTTGTGGAATGAAGAGATACTTCAAATTCAAATCCGCCAGGACGCATAAAAGTGGTTGCATACCCGCCAACTTTAGAATGCTGTTCAATTACCAATGGTTTAAATCCCTGTTTTGCAAATGCTGCAGCGCAGCTCAATCCCCCTAAACCTGAACCAATAATTATTGCATCATATTCGTTCTCACCTAAAATGCTGCCAAGACCCTTTGGAAATATCTGCCAGTCGAGTGATAAGAATGCAATTCCCCCCAGCACTTTTTTAATGAAGTCTCTACGTTCAATAAGATTTGTTCCCATTTTTTTTCTCCCTCGTTTATTAATATCTTATTCCGCGTGGAAAGAAGCTATATTTACAATGTAAAATTGAAAAATTTAATATTAAGAAACAATGGTTTTTTGATAAAGAAACTGTGTCGGAAGACGCCTGATAATATTTTCAACAACTTTTAGAGCGTGGAGAGTTATTTTTATAGAGCCCAATTAATATGCCTCTTTTTGAAAGAATTTAAAGATATTTTTAATTATATTTATAACAAAAAACGGGGGGTATATGAAAAAATCGATTGTTCTTTTCGCTTTCTTTATCACTTCCTTATTTCCGCAGGTTAAACCTGTAGTAAATGAATTTTTAATAAGCGGACCCGATAATACACCCTCAACATTTCAGCAGAATCTTCCCCGCATTTATGTTACCAACAGTGATAATTTTGTTGTTAGCTGGACAGACTACAGGGAGGGCGAAGCTGCAAATTTTGCACAGGAATATGATAAAGATGGAAAGAAAATAAGAGATAATTTCAATGCAAATGCCAATACAGGAGTATATCTTAAAAAGAATAATTACCTGCTGTCTTTAAATACCAATTATTCAACTTTTTTTGATGATACTTACTATGAGATCATATCTAATTTGTTTAATGAATCCAACAATAATTTAATTTCCAAAAGCATATATAACGGCATCTCACCATGGTGCGGGACAGGTTATATAACGGGAGAAGGGATTGTTTCGGCTTCCGATAGCAGCTTTTATTTCCTTTCAAATTACGGCGGTAATCTTGCTTTGACAAAAATAAAGGATGATAAAACTATTAAGCAGTTCCAACTCGATTATTCACAATACATAACTCAAATTACATCTGCTGCCGGGAACAACTATTTCTTTGCTTATATCTACGGAAAAAAGGATGATACTCTTAAAACCGGGATTTACACAACATTTATAGATAGTGATGATTCAGTTATTGTGAAAGATAAATTGTTAACTGAACTTTTTGACAGCACCGGTATATGGGACTATACCGGCAATTACACTTTACGCTCCCTCTCTCTTAACGATTCAACATATAAACTGTTCTGGCTTAACAATGCTTCTCTTAAGCTTTATTCTGTCAGACTGAATACGGAAGGAGAAATTGTTTCGGATATTGATAGTATTCAAATTAGCAAACCTTCAATGAGTGATATATCCCTTTATGATTTAGTTTTAACCAATAAACAGGAAGACGGCTTTTATATCGCTGCTGAATGGATAGATTATTCCTATGTACCTATTCATATTATTGATTTTACAAAGTATAATTTAAATGGTGAAAAAACAGGCAGTATAGTTGAAAAACAGAACACCGGTTATTTTAATAATCTTTTCTATGCCGGTCAGGATATTTTCCTCGCAAGCAGTTCTGATGATAAGGATATATTCCTTGAAAAATTTAATTTAACAGATATCTTAGAAAGAAATAAAATAAATGATGACCAGTCAGGCAGCAATGAAGTTAATGCGAAGCCGGTTGTTTATAACGATAACAATTTTTTTGCAGTATGGAATGATGAGGAAAAAAGCTATGGAGCTATTCTTGATGACAAGGGTAATTTAGCCGGTGATAAAATTGAAATAGGAGGTACTGATATTTCATTCTTTAAGGATAATGAATCTGTTTTAACTTGGGTTAAAGAAACAGATGATTCCTCTTTCGCGGGTTATACAATTTACAACGATAAATTCAAGGAAAAATTCACTAAAGTAATTTTGCAGGATTATAATTATTACAATTTACATATACAGGCAAAAATAATTTCGGATAGCGCATTCATTCTACTGGTCAACAATTATAATGATTTAAGGATGATGAAAGTTGGAAAGGAAGGAAACATTATATCGGAGAAAATCCTTGATTCGAAAGCAGGAGGCATTGGAAATGTAAATATATTCCTAGATTACCGGGATAATTCTAAAGCAGAAGTTGATTCTTTCTGGATTAGCTGGAATGTAAAGCTGCAAAAATTTTCTAAGGATCTTCAGCCTGTGAGTGAATTAAAAAATACTCCTATATATCTGCCTTTTTATATAGGTAAAGATAGATTTTTTACCTATACAGTATCAATAAATTCACTCCCATATAACAGAACAGCTTACGGAACAATAGTCAATTCAAATTTCGATACCATTAAATCGAATATTCCTCTGGCTTATTTTAATATTAACACGAATTACCAGCTATTTGCCGACAGGCTGGATGATAATGAATTCCTGGTTATTCATGAAAACGGCAATAATAAATATTATGCGCGTGCTTATACCATTGACGGCATTGCGCGAAAAGATTCATTCCGTGTTAATTCAAGTTCAAACTCATCAATAAAAAATTTAAGCTTTAACGTTAATGATAATAAAGTATTATTTACATGGTCGCAGATAAAAACGGAAGGTAAAGGTTATGATATTTACGGCAATATCTTTAATATGTCTGAAATAACAGCAGTAAAAGAGCCTCAGGCTGTTTTGCCGGAAAGATTTAATTTATATCAGAATTATCCGAATCCGTTTAACCCTTCAACTGTTATAGAATACTCGTTAGCCGAACCAGCTTTTGTTCAAATTACATTGTATGATATACTCGGGAGAAAAATAAAAGAGCTTTTTTCAGGTGAGCAGTATTCCGGTTTACATCAAATACATTTTTATGCCGCCGGTTTAGAGTCCGGATTAAGCAGCGGGATATATCTGTATACTTTAAATGCTGTTTCCAGGAGTGGAAATTTCAGAAGCACAAAAAAGATGATTCTTTTAAAGTAAGAGATTAAAAAAACGTTAGTTTGGGGTTGTAAAATTGAGTTATATTAATTACGGATAAATTTATTTTATTAATTCCTGGAATTCCGGATCATTATGAATGCTTTCCAGGTCAAAATCACCGGCAGCCTGCTTTTTTAACTTTGGATTTAGTGATACCGCCTTTTTAAGAGCAGTTAATGCGCTTTCTTTTTTCCCTGCAGCCAGCCGTATTACAGAAAGGTCATACAGAACTTCAGGGTTTACGGGAGCTAACTTCGCAGTACGTTCCATATGGGGAAGAGCTTCATCATATTTTTTATTGGTAAATAAAGTCCAGGCTTCATTCCATGAATAATTCATCTGTGCATAATCCAGAAGTCGTCCCAATTCTTTAAATGGCTCGGGATTATCATCAACACGGATATCAATTGCACGGTCTGTATAGCCTCCGTAACCGGCATTCTCTTTTACAACTATTAGTGCTGCAGACTGCTTCCCTCTTGCATCCCCTCCGGCATTATTACCGGCTAACAATGCAGCATATATTCTATCTGCAAGAGTACCGGTGGTTTCTAAAAAAGTTTTTTCCATTGATGTTACAACAGACTCGGCAGCTAATATATTTCCCTGAACTGCATAGTTCGGGCCGCTTCGTCCACCAGCCCATGGCAAACATTCTTTCCCTGTATATGTAACCGAAGAACCATCGGAAGATACTATTCCAAACTGTCTTTTCTCAGGGCTGTCATCATTCCTTAAAAGAATTTCCTTTACTTCCTCCGGTGAAGCTCCTTTTTCCAAAAGGTCTAATCCCCGCCAGCCGAAACTGGTATTTGCAAATGATTGAGTAGCGACTGCACCTACATTAGCCTTAGCCCAAGGTACGACAGAGCCAACGCTAAAAAATCTGGAAGCTACTGCTATCCCAAGCTCACCGGCTGCAGAATCCCGTGCAACTATAGAAAAGGTGGATACAGGTTTATATTCCGGTGTTTGTGAATATAGTGAAGGTCCAAAGAATTGCGAAATAAATATGAGGACGGTTAAAGCCAGGTATTTTTTAAAGGAATATGTATTCAAACTCATTACGGTCAAATTCCTTCCCTTTAATTAAATTGTTTGAGTATAATTTAATAAAATAATTTTTCTTTATGCATTTTTATTTTTTTCAGTTGGTATTTAGAATAGTTTTGAAGGGGGGGAATTATTAGCCACAAGTCACAAAGAATCTAAGAATCACGAAGAATTTTACTTTTGGTCAGCTCACTTTTAGAGGTAGAAGTGAGGCTCACCTTAGAGGTGAACCTCACTCAATTGCTACTTATTTTCTTTAAATACCACTTATTATTCCTATTAACCGTTCGCTGCAAAGATCTAATATAAAAAAAGCTCCTCCCGATAATAGGAGTGAACATTGAATTACATATTTTCAATCGAAAGTTCACAGAAAATTATGAGATGGCAACCGGTATTCTAAATACGGAAGATGAAGTTGTTAATAAGGTATCATCAAACCGGTTCCATCATTTTATACACTTAGACCAATGGATGAATCCATTGGTTAATGAGAGAAACCGACTAATTCAGACGAAGGGGTTGAATAATAAATCTTTTTTAACTAATTATTATTTAATAATTCGGAGAAAAAAGATGAAGGATTATCTAACAACATTAAAAAAGATTCTTTTCATACTAGCCGTTTGCTCAATTTGTCCGGGTGTTTCTTTTTCTCAGTATGTTGGGCAGTTTTCATCATTACAGAAGATAGAACCTCAGGTTCATCCTAAAACATTCAGTTTTGATTTGAAAGATGTAAAATTGCTTGACAGCCGTTTTAAAGATAATATGGAACGGGAAGGTAAATGGTTATTGAGTATTGATAATAAGCGGCTGCTGCATAGCTGGAAGGTTAATGCAGGTTTACGAACAAATGCGAAACCGTATGGAGGATGGGAGGGTTTGGATGTTGAGTTAAGAGGGCACACAATGGGGCATCTTCTTTCGGGTCTGGCTCTTATGTATGCTTCAACCGGCGATACTGCATATAAAAATAAAGGGGATTCACTGGTAAGCGAGTTAGCAGAAATCCAGCAAGTACTAAACCAGGGAGGATACTTGAGTGCATTTCCGCAAAATTTAGTCAATCGTGCAATAGAAGGAAAACCTGTATGGGCGCCTTGGTATACTTTACATAAAATAATGGCAGGCTTAATTGATATGTATCAGTATGCCGGAAATAAACAGGCTTTGGATATCGTTGTTAAAATGAGCGGCTGGGCATATAACAAGCTTAAAGACCTTTCTCTTGAACAACTGGCTGTTATGCACAGAACAGAATTCGGCGGTATGATGGAAGCGGCTTATAATTTATACGGCATTACCGGAGATATAAATGATAAAAAGCTTGCGGAATTCTTTTATGATCATAGCGTGATGGATCCTCTGGCTCAAAAGTTAGATAAATTGAACGGACTCCATGCCAATACTCAAATTCCCAAAATCACTGGAGCAGCGAGAGGGTATGAATTAACCGGTGATGAAAAAGAAAAAACTATTGCAGATTTCTTCTGGCAGACTGTAATAGATCATCAAACTTATGTGACAGGCGGAAACAGCGACTATGAACATTTCTTTGAACCGGACCAGATATCAAAGCATATCTCACGGGCGACTACCGAAACATGCAACACATATAATATGCTGAAGCTTACCCGGCACCTGTTTACCTGGACAGCTGATGTTAAGTATGCCGATTATTATGAACGGGCTCTCTACAATCACATTTTAGCTTCGCAGGAAGATGAAACAGGTATGGTGACTTATTTTATACCGTATACACCGGGCACATTTAAAACGTATTCCGATAAGGATAATTCTTTCTGGTGCTGTGTCGGTACCGGGTTTGAAAATCATGCAAAATATGGTGAAGGTATTTACTACCATAATGACAACGGGATTTATGTAAATCTTTTTATTCCATCTGAGTTAACCTGGAAAGAAAAGGGAGTAAAATTAATTCAAAAGACGCGGTATCCTGAAGAGGCTGCCACACATCTTTTAATAAAGGAAATAAAAGATGGTGAAATGCCGCTATACATCCGTTATCCTTCATGGGCAGTATCAGGGACAACTGTCACAATTAACGGTGAAGGAATAAAGATTAATCAAAAACCAGGCAGCTACATTGTATTGGACAGAAACTGGAAAGCAGGTGATAAGATTGATGTCACTTACCCGATGTCATTGCATCTTACAGCGACAAATGATAATCCAGATATGGCGGCTGTAGTTTACGGTCCGTTAGTTCTTGTAGGAGATATGGGAACAGAAGGAATGGAAGCGCCAGCTCCTTTTGCTCACGATCAGCTTGATTATAAAGACTATCCTGTTCCGGATGATATTATTACCGCACTAAATGTTAAGGATAGAAAAATAAATGACTGGCTGCACCTGGTAAATGGAAAACAATTGACCTTTATAACTGATGGTGCCGCATCTAAAGAGGTTACATTGATTCCTTTCTATCAGATCGATAAAGAACGTTATGTTATTTACTGGCAGATGAAGTGAGGGGGGAATTGCAGATGGATGATTGAAGGAATGGTGGAGTGGTGAAATGATGGAATGGATGAATGATGGGAACAGCAATCTCGTGTTAAGAAAAATTTGCAAATATTTTGGGTTGGAATAATGGAGTTATGGAGTAATGTATGAAGGTGATTTTTATATTGAGGCATATTAATCTAGGAGACCTACTGAGGTTTTGAGTATGAAGAAAATTTTTATAATCGTATTTCTCTTTCAATTGAGCTTTTTGGTGAATGCTCAATATCAAACTAATGTCGATGAAAAGGGGGCTGATTTACATTTAGGTGAACTCGGGAATTTTAAGCTTACAAACGGGGACACTATCTATAATTGCAAGATCGGCTTTAGACTTTTCGGTAAAATGAATGAAGATAAGTCTAATATTATTTTATTTCCTACATGGTTTGGAGGAAATACAAAAGACTTGATGGGTTTAATCGGTCCGGACAAATTAATTGATTCGCATAAATATTATGTAATAGCTGTTGATGCGCTAGGAGACGGAGCTTCATCTTCCCCTTCGAACAGCAAAGAGCAGCCTGATTCAAAATTCCCGGTTTTTAATATTGTAGATATGGTAAATTCACAATATAAGCTGCTCACGGAAATATTGAATATAAATCATGTCTATGCAATATTCGGCGGTTCAATGGGGGGAATTCAGACATTTCAATGGATGACTTCCTATCCTGATTTTATGGGTAAAGCAGTTCCTTATGTAGGTTCACCGAAACTTACTTCTTATGATTTATTATTATGGAATACCGAGCTTAATATTATCGAGATGGGTCATAACCATAATGTAAGCGATGAGGAACTAATTAAAAGTGTGGCAGGATTCCAGGCCCTGGAAATTCAAACGCCTTCATACAGGGTTGAAAATACTAAACCTGAAGAGTATAATGAATATGCTTCAAAAATATATGAAGACTTTAAAGTGCATTTTAATTCCTACAACTGGGTTGCACAATTAAAGGCGATGCTTCAGCATGATATCTCAAAAAGTTTTGGGGGCTCGATGCAAAAAACTGCGGAAAGTATAAAAGCTAAAGTCTATATAATTGTTTCTGAAAAGGATCATATGGCTAATCCAACACCTGCATTGAATTTTGCAAAAATGATTAACGCTAAAACCTTTGTCTTTCACAATGATTGCGGGCATTTGGGTCCAGGATGCGAAATGGAAAGGTTTGTAGAAGTGGTGAATAATTTTTTATCGGAATAACTCAGGAAGGTCATTCGATGGTCATTCGATAGTCATTCGATGGTCATTTGTTGTCTTAAAGTCTAAAACGGTGAAACCATTAGGGCTTGAAGATTTTTACCTCTTGAACCAATGGATGAATCCATTGGTTAATGATATATCCCCTCTTCAATAAAATATTAATTTTAATAGACATTAATCTGCTGTTTGTTTACGATGATCAGCCTTATATAGACTTTCCGTTTCATTTATTTCTTCAATTATATATCCTTGAGAAAGGAATACTGAAAATTCACACAAAAGGTTTAATAAAAAATATAGTAAACCATAAGGAGGTATCAATGAATAATATAATGAAATTTGGTGAAAGCGTTGAAGGATATAATATTCCGGTTCTAAATGAACGTGAAATAAGAGCAGCAGCAGGGTTATTATTCTTATTGATGTTTATCTCCATATTAACAGTTATTTTTAAGGGGGATTTTTTATTGCTAAAGTATGCTGTTACCATATTCCTTACTGATATTTTAATAAGGGTTTTTGTTAATCCTAGATTTTCACCTTCTTTAATAATCGGCCGTTTAATAGTTAGAAATCAAGTACCAGAATATGTAGGAGCTCCGCAAAAAAGATTTGCATGGATAATCGGTGTAATCCTGGCATCAACTATTTTCATTCACCTGGTTTTGGTGAATGCTTACAGCCCTATTACCGGCATAATATGTTTAATTTGCCTGGTATTCCTTTTCTTTGAAACGGCTTTCGGTATTTGTTTAGGATGCAAATTTTATTCAATATTTCATAAAGAAAAAGCACGGTATTGTCCGGGTGAAGTTTGCGATATTAAAACAAGAAAAGATATTCAAAAAACATCGAGGGTTCAGTTGATTATTGTTTTCGGGTTTATTGCATACATTTTTATTACAGTTTTTTTGTTTAGCGACAGCTTCAGTAAAAAACCGTATGATTTGTTTGGTATTGAAACAACGGCACAGAAGATTAATTCAAATTAAGTGAGGAGGGGGGAATGGAGTGGTGGAATGATGGAGGAATGGAATGATTGAATGGTTGGATTATCCTAATTCGCTTAGATAATAATTTATTAAAGGAGGATTTTTTCCTATATGAAAAGCATCTGCCTCTTGTTGAAGGTTTTTATCAAATACGGTGATCCTTTCGCGCTGGCGTAAGTATTCCAGCCATGAACTAACCATAAAAACTTCTATCTGTCTTTCGGGATGATTTAGATCTTTAGCAAGATACCATGAATATGCTCCAGCTCTTAATCTGACTCTTTGAACTCTTTCCATATGCTGCTTAAATGCATCAAGTTGTTCCGGGTTGATAATATATTCAGCACTTACTATAACGGGGCCATCTTCAAATTTGATATCTTCAAAGAAAGCGGGTGCAGGGGCTAAGAAAGTTGGAGAAAAATCTATTGCTATTCCGCTGGGGAGTTTTCTATTCCATGTTAATACAACAGTTACAGCCATACCGCCGCCGGCAATTATAAGAGCCAATGGAATTGATGTATGATCGGCAATAAGTCCCCAAAGAAAGCTTCCTATAGATTGAGCTGCAAAAAATGTAAGCAGATAAACAGACATTACGCGTGATCTTACCCATCCCGGTACATAATTGAGAACTACCGTCTGCAGATTAGAAAGAACTGCTATCCAGCCTAATCCCCCAATGAACATAGCTCCAAAAGCCATATACTGATTTTTTGAAAGACCAAGTAAAAGTAATAATAATACCATTAGTACCTGACCATACATTACAGTTTGATGGAGTGATCTCTGCATTTGAATTCTCGGAAGCAGGACAGCACCCATAACAGCTCCTAAACCTAAAAAACCTAATATAATCCCATAGCCCCCTGAATCTAACCCTAACTGATGGCGAACTACAAGCGGAAGCAGAGCAAACATAGCACTGGAAAATGGGAAAAAGGCTACTGCATGAATTAGTGTAGTATCCATAATCTTTGAATGTCGTACGTATTTTATTCCCTTAATTATAGCTTCGAAAAGATGTTCTGCAGGGAGTTCAGAATAAACAGGTTTATTCTCCCACAAATAGAGAACAATTATAACCCCGATAAAGGAAACAGCGTTTAATATAAAGACCCAACCGGTACCCAGAGCAGCTATTATGAACCCTCCCAACGCAGGACCGAAAATTCTGGAGCCGTTTACTCCGAGTCCATTCAGTACAATAGCTTTTGTTAAATTCTCTTTGGATACGATATCGGGAGTAATTGATCGCCAGGCAGGTGCATTCAATGCAGCTCCCAAACCTAAAACAAAAGTAAATGTAAGAAGCAGCCACGGCGTCATTAAATTTGTGATAGTAAATATAGCCAGCATTGAGGCTGCTACCATCATCCAGCCCTGTGATACCAGTAAGATTTTTCTTCTGTCGAAAATATCAGCAAGAGAACCAGCCGGAAGGGCCAGCATAAACATTGGAAGTGTATTTGCAACCTGTACAAGGGCTACTAATAGTGGTGAAGGAGATAGAGTAGTCATTAACCAGCCTTCCCCTACATTTTCCATCCAGGTCCCGATATTCGATACAAGTGTTGCAATCCACAACCATCGAAAGAGAGGTTCCAGGAGAGGCGTCCATGCGGAAGCACCATTTGAAAGAGACTTCCGGTCAATTACTTTTTCATTATTATTTCGCATATACCGCTATTTCCGGCAATTTCTTTATTGTGAATAATATAAAATTAAATCAAAATACTTTAAAAATTTAATTATTAAGAATTTGAAGTGAGAATGGACAATTCCCAAGACACATGGTGCAAATGGAGCATTAAATTCCAAATTATAAAAACAAATTACAAATAAATTGCAATTTTAAAATTTCAAAAGTTCTGATTTAAGAGGCTGCTTTTATTTAGAATTTCAAGTTGTTCAGGACGGAGGAAAGCGCACGGGAAAAATGTAAAAAGTATGGACGGGATAGGTTTTGTATTATAAAATAAAATTACTTAATTTTAGAAATATAAACAACAAAAATACGGACAGATTCATAGAAGGATCAGGAATTTCTTATATACCTACAATAATAACGGCATTCATATAAGACATTTCATTAAATTTTAAATAACTTTTCAATTACTTCTTCGGTATATCCACTAAGTATTTTGAATTAAATAACAAATAATAAATAAAGGAAAGTATCATGAACATTTTCGTGGGTAATTTATCTAAAGAGGTTACCGAGGATGATCTCCAAAACCTGTTTTCTGAGTTCGGAACTGTGAGAAATGTAAAAGTAATTAAAGATTTATTCTCAGGAGAGTCAAAAGGTTTTGGTTTTTTGGAAATACCGGGATTAGCTGAAGCACAAAAAGCCATAAATGAATTAAATACCAGGGAATTAAAGGGTAAAAAAATTACCGTAAATGAAGCCAGACCCCGCAATGATAAAAGAAGACCAGGAGGCGATAGAAGAGGGGGAGGCGGAGGCGGAAATCGAGGCGGAGGCGGAGGAGGCGGCAGAAGAAGCTGGTAATTTCTCAAAGTTCCAAATGACAAAAAACAAATTTCAAATAATTTTCAATTTCGAAATTGGAAATTATCAAACGCCCTAATATTTAAGACCCGGATCAAAATCCGGGTTTTTTATACACTCCGGTTTCAATTACATCTTTATTTACCTACCAGAGCTTTAGAGCTGGCGTGCTCTTGAACTATTGATATTGATTTTTTAATTTATTTATTATGTATCTGCTTTATTATTTAAGAGGGATTCAAGAATAAACTAAATTAGAACTCTTATATTTCTATCTGATTTATTAAGTTTAAGTAAATGAATAATCCAATAAAAAAAATTGCTTTAATTTTAATACTGATAATTATTCTTCCGGCATTAATTTTTTCAATCTACGAGATCAATTCACTGAATGAATCAGAACGGGTAATTGAAGGAATATATAATAATCAGCTTGACGCCATCCTGTTTTCAGTTAATCAATATTCCGAAGATATAGTATCAAGCTGGCGAAGCAGCCTTAATTTGCTTTTATCTGAAAAGGCTTCCAATCCGGGATATTTTACTGCAAAAGCGGACAGCTTTCTAAATATAAACAGGTCTATAAGCCTGATTATCTTTTCAGATAGCCTTGAAGCGGAGAATACTTCCATGCTGGCTAATCAAAAGGTAGAAGATCATGTACATTTGAGACAGCCGGATATTTTCAAAAATTTTTTAATTAATAATTCGGCTAAGATTAAAAGGCTTTATACTTACGAAAGAGGCGGATACAGCAAAATAGAACCGCTTCCCGATGAATCATCCGACAGCAGTACGGTTTTCATTTTTTTACTTAACGATCCCGCCAACTTAAAAAATATTTGCGCAATGGTTATAGATCCCATAAGGTTTGTAAAAGATGTTTTAGGGACAAAGATAAAAGAAATTGCCGAAGATAAATTCATAATTACATGCTCATCATTAAATTCCAATGATTCAAAAGATTTTATATTTGCAACGGACGAACTGCAGAATCAAAAGATTCAACAGAAAAAAAACCTCTGGCTTATTCCAAACTATCAGCTTGGAATACTTTTAAAAGGGGGCACGATTGAATCCCTTTCTAAATCCCGTTCGAGAACAAATCTAATTTTAATTTTGATATTGATTGTTTTTTTAATCATCGGTGTTTATATAGTCTTTCGGAATATCAGGAAAGAAATGGAGCTTGCTAAAATAAAATCAGATTTTGTTTCGAACGTATCACATGAACTGCGAACTCCCCTTGCATTGATCAGCATGTTTGCCGAAACTTTAGAGATGGGAAGAGCCGCATCGGAAGAAAAGAAGAAAGAGTATTATTCCATTATAAGTAAGGAAGCAACCAGGTTAAGCAGGATAGTAAACAAAATTTTAAGTTTTTCTAAAATTGAAGCCGGCAAAAGGGAATATCGTTTTTCAAATACGGATTTAAATTTCCTGGTGGAAGAAATATTTAAGTCATATCAATTTCATCTACAAAAAAACGGATTCCAATTTTCTTTTTCTCCCGGTGAATCTATACCGGTAATACAGGCTGACAGCGAAGCAATATCGGAAGCAGTAATAAATCTTATTGATAATGCAATTAAATACAGTACGGATAAAAAAGAAATTACTATAATAACAGGGACTGACCAGGGTTTTATTTTTATTGAAATAAAAGATAAGGGAGTTGGTATATCAGATGAAAATCAGAAGAAAATATTCGAGAAATTCTATAGGGTAAGCGACGGATTAGTCCATAATACAAAAGGAACTGGATTAGGACTGACTTTAGTAAAACATATTGTCGAAGCACATCATGGTAAAATAAAAGTAAAAAGCAAACTTGGTGAAGGAAGCAGTTTTATATTAAGTTTTCCTTTTAATAATTTAAATAAAAAAAGGGAGAGGAAATGAGTAAAATTTTAATAGTTGAAGACGAGCCGGACATGCGAACCGGGTTGAAAGATAACCTCGAATTTGAAGGTTATGAAGTAAATTTTGCCGAAGACGGAGAAAACGGGTTAAAGAATATACTTGAGGGAGATTATAATCTGGTTCTACTTGATGTAATGCTTCCCAAAATGTCCGGGTTTGATGTCTGCAAGGCTGTTAGAAAAAAAGGGAACAATGTTCCGATAATTCTTCTAACAGCAAAAGGAGAAGAAATAGATAAAGTGCTTGGACTTGAATTAGGAGCGGATGATTATATTACAAAGCCATTCGGATTAAGAGAGCTTCTGGCAAGGATAAAAGCTGTTTTGAGGAGGGGTGAAGAAAGTTCGGAAGCTCAGGCAAAAAATGCTTTTATTAACATCGGCAGAATCTCAGTTAATTTTATATCCTATAATGCTTTTGAAGATGGACTTGCTGTTCAAATGTCACATAAAGAGTTTGAAATTTTAAATTATCTTTGGAGTAATAGGAATTCTACCGTAAGCCGGGATGATCTTCTTAATAATGTATGGGGTTATGATGAGAGTCCAACAACCCGAACCGTAGATAATTTTATATTAAAATTAAGGCAGAAGATTGAGAAAGATCCCGATCATCCTAGAATAATTTTAACCGTACACGGGATTGGATATAAGATGGTGGAATGAGGGCAAGAGCAAGTGTAAGTTCATGTGCAAGAGCAAATGTGGTGACAATTTTTTACAATCCTTTACTTGAAAATGACTCATAATATATTATTTACACTTAGATTTGAATTAAAAATGAGAGAATATTATGAAAACGCAAACCAAAATTGTTTTGAATTGTCTGATGACAATTTTCTTGTTGGGTTTGTTTACACAGACCATATTTTCCCAGGATTGGGAAAGATTAAAAAATTTGAAAGGATACTGGAAGTTCAGCATCGGAGATGATATGAACTGGGCAAACCCTGCATATGATGACAGTAAATGGGAAGAGATTAGAGTCCCTTCTTATTGGGAGGAACAAGGATTTTACGGCTATAACGGGTATGCCTGGTATAGAAAGCATTTTGATTTTCCTGCTAATTTTGATGGTTCCACGATATATCTTGACCTTGGAGCAATTGATGATATTGACCAGACTTATCTAAACGGCAAGCTTATCGGATTTTCCGGGTCATTCCCTCCAAATTATCAAACAGCTTACAGTGCATACAGGCATTATCCCGTTCCTGCTCAATATTTTAAGAAAGACGGGGATAACGTCATTGCAGTAAGGGTTTTTGATTCAGAACTCGGTGGCGGAATTGCCAATGGTAATATCGGTCTCTATTATGTACCTAACGCACTTGTTGCCGATCTTAACCTGGAGGGGGAATGGAAATTTCAGACAGGTGACAACAAAGAGTGGGAACAAAATGATTTTAACGATAAAGACTGGATAACTATAATGGTTCCAGCATTTTGGGAATCTCAGGGTTTTAAAAACTATGATGGTTTTGCTTGGTATAGAAAAACCTTCAAGGCTCCAAAAAGCCTGAGTAATAAAAAGTTAGTTCTGATGATGGGGAAGATTGATGACTTAGACCAGGTTTATTTAAATGGACAATTAGTCGGCTCTACCGGGACTATGCATGATGACTCCCGAAGAAATACTCACGATAATAATGAATATGATCAGTTCAGGGGATATTATCTGCCCGATGGAATAATAAAATTAAATGAAGACAATGTTATCGCAGTTAGAGTATGGGATGGTTATCTGAACGGAGGCATCTACCAGGGGCCCGTTGGATTGATTTCACAGGAAAAGTATATCAAGTTCTGGAAAGCAAATAAATCAAAAAAGAATATTTTCGAAATATTTTTTAATTGGGATTAATTGTTTAGTATAGAGATTTGAGTATTGAGATATGAGACCAAAGAAACTGATGCAGGTACTAGATGCCAGATATATTCAGAGATCAGAGGTCTCTTGAAATTTGAATCATCTTATTTCCAAAGATGACATCTTTAAAGGGGAAGATAGACTAAAAATTCTTAATACGATGTAAATACATATTAGTCTACCCGGTTGAAATAAAGATGTCATCTTTTTCTGCTGATTAACTTTCTACATCATATCTTTTCCCTGCCCTACCAATCATCTTATAATAAATGATACTTTATTTAATGATGACAAATTTTTACAATCCTTTACTTATCAATGACACCTGTTACATTTCATTCAATTAAGTTTTAATCAGAGATTAAAATTAATACTAACCACATAGCTTCAAGGAGGTACAAGATGAAAGGAAACAGAAACGCAGTAAAGCTGGCTGCAGTAGTTTTAACTGCTGTATTATTAATGGGGAATACATTTGCCGAAAACTTATTAAAGGGAGATGACACAAAAACTCAGAAATCAGAAATACCTATATTGATGATTAAAAATCTGGCTATGGGCATTACTTCTGATAATCTAGGATTAAAAAGGAGCTGCATCTACTTTGCAGGGTTTTATGAAATCGAAGAGCTTGTTAATCCGCTAGTCAAACAATTAAAAAAAGAATCTGAACCAGGTACGAGAATTTTAATTGCACTTGCATTATATAAGATTGGCAGTGACGAAGCAATAAATGCAATTGAAAAATTAGCAAAGAATGATTCTAATCCGAAGGTAAAAAGAATGGGAATTGCAATTCTCAACGAGTTCCAAAAAGTTCAACTTTACCAGGACAATTTAAGCGTTTCAAATAAGTAAGTTATATTCATAAAAAGTATGCTCATACAAATCCTCCTCCTATAAAACCCCGATCGATAAGGTTGGGGTTTTATGTTTTAAAAAATACTTAAGGAAGAATTCATTAATAATAATTATATTATAATAAAATTTGATAAATTTTAACTTTTCAGGTAAAAAAGGTTATTTTATGTCTAAAAGATTAAATATAATTATAGAAAAAGATGAATTTGGATATTATGCATATTGCCCAGATTTAGAGGGTTGCCAAACACAAGGTGATAGCTGGATGAAGTAACTGAAAACATTAAAGAAGCCATTGAACTATACTTGGAAACCTTGTCTTTTAAAGATCGATGGTACTCTCCTACTTTATTCATTGGAAATTGGTAAATTAATTCGAATCTGAGTGAATCCAGTGACATATTTTTACAATCGTTTACTTCTGAATGACACCTGTTACATCTTATCCTTTTAATTTTGATACAGAAATTAACAATAGTAATTCACACATTAAAAGGAGATACAAAAATGAAAACAGGGAATAACAGAATAGTAAAAGCAGCAGCTGTAGTTTTAGCTGTAGTATTGTTATCAAGCAGTTTATCAGCAATGAACTTTCAGGGTAAAAATGTTTATAAAGCGGCAAAGACAGAGATACCGGAAGAAATGGTTCAAAATTTAGCTGCAGGTATTGAATCAGACAACATGGGGTTAAAAACCGATTGTATTTATTTCGCAGGATTTTATGAAATTGAAGGATTGGTAAAACCCCTCGTTAAACAATTTGCTAAGGAATCAAATCCAGACACCAGAATATTGATTGCACTTGCTCTTTATAAGATTGGAAATGAAGATGCTATGAATGCCTTTAAAAAATTAGTAAAAAACGATACTGATCCTGCTGTACAAACAATAGTAAAAGCCATGCTTAATGAACTTCAAAATAATCAGTCTTATTCAAACAATGTAATAAATAATTGAGAAAAATTTGATAAAAGAAAAATCAATCCTCCTATAAAACCCCGATCTTAAAGGTCGGGGTTTTTTATTTACCCTCAAACCTCAAATGTGATCAAATACAAAGAGTTTAATCAATCTTTATATAAAATTTGGAATTAAGAAAGGATAGGAAAATGGAATATAGAAAATTAAATGGTTCGGATTTAAATATATCGGCAGTGACATTCGGTGCGTGGGCTGCAGGAGGATGGATGTGGGGAGGAACTGAACGAAATGAGGCAGTAAATGCTATAAGAACAGCTTACGATTCGGGTATAACCTCAATTGATACGGCTCCTGTATATGGACAGGGAACTAGTGAGGAAATTGTAGGTGAAGCAATTAGTATTTTTCCTCGAGATAAAATTCAGATTTTAACCAAATTCGGTTTAAGATGGGATCTGGAAAAAGGAGAGTTCTATTTCAAAACTACCAATAATCAGGGAAATCCGATTAATATATACAAAAATGCTTCCAAAGAAAGCATTGTGGAAGAATGTGAGAACAGTCTCCGCAGACTTAATACGGAATACATAGATCTGTATCAAATTCATTGGCCTGATCCCACCACATCTGTACAGGAAACTATGGAAGCTGTAAGTCAGCTTATAAAAGATGGGAAGGTACGGTATGCCGGCGTATGTAATTATGATTCATCATTAATGAAAGAAGCTGAAAAACATATTTCATTAGTATCTGATCAGGTTCCTTATAGTATGCTGAGGAGGGGAGTTGAAAAAAAATTAATACCATATGCAATGGGAAATAAAAAATCAATTTTAGCTTACAGTCCTTTACAGTTAGGGATGCTAACCGGCAAAATGAAACCGGGTAAAAAATTTAATGAAGGTGATCTTAGAAATGATTCATTCTACTTTAAAGATGAAAATATTAAACGTATAAATGCTTTCCTGGATAAAATTAAACCTTTAGCCAATGAGAAAAACGCTACTCTTACACAGATAGTTATCCGCTGGACACTGGAACAGCCTGGAATTACTATAACGCTTGTGGGTGCAAGAAATTCAAAACAGGCTAAAGAAAATGCCAAAGCTGCCGATATACATTTAAGTTCTGAAGAAATAGACTGTATTACTAAAGAATTGAATAAACTGGAACTTATAAGTTAATTCTATTCTTCTAGTTCTTTAAATTCACCTAATGTTTTAGTAAAAATGAAAAGGGCTAAAATTCCGATAAAGATATTTACCGCTAAAGTATACCACACATATTCCGGGTGATTTAAGCTGTCCCTGAAATAACCATATAGGGAGGTATATATTACACCGCTTAAAGCACCCCCTAACCCTGTTGCTAAAAAATTGGAACCCATATATAGTCCAGCTTTTTCTTTAGGTGCAATCCATGTAATATATTCCTGAATTCTGGGTGAACAGATCATTTCACCGACAGCAAATAAGAATATTCCAAAAAATATCCATTCCGAAGCCCCTATCTCTGCATATGCTATTACAAGGAAGCTTATACCCGTAACTAATAACCCGAACAAAAATGATGGTAATGCCTTAAATTTTTCAAATATTCTTGAAATAAAAAGCTGGAAAATAATAATAACATAGCCGGTATTTGCAATCGTTTCACCGAGAACTCTTCTTGTCCCCTTTCCTGTTTCTTCTGAAAAAATACTTGCAAATCCGGTTCCTAAAATTCCTTTTAAAGATTGGTATAAACTTAATGTATCTAAATTTTTATCGATATAAATTGCAAGCAGATTAAAAAAAGACCAGAAAGGAAGCCAGAAAAATATTCCAAGTAAAATTAGAAATAATAAAAATTTAAAGTCCGAAAGAGCAACTCCCATATCCTTAAATTTTTGTCCGAGGCTTACCCCTTCAATTTCACGGGGAGGCTCTTTATAGAAAAAAATTGTAATAAGAAGCATTACAACTATTCCGATTGCTGAGGCTAAAAAAGCGTAGTTCCAGGAAATTGCTCTAAGGTTCCCTGCTACAATAGGTCCGAATGATGCACCTATATTTACCATAGCATAAAAGATCCCGAAGCCGAGAGTTTTATTAGTTTTGTCGGTTACTACTCTAACTGTACCTGAAATTAATGGCTTAAAAATTCCCGCAGCTAAACCAATGCTCAACATTGTAAGAGCGATCCCGGAAAAAGATTTTGTAATTATTAAAAGAAGGATTGAGGGTAAATAAGCTAAATATGCAACGATTAAAACTTTCTTAAAACCGTACCTGTCTGCAAATGTACCCGAAATAACCGGCGTTACATATGAAAATAATAAAAATATACTTTGAACTATTCCCAGTTCTGCTTTTGTATATCCCAGATATTCCATATATATACCGAAACCCATATAGATTCCGTAATAAGCAAATCTTTCGAGAATTTCTATTGTATTGGCTATCCAGAATACTTTAGGGAAGGAGCTCCTGTTTTCCATATATTGCCGTAATTATTTTTTAAGGATATTTAGAAAAGAATTTACAAAATAAGTTATGTAAGAAAAAATTTCTTTAGATATAGCTCAGTTATAACGGACTGGATGGCTGAATAGTATCCTCACCCATATTTTTGTTTTTTTGGCAAAGATTTAAGTTAATTGCGGATGCAATTCATTTAACAAGAAATTGAGAGATGGAATAACAGTCAAATTTCTTAATTTCAAAAACATAGTAATGATAATGCGTCCTTTTTCAGTTAAAAAATATTTATAAGATTTTTTTAATCTTTTTATTAGATTGAAAACTATCAGTCTCTTTAAGAGACGAGAAATTTTGGACGAAGTCCATTGTTCTTTGAAATATTGGGATAAATATCTCTTAAGGTGTTTACTAGTAAAACCATTAACTATCAAGGCACCGTTGAGTAGTACCTGAAAAATAGAAAGTTCATTTTCATTTAATGGGTTGAATCCTCTATAGTTTCTGTTATTATCGGTTTTTCTGTTAGTAAATTCAGAAAGCTGAGAAATAGCTTTATTTTGGTCTTCCATTTTAGTAAGAAAATCTAAATATCTGTTTGTATCAGCTTTACCGAAGTAAACAAGATATGGGAGTGAGTAAATAGTATTTTCCATTTGAGCTTGTTGTTTAGTAACAGAACCATCTTTATGATGAACTTCCCGGAAAACTTTTAATTCAGAAATATCATTTACGGTTAGTTCAATACGAAGAACATTGCCGGATTTATTGTACATTTTGATGCTTAAGGATCAAAACCATATTCAACTTCCAGATTAGTTATAACAGCTATTAGTCCGGAATGTTCTCCTCGTTGTTTGATTATTTCTTTAACAAGTTCTTCATTGCTTTGCTTAGAATCTTTACGATAAATGTATTTAGCATTATTCTCTTCGGCTAACTTTACGGCATTTTCTTTTAACTGTTTTGCTAATGAAATAGCATAAGGCTTAAATTCCTTAAGTAATATTTGATTCGCTCTAAGGTGTCTCAATAAACCTTCAGTATATGTCAGTTGAATTATTGAGCCGGAAAATAATTGTCTATCGAAACACCTTATTATTCCAATTGTATCGTTCTTATATTTTGTTAAAAATAAGTTTTCCATTTTAAATAAACTTTATATTATGATAGTTATGACTTGTACAAATATACTATTTAATTATTCATCTGGGATTAAATTCGAAATCAAAAATCCGAAATCCGATTTTGAAATAGTAAATTACATTTTCCATTTTGGTTGCCGGCTACGCCGCGCTATGAATGAATGACTGTTTGGTAGAAGTCAGGGTTAAGCGTTTAAAATCAAATTGAAATTCTTCCTATTTTATCCCCTTGATGGACTTTTCATATTTGTTATTTTTGAAATATGAAATTGAAAGTAATAATTGCCTTTGTTTTATTTTCCGCTTTTGGCTTTGCACAGTTAAATAATGATCTAAATAATTTTTATATGCTTGGTCAAAATTATGAACAGGCAGGTGAACTCGAAAAAGCAAAAGGGATATATGAAGATTTGTATAAAAAACAGCCTAATAATTATCAGATTTTTGACGCTTTAAATAGAATTTACGTCTTATTAAAAGCCTATGATTCATCGATCCAATTGATTACAAATCAAATTAAATCTTCACCATCAAATATAAATCTTTACGGAATGCTTGGAACAACCTATTATCTAAAAGGGGATGAAAATAAAGCATACCAAACATGGGATGATGCATTGAACAACTTTCCCCCAAATGACGGCAATTACAGGATTTTTGCAAATTATGCAATCCAGATGAGGGCTTTTCAAAAAGCCATTGAATATTTGAATAAAGGCAAAAAAATATCTGATGAGCCTAAATATTTTTCTTATGACCTTGCAAATATTTATGCAGTTACAATGCAGTACAAGGATGCGGCAAAAGAATTTTGCAGCATATTATCAAACGATCCGAAGCAGATTAATGCAGTTCAGGCGAGACTATTATCATATATTAAAAAACCTGAAGCATTAAAATCGACCATCGAAGTTTTTAAGGATTTTAGCGGCAATAAGAATAACACAACTTTTGATCAGATTCTTGCAAGACTTTATGTTGAAAATAAATCTTATAAAGAAGCATTTAATATATATAAAGATCTGGATAACAATGATAAAAACCAGGGATTGGAAATGTATGGTTTTGCGGAACTTATTTTCAATGAAGGGCAATATTCAATTGCAGCAGATGCTTATAATTTTATAATAAATAATTATCCGGATTCTCCATTTGCTTCCAGGGCAAAATTAGGTTATGCAAAAACACTGGAAGCTAATCTGATATCAAGAGATTACGCAGATGATTGGAAACAGTTTCATTTTATTAAATCAGGTAAATCAGATGATGAAGAAAAAGTAATTTCCGCTTACCTGGAGCTGCTAAAGATCTATCCTAATTCCGAAGCAGGATTTGAAGCATACCTAAATGCCGGAAGAATTAGGCTTTACCGGCAGAATGATATACATGATGCTGAAAAATATTTTAATATTGTAATTGAAAAAACTCCATATTCTAAATTCGGTGCCGCGGCTTATGCAGAATTAGGCAAGATTAATTTACTTAACGGTAATCTTGATTCAGCTGCAAAAAACTATACAAAAGTACTTGAAAACACAGGTTTACCTAAAGAAACAAGGAATTATGCTGCATTCCAGCTTTCTAAAATAAATTATTATAAAGGTGATTTTGAAAAAGCACAGAAAATATTAGATCCCATTTTCAACGATTTGAAAGACAATTCCGCTAACGATGCTATTGAATTTTCCTTTATATTGAATATTTCCTTCAAAGATTCTGCTAATCTTGTCCTTTTTTCATCTGCTGAATTTCTGGCCGAACAGCAAAAATTCAGACAGGCTGCTGATAAGTTCAAAATAATTGCTTCTAATCCTCAGGCATTTTTATTGCGAGGTATTTCTCAGCTAAGAGAAGCCCAGATGGAATTGGCGCTTAATAATTACGATAAATCCTTAAATTTACTCCAGTTGATAGTTGATGAAGGTGAAAAGAACATTTATGCCGATAAAGCCTTATATTTGATAGGTAAGATTTACCAATTTAGTTTAAATGAAACAAATAAGGCCGAACAGGCGTATGAAAAGCTACTTGAAAAGTTCCCTAACTCATTATATCTTGATGAAGTTAGGAGTGAGATATTAAAATTGAGGAATAAACCTATATAGGTTTATAAATAAAACAAGCTAGAGAGTAAAATGGCAAAAAAGCAAAACCAGAAAATTGTAAAGTGTTCATTTTGCGGGAGAGATGGAAGTGAAGTAGGCAGCATGATTGCCGGTCCCGATGTCTATATCTGCGATATTTGTATTGGAAGCAGTGTTGATATTTTGAAGAACAACTTAGCCGCATATACAAATAATAAATCAAAAAGCTTTCAGAACCATACTCCCGAATCGATTAAAAAGACGCTGGATGAATATGTAATCGGGCAGGATCGGGCAAAGAAGGTTTTATCTGTTGCAGTTTATAATCATTATAAAAGAATTAACTCCAAGTCTTCTTTTTTTGAGCTGGATGACGTTGAAATTGAAAAAAGCAATATTTTATTGATAGGACCCACCGGAGTAGGCAAGACTTTATTGGCTCAAACGTTAGCAAAAATACTTGATGTTCCTTTTGCAATAGCCGATGCTACTACATTGACTGAAGCCGGGTATGTGGGAGACGATGTTGAAACCGTACTTGTACATTTATTACAGGCAGCCGATTATAATCTTGAGAGAGCTCAAAAAGGAATTGTATATATTGATGAGATAGATAAAATTGCACGCAAAAGTGAAAGCACTTCAATTACCAGGGATGTATCAGGTGAAGGTGTTCAGCAGGCTTTATTGAAGATACTGGAAGGTACTGTTGCAGGCGTCCCGCCCAAAGGAGGAAGAAAACATCCCGAACAGAGTTTAATAAATATAAATACTAAAAATATATTATTTATAGTAGGCGGTGCATTCGACGGGATCGATAAAATAATAGCTACAAGAATAAATAAAAATAAAATGGGATTTTCTTCGGAGCTTAAGAGCAAGAAAGCAGATGAAGAATTAATTAAACATATATTGCCCGAAGATCTTCTCAGATACGGTTTAATTCCGGAATTAATTGGCAGAATACCTGTAATTGCACCATTGCAGTCCTTATCCGAAGAAGCTTTTAAATCTATTTTAACGGAGCCTAAAAATGCCATCTTAAAACAGTATAAGAAATTGTTTATGATGGAAGGCATTGAACTCGAGTTTGATCCCTTTGCAATTGATGCGATTGTTTTAAAAGCAATGGAAAGAAAGACTGGCGCAAGAGCTTTGAGGGCCATTGTTGAGGAATTTATGCTTGATGTTATGTACGATCTCCCCAATAAAGATAACATAGATAAGTGTGTTATTACCAGAGATGTCGTTGATGAAGGTGCAGAACCAATTTATCTGGAAGATAGAAAATCTGCCTAGCCTTGAACTTACACTTGAACTTGTTTAGATATGCTAAAGAAGATATTCTTTTTCTTATTTCTCTTTCTCACTTCTTTGTATGCCCAATCCAAAATTTTAATTTATATGGATTTAAAGCAGACAGATCATCTGAGGGCATACGGGATAACTTATAATGCTTTAACTAAGGGGATAAAAGCGGACTGGCTGTTAAACTACAGGGGCGGTTCCTTTATGCTCGATTATGATAATTGGGTTGCCACCGAATGCAGGATTGAAGGAGTTGCATTTGACCCGGTTTCCGCATCTCAGGCTGCAGAGATATATTCAACCGTTCAGAGTGATGATAATAATATGGATGTAGTGCGGCTCGAAAAAGCCCCGAAAATTGCTGTATATGTTCCACCCGGTTTTATGCCGTGGGATGATGCGGTTACATTAGCTCTTGAATATGCGAAAGTTCCGTATACAAAGATATGGAATGATGAAATACTGCGCGGCGACCTTTCCAAATATGACTGGCTTCATCTGCACCATGAGGATTTTACGGGACAATACGGAAAATTCTATGCAAGCTTCAGTAATGCTCAATGGTATATAGATCAGCAAATGGAATATGAAAACGATGCAAAGAAAAACGGCTATAAAAAAGTCTCCGATATGATGAAAGCAGTAGCCCTTACTATTAAAAACTATGTTGGTCAGGGTGGTTTTCTTTTCGCTATGTGCTCTGCAACCGACACTTATGATATTGCTCTAGCTGCACAAAATGTTGATATTTGCGCATCAATGTATGACGGAGATGCAGCAGATCCTAATGCAAATGAAAAGCTTGATTTTTCAAATACCCTTGCATTCCAAAACTTTAAGCTTGAAATGAATCCGTACGTATATGAATACAGTGATATTGATATACAGCCTTCTGAAATAGGTGACCCGGCGAATGATTACTTTACCCTTTTTGATTTTTCAGCAAAATATGATCCTGTACCGACTATGTTAACTCAGGATCATGTGAACGTTATAAAAGGTTTTATGGGACAGACAACCATGTTCAGAAAAGAATTTATAAAGCCTTCTATTATAATAATGGGAGAAAGAAAAGGGACTGACCAGGTGAAATATATTCACGGGAATTTCGGAAGGGGTACCTTCACTTTCTACGGTGGTCATGATCCGGAAGATTACCAGCATTCTGTAGGTGATCCTCCAACCGACCTCTCACTTTATAAGAACTCTCCAGGTTACAGGCTTATCCTGAATAATATTCTATTCCCTGCCGCAAAAAAGAAAAAGCAAAAGACATAATTTTGTTAATGGTTTGTTGTTTGTGGTAGTTTGTTGTTAGCGATACATTTTATTAATTTCTATCCTAAATTTTACAACAAACGACAAACAAAATACAACAAACCATTAACCACATACAGTTTTATGAAAACAATAAAGATTAAAAACTCCTCTCAAGAATATACCATCGGTAAGATAGTATGTGTCGGAAGAAATTATACCGAACATGCAAAAGAATTGGGAAATGAAATCCCGGAAAAACCTGTAATATTTCTTAAACCCTCCTCTGCAGTTATTTATTCCGGCGATAAAATTGTAAAACCTTCTTTTGGGAATGATCTTCACCATGAAGTAGAACTGGTTTTATTAATCGGGGATAAAGTTAAAGATGTAAATGAAAAAGATGCTGAGAATGCCATTGCCGGTTACGGGCTTGGATTAGATATGACACTTCGGGATGTTCAAAATAAATTAAAAGGAAAAGGAGAACCCTGGACAATTTCAAAATGTTTTGATACCTCCGCCGTTCTTTCTGATTTTGTATTAAAGAAGGATTACTTCCTCACATTAAAGGAAGAGATTTCACTTTCGGTTAACGGCACGACAAAACAGAAAGACACGCTGAATAAAATGATTTTCAATCCTGCCGAAATTGTATCTTATATATCTTCTTTAATGACTCTGGAAAAAGGAGATTTAATTTTCACCGGGACTCCTAAAGGGGTAAGTAAAGTAGTACCGGGTGACATTATAAGTGCGGAATTAACCGGAATTGGTAAATTAAACTGCCCAGTTATTTGATCATTAAAAATTGGAATTCAGCCCATTTTCTTAATATTTATAGGATAATCAGCCATTGAGTGGCGGATTATCCACCATTCAATGGCTGATTATCATCCTGAATGTGGTTGATTATCATAAAGTGAATTCCTACATTTAACCTATGATTTATAGGAAAATAACCCCGAAATTACTGGATGCACTTACTGATTCCCCCGTAGTCCTGCTCCATGGCGCTAGACAAACAGGTAAAAGTACACTTCTGAAAAATATTATTGAAAGTGAGTTTAAAGCCAGGTATCTAACATTTGATGATCCGGGATTATTATCGGCTGCCCAAAATAATCCTCTGGAATTTCTTTCTTCATATAATGAAAATCTAGCTTTAGATGAGATTCAAAGAGCTCCCGGAATATTTTTAGCAATTAAAAATTTGGTAGATAAAGACCGCAAGTCACGCAGCTTTCTCTTAACCGGCTCTTCCAATGTCTTCCTATTACCAAAAATTTCCGAGTCACTAGCAGGAAGAATTGAGATATTAAATTTATTCCCGCTGGCTCAAAGTGAAATTTCAGGAAGCAAATTTAATTTAACAGATGAAATATTAAACAAAGAATTTGGTGTTTCAGGTCTTCACTTTAGTAAGGAAAATCTTATTGAAAAAATAATAAAAGGCGGTTTTCCTGAAATGTTATCAAGAAAGGATAGATCAAGACAGGAAGCCTGGTTTAAATCCTATCTGACAACAATTTTACAGAGAGATGTAAGGGATATTTCAAATATTGATAAGCTTAACGATTTGCCGAAACTTCTAAGAATATTTTCTGCAAGAGCAGGAACATTATTAAACTTTGCTGAACTTTCACGTTCTTCTTCAATCCCGCAAACAACCCTTAAGAGATATATCTTTTTACTTGAAGCAGTTTTTTTAATCTATATTCTCCCTGCATGGTCGGGTAATCTTTCCAAAAGATTAAATTAAAACGCCGAAAATATATCTAGCAGATACCGGTTTACTTTCACATTTAACAGCATTCGAACCGGGCAAGATAGTGAGAGATCCGTTATTATGGGGAAGGGTCCTTGAAAATTTCGTAATGATGGAACTTGTAAAATTATCTTCATGGAGTAAGTTCATTTTATCTCTCTATCATTTTCGTACTTCATCAGGACAGGAAGTTGACTTTATTATTGAAAGAAATGACGGAATGTTAATTGGTATTGAAGTAAAAGCTACCTCAAAGATTAATAATGATATGTTTAATCATTTAAGAATTTTATCTAATGAAACAAAAAATAAATTTTTAAGAGGCATAATTATTTATACCGGTAGTGAAATTATACCTTTCTCTAAAAATCTTTTTGCTTTGCCGGTAAATTTGTTATGGTAACTGGACACATGATAAAAGAGATTAATATGTATACTGATGGAGCTTCGAGTGGGAATCCTGGTCCCGGAGGTTATGGAGTAATTCTAAAATATAAGGAGAATATTAAGGAACTTTCCGGTGGGTTTAGAAAAACTACCAATAACAGGATGGAATTAAAAGCTGTCATAGAAGGATTGAATTCATTAAAAGAAAAATGTAAAGTAAATATCTACAGCGATTCAAAATATATTGTTGATGCCGTGCAATTAGGATGGATTTTCAAGTGGAAGAATTTAGGATGGAAAAGAAAAAAAAACCAAAAATTATTAAATCCCGATTTATGGAAAGAAGTCTTTGATTTGCTTCAAAAACATGAAGTTAAATTTTTCTGGGTCAGAGGTCATAGCGGGCATCAGGAAAATGAAAGATGCGATCAATTAGCTGTAAATGCATCCCAAAATCCTGATCTGCCTGCTGATGAAGTCTTTGAATCTTCTCCTGCAGAATTATTTATAGAATAGCATTTATAAGGGAACTTAAACTCGAGTTTATTTAAATATCTGATGAAAAAAGTCCTGCATTTCTGCCCAGCTTTTTTCATCCGCTTCCTTATTATACGCCAGGGGTAAATTGAATTTTTTACCAATGCTGTCGGCTGCAGGGTTAGTAAAGCTATGCACTGCACCGGGATAATTAACTAATTTAAAATCTACACCGGCACTGTCCATTTCTTTTTTAAATGTATCCACTTTTTCTTTCGGATTAAACGGATCGGCTGCACCGTTGCATACAAGTATTTTTGCTTTTACATCATCCGGATTTTTCACTGGCTGAGTCGGAAGGTCTCCGTGAAAACTTACAACTCCGTTAAGATCATCCCCATTTAGAGCCATACGCAATACTATCCCTCCCCCGAAACAATAACCGATTGCCGCGATATTGCTGGTATCGGTCTCCGGCTCTTCTTTAATAAGTTTGAGACCAGCATTAAATCGAGCCCTGGCAGTATCCATGTGCTGCATTACTTCCGTTGCAAATTTACCTGCATCATCCGGATGTTCGGTTGTTATTCCATCGCCATACATATCAACGGCAAGTGCTACGTATCCGAGTTTAGCCAGCATTTCGGCTCTTTTTCTTGCATAATCATTTAATCCCCACCATTCATGTACAACGATTACTCCAGGTCTCTTTCCCGCTATGCTTGAATCATATGCAAGAAAACCTTTCAATGTGGTTCCGTCTGAAGAATAATTTACTTCCTTTGAAGCAATCGATGTTCCTTTATTCATATTATTTTCTTTTTTTTCCGAACAACCAGAGGAGATTAATAAACCGAAGAGTAATATAATTGTAAATCTCATAGCATCTCCAATGAATTGAAAATATAATATATAAATAGAAAGTTTAAAACAAAAAGACAGGAAGCATAGGAAGGTTTTAAAATTCCAAACGACAAATGACAAAATTCAAATAAATTCCAATTATTAAATCTCAAATTCAAAACATAAAAACCGGCATGTAAAAATCAGGGGGTTATTCTTTCATATTCCAATTCTTGCGATACCTTTATTAGTAAAAGAATCTGGAAATAATTATTATTTTTTAAGAAAATCCGTAATAACCTTGAAGGTTTTTTCAGGTTCTTCAACGAAGGGTTCATGACCGCTTTTCTCAAACATTACAAATTCAGCCTGAGGTGCATAATCTTTATATCTTATTGAAAATCGAGGAATTGATATTCTATCAAATCTGCCTTCAAGAATCAATATTGGCATATTTAAATTCTTCAGCTTTTCTCTAAAATCGAGAGGTCCTATATCACCGCTTATAAGAAAGTCAGCATCTTTTCCGGCTATCTGATAATATACATAAGTATTCATTATTAATGAATCGCTTCTAACTTTATATGCATTGGATGCATCATAAAAATATAATAATCCGGAAGGAACAGAATATGCATTAATATGTTCTCTGGAACTGGAAGATTCTCCTTCATTTCTTAACTTCATAACCTTTTCCCATACTTCAGGATATTGATTTTTAATTTCATGATTTGAGCTGTTATCATTTTCCTGCCACATCTCTCCGCTATAAAAAGTGCTCATAAGTATTAATTTATTAACCGAGTTTGGATAATCCAGTGCATACTGCTGGGCAACCATTCCTCCGTAAGAATGACCAAGTATATCCCACCTATCAAATCCTAAAGCTTTACGTAATCCTTCAATATCTTCGACATCTCCTTTAAATGAATACTGATCGGAAGATTTTGCTCTATCCGATTTTCCCCTTCCGTATGCATCAAAATATATTACTTTATAATCCTTCGCCAGTTCCGAAAACCAGGGATGAAAATAAGTATGAGAATTTCCCGGACCGCCCGGAATTAAAAGAATAGGCTCTCCTTTTCCTTCTATTTCATACCAGAGTTTTTTACCATTTACAACTGCATAATCTCCAGCGGGATGTTCAACACTCTGTGCAAATACAATTGATGAAAGAAATAATAAAAAGAAAATTATTTGTTTAATTCTGTTTTTCATTTAAATATTCCTATTTGCAGTGAATGTTTTCTAATAATATAGCCGGGTTCTCCTTCCCGGTATAAACTATGTCTCATTTGTTCAAACTGATCACGAATTAAAGAAACGAAATGTAATAAGATTACTTTAGTTTATCACTATTTGTTCAAATTACCTAGCGACTTTTTAATTAAATCTTCAATAGAGATATTGGGATCGGAATTCAAAATGTTCCTTACTGTATTATCGGCAATCTTCGGGTTATAACCCAAAGTTGTTAATGCCGCAACTGCTTCATTTTTTACACTAAATGATAATTCTTTATCTTCTCCTTTAACCTGGTCGACTTTTGTTTTGAGTTCCAGAACCAATCTTTCGGCAGTTTTTCTGCCGATTCCCGGCACTGCAACTATCCTTGAAATATCTGCAGAGCGGATGGCATGTTTAAGTTCATCGACTCTGATCCCTGATAATATACTTATAGCCAATTTTGGCCCTATGCCGGTAATAGTGATTAGCAACTCGAACATTTCTTTTTCCGCTTCAGAAAAAAAGCCGAAGAGAGAAATAGAATCTTCCTTTACACTGGTATAAATAAATAAAGAAACGGATTCCCTCCCGGTTATTTGTTCAAATGTATTAATTGAAATGCTTACAAGGTAGCCTACCCCGTTCACATCCATTAATATTTTGGTTGGTTTGGAGGAAATTATTTTGCCGGATAAATAACCAATCATAGTTAAAAGTTAATTGTTATTCGTTAATAGTTAATTGTGAATCACCCTTTCCGGATAAATTTCAATAAAAGATTTCCAATCCTTACTTTTTTTTGCAGATCCGTTAAGACGTGTCATTCTGAATGCATGACAGACAGCTACAGCTAATGCATCGGATTCATCATAACGCATACTTTCCTGCTTAAGCTCAAGCAGTGTTTTAATCATAAAGCAAACCTGTTCTTTTGATGCGGAGCCTCTTCCGACTACGGATTTTTTTATTTCTCTGGGTGAATACTCACTGGTAGGTATATTATTATGCACTGCAGCTAATAAAGCAGCACCGCGTGCATAGCCAATTTTCATTGCAGATTGAACATTTTTTCCATAAAAGGCTGTCTCAATTGCAAATTCATCCGGTTTAAATTCTTTAATAATTTTCACTATTTCATCATAAATTATTTCTAATTTTAACGGTAGGCTTTTATAAGAAGGTAATTTAATTATCCCGTTTTTTATCCGTATATAATTACTGTTTTTTTGCTTTATTACTCCGAACCCAGTAAAAATTGTTCCTGGATTTACCCCAAGTATAATCATATTAAAAAACCTTCAAGGTTAAAAAAAATTACAGAGTGGAGAAAACCCTCAAGGTCCTTTATTATCATTTACCTTTTTCATTTCTTCACTATTTATGAAAAAAAATTAAGATATATATAAATTCCCATGGATATTCAACAATGCTGTTAAAGATTATTCAAAATCAGCATTAGAATAAACGTTTTGAACATCTTCGCTGTCTTCCAGTGATTCGATTAATTTCATAACTTTTTCAGCATCTTCTCCGGTAACAGGCACTGCATTTTTAGCAATCCATTGAAGCGAAGCATTTTCAATTTGGAAATCTTTATTTGCCAATACCCTTCTCACAGCTTCAAATGACTCGAGGGGAGTCTGAACTTCAAAATATTCATCTTCCGTTTGAAGGTCTTCCGCACCCTCTTCAAGAATAACTTCCATTATTTCATCTTCTGTTTTTTCTTTTTTAGGAAGCAAAATAACTCCTTTTCTGTCAAACATCCAAGCAACGGAACCTGACTCACCTAAACTGCCCCCGCTTTTGCTGAATAAATGTCTGACTTCAGCAACAGTTCTATTCTTATTATCTGTAGCCACTTCCACTAAAATAGCTATACCTCCCGGTCCGTAGCCTTCATAAGTTAATTCATGAAATGACTGCCCTTCAAGTTCTCCGGTAGCTTTTTTAATAGCCCTTTCGATATTATCTTGAGGCATATTAGCGGCTTTAGCATTATCGACAGCAAGCCTTAATCTGGGATTACCTTCAGGATCCCCTCCTCCTTCTCTGGCTGCAATAGTTATTTCTTTAATCAGCTTAGTAAACATTTTCCCCCTTTTTGCATCTATGACAGCTTTTTTACGTCTTGTGGTTGCCCACTTAGAATGACCTGACATCTATCATCTCCCTTCCGGCAGATGCCGGCTTATCTTTTACTTTTATATCTTTGAATTTAAATTGCGGAAAAACCCGCCCGTCTCTTATGGTTTTATCAATATTAAAAACTACATCAAGTGTAGAATTATTTTTATTAATTAAATCACAGTAGTTACCCATATTAAACCCGATACAATCGAATATCTTTTCCGACCCGTTTTGTTTTAAACATACAATTAAATGATCGCTTCCGACAATATGCGGTACATTAGCCACCTCTACATTTTCTGCCAAAAATACTGGCCGTAAATTTCCAGGGCCGAATGGAGCAAATTGTTCTAAAATTCTTAAAAACTTA
The DNA here is from genome assembly GCA_963742995.1 of uncultured Ignavibacteriales bacterium. GTDB lineage: Bacteria > Bacteroidota > Ignavibacteria > Ignavibacteriales > Ignavibacteriaceae > CAVQBP01. Next base: position 102,000 of record CAVUOL010000084.1, read on the forward strand.
GGTGTAATTTCCGAAAATTTAATTTTAGAATCTATATTCAATTCAGGTGATAAATCATCACCTAAAAATGAATCTTTTACTACCTGATTGAATCTCAATTTAAACTCTTCAATCTTTTCTATTTCAACTGCAAGTCCTGCAGCAGCCTGGTGTCCTCCAAATTGAATTAATAAATCCTCACACTTTTTTAGAGCTTCATAAATGTTAAAATTAGAAATACTTCTTGCAGATCCCTTGGCAACGCCATCAACAGTCGTCAACATGATTGTAGGTCTGTAATATTTTTCAACTAATCGTGATGCAACAATTCCTATGACTCCCGGATGCCATGATTCCTGATGGAGTACAATGGCCTTTTCTTTTTCAAGGTCTAATGAGCTGCTAACTATTTCCAGAGCATTGTCAAAAGTATCTACATCTATCTTTCTTCTTTCATAGTTTTCAGTTTCAAGAATATGTGCAAGGTTAAAAGCTTCTTCCTTATCTTTTGTTATAAAAAGCTGGACAGCTCTTTCAGCATCTCCTAATCTCCCAACAGCATTTACTCTTGGAGCAATAGTAAAAACTACTTGTCCGGAGGACAGATTTCCCGGTTCCATTCCGCTGCTTTTAATTAAAGCCAGAATTCCCGGTCTGGGATTTTGGTTAATCTGTTCCAAACCTTCTCTAACTAAAATCCTATTTTCATCTATTAGAGGGACTATATCGGCAGCGCCGGCAAGAGCAACCAAATCCAGGTATTGCAGCGGCAGTTCTCTTTTTCCAATCCTTTCCGCCACTCCTTGGGCTAATTTTAACGCAACTCCGGCTCCGGATAAATACTTAAACGGATAATTACATCCCGGTTTAAGGGGGTCAAGTACGGCAAGAGCTTCGGGTATTTTATCTTTAGGCTGATGGTGATCGCAAATAATTACATCCATACCTAAAGATTTAGCATAAACCGTCTCCTCAACAGCAGTAATACCGCAATCGACAGAGATTAAAAGGGAAGTTCCTCTGTTTTTAACAATATCAATAGCTGAGCATGATAAACCGTAGCCGTCAGTTAATCTTTTGGGGATATAATATTCTACATTAGCATCCAGTTCCTTTAAGAAAAGATAAAGCAGGGCAGTTGAACAGGTTCCGTCAACATCATAATCACCGTAGATACATATTAATTGATTTTCAGTTAAAGCCTGTATAACACGGGAAGTAGCCTCTTCCATTCCGTGCATAAGGAAAGGGTCGTGAAGTGAGTCTAGTGCAGGTCTAAAGAAATTTTTTGCCTGTGTAAAGTTCTTAACGTTTCTAATAACAAGCAGTTTAGCAAGAACTTCAGAAATATTAAGAGAATCTGCCAAAGATTGAACAGCATAGCTATCTTCGATATTTCTTATTTTCCAACGCTTTTCAGGCATTAAATTCCCATAAAATTATAAGAACAAAAGTTCAACCTGTAAGCCGAATTTTGTAACCCGGTAAACCGGGCGGCAATTATTTGTCTAGGTGTTATATTACTATAACACTCAAGCGGTCTACCCGGAAATCCAGTCCCTTTGAGGGGGACATTCAAAGCGAACAACCTTGTCCCGGAAATAACCGGGAAGATCTCCTTATTTGACCTTGCTTCGGGTGGGGTTTACCCTGCCTCCGTTATTACTACCGGAGCGGTAGGCTCTTACCCTGCCATTTCACCTTTACTCCGCTTAAAGCGAAGAAGTATATTTTCTGTGGCACTTTCCGTATCACAGCCGCTTGAGGCAGCCGCAATCCCGGACGTTATCCGGCACCCTGTTCTATGAAGTTCGGACTTTCCTCCCCCCGATTTTATCGGGGAGCAATTGCCCGGTTTGAACTTTTAAATTTCTAATTATGTTAAACTTTTTAATAAATAATAAAAGTTAACTCAAAGGTTAAGTGATTAAACTTAATTTATTTAATTAAGTAAATATAAGAAATTACTGCTCTTAAAAAAGCAGAAAAGTAATTATCCTTGAGTAATAAAAGGTATGGCTCCCCCTCTTAAAAATTTCCGGTAAAAAACGAACTGCAGAATCTCGATTTATATTATTCGGAATCGACAGTTTCTGCGACTTCTGCAGAGACTAAAATCCTTCCGCAATATTCGCAAAAGAAAAGCCTATTATTTCTTCGAATCTCAAGCTGTCTTTGAGAAGGGACTATATTATGACAACCGGAACAAGCCGAACGCTTAATGGTGGCAACTGCTTTTCCTTTTTTAGCCTTTCTAATTCTCATATAAGCCGAATAATCAGGTTTTTTAACTTTACTTTCAATCTCTTTTCTTTTTTCTCTTAACTTAACTTCTTCTTTTTCGTTAGTCTTAATTATATCTTTCAAATCGGATTCTTTAGTTTTCAGCTCTTCCTTTAAATCGTTCAATTGCGGTTTAGTATCTTCAATTTCATCAGCTAGAGTTTTACTTCTATCCGCAAGAGTATTGTTTTCAGTCTCAAGTTTCCCCATTTGTTCATCGGTATGATCAATTTCCTTAGTAAGGGCATCATATTCTTTATTGTTCCTTACCTGGTAAAGCTGCGCTTTGAATTTCTTCTGGTTTGTTTTCAACTTTTCTATCTCTTCGTCATTCTCTTCCCTTTTTTTAAGAGATTCTTTACGTTCCTTCTCTTTGGCATCGATATCCGATTTTAATGAATTAAGTTTTTCTTTTAGAGATTCAACGGCGTTTGGCAGGTCACCCCTAAGTTCTTCCAAATCATCAAGCTGATCATCTATAGTTTGCAATTCATAAAGGATTAATAATCTATCAATCAATTTCTGCTCGCTCCTAAATTGTTATAGAAAATAATAGGGTTTGTTGTTTTACTAAATTTAAAAATCTTAGTATCTGTTTGAGTATTGAGAAAAGAAGTCAGCCTTCTTTCCACTTCATTCAGACTATGAATTTCAGTTTCATAATGTCCGGCATCAATTAATAATATATCTCCCGCTGCATCGTGGAAATCATGATATTTTATATCGGCAGTTATATATGCATCGGCACCTGATCTAACTGCGTGCTGAATATATTCTCCCCCTGCACCTCCGCAGAGGGCGATTTTTTTAATTCTGTTATTTTTTCCTTTTGCGTATTTAAATACTTCAGTATTTAATTTTTTAGAGACTAATGATAAAAATTCATCCTCTGATAATTCGTTCTCAAATTCACCTATTGCTCCTGCGCCATAATTAATATTCATGTTTTTTAGAGGATAAATATCATATGCCGGTTGTTCATAAGGGTGTATCTCTTTAATAACTTTAATTATAGGATTTAAGTTCCATGCATTAATAATGATTTCCAGTCTAAATTCTTCAATGGTCTCCAGGATTTCTTTTTCTCCGGCAGAAGGATTTGAATCATTTGAACCTTTAAACGTGCCCTCTCCTTTTATCATGAAGCTGCAATTGCTGTAATTGCCGATTATTCCGCCTCCGGCTTGAAAGACTGCATCTGAAATTCTCTGTAAATGAGATTTAGGGACAAAAACAACCAATTTATATTGATTGGAATCCATAGGAACAAGAAACGAGATATTCTTTAATCCTAAAGTTTTAGCAAGCTCGAAACTCACACCATCTTTTGTAAAATCCAGATTGGTATGTTCAGAATAAAGGTTAATATCTTTTTTTATTAACTTTTCTAAAAGTTTTGAATTCTTATCATTCGATAAATCGATTTTTTTAAGGGGATGAAAAAGGAGGGGGTGATGGGAGATAATTAAATTACAATTATTATTAACCGCTTCATCAATTACCAGGGGAGTCAACTCAAGACAAAGTAAAATATTATTTATCTCCCGATCTGCCGAACCGACTTGTAAACCCACGTTATCCTTCTGCCAGGCAATTTCTTTAGGTGCCCAATCTTCCAAATTTTTAATAATCTCGCTGCATTTCATATCAAAAAAAATGCACCCCGATTTAATCGGGGTGCATTTCTAATTTTATAGCTATTTGTAACGGTTCTCAGAGGAACCAAATACAAGCCTCAAATATTTTAACTTTACAAAAATTTTTTCAATCATGTTTAAGTTTTCAAATATAGACTTTTATCATCTAACAAACAAATGATTATCTTACGTATGTACATATAAAAAAGCCTTTTTTTCATATTAATTTAAAAGATTAAATAAAATTAATTTGGTTCTACCCAGTTACCATCCTCCTTTATTAAATTAATTAATGCATCTACAGCATTTTTTGCAGGTACATTTCTTTTTACAATATCTTTTTCCCGGTATAAAGTGATTTTCCCCACACCGGAACCCACATATCCATAATCTGCATCTGCCATTTCACCAGGACCATTAACAATGCAACCCATTATAGCAATTTTTACGCCTTTTAAGTGCTCAGTTCTTTTTCTAATCATTTCAGTTGTTTCCTGAAGATCAAATAAAGTTCTTCCGCACGAAGGGCAAGCAATATATTCGGTTTTGGAAATCCTTACCCTGGCGGCCTGTAATATTCCGAATAAAATCCGATTTATTATTTTCTCTTTTGTTTCATTTTTTGCTACAAAATCTTTAATCCAAGTCTTTGAATCTCCGTTATCGTTTTCTTTTGTAATGTTCCCAACCTGAGCCCAAACTCCATCTCCAAAACCATCTACTAATAATGATCCGAAATCGGTTGAAGCAAATAAACGAAAGTCTTCCATGCAAATGCCTGAATAACTTCTTTTGACAATTACAGGATTTCGAACATCATACTTTATTAAATCAAAAAATGCTCTTCTTTGCTCAGCCATTCCATGCAGGTTATTAGTTTCAAGTATTAAAACAGCGGTTAAATCATTTTTTACTATGGATATAAATTCATCAGTTAGTTCATTTATATCAAAGCTTATAAAGTTAATTTGATTAGATTTATCATTGTTATCCATATATTCAGAAACAGATAATAATGGAAACCGGTTTGCTTTATTTTTAAAACCCATCCAGAATTTATAATCGTAAACAGGTTGCAGACCGTTCGGAATATCGAAGGGGATATCTTTTCGGCCGAGATATATTATATCAGGGGCATTATCGCTCATGTTCCATTTATCGGTTCCGGCATTATAGAAATAACCTATAGAGGCAAGATCTGCTTGACCGGAAATATCATATGCGCTATAATCACTTATCACCTGAGGAACATTGCTTCCTCCTATAAATGAAATTTGAAAGGAATGTCGTTTTTGATAATTAAAAGGATTAAAAAGAGGTTCTTCAACCGGTTTGATCGGTCTGTGGTTTTCTCTTCCTTTATACCGGTTAACAAGTCGAATTGCTACAGGAGCTTCATATTCCGGATCTTCAGTTAATGAAACCCTTACCGTATCGCCAAGTCCGTCTTCCAGCAACGTCCCTATTCCCAAAGCTGATTTTATTCTCCCGTCTTCACCTCCTCCGGCTTCGGTTACGCCAAGATGAAGAGGGTAATTCATTCCTTCTTCCTCCATTTTATTTATCAGAAGCCTATAGGCTTGAACCATTACCTGCGGGTTGCTGGCTTTCATAGAGAGAACGATATCATAATAATTAAGATCTTCGCAGATTCTTACAAACTCTAAGGCAGATTCAACCATTCCTAACGGAGTATCACCATAACGGCTCATGATCCTATCTGAAAGAGAGCCGTGGTTAGTTCCAATCCTCATTGCCGTACCGTATTCTTTGCATACATTTCACCAGTGGTGTAAATTTTTCTCTTATTCTGTCCAGTTCAGATAGATATGTTTCATCATTATATTCCAATATTTGGAATTTTTTTCTGTCGGCATAATTGCCCGGGATTAACCCTGACTTTTTCAACTATTCGTGCGGCTATTTCAGCAGCATTGGGGGTAAAATGAATATCGGCAATCAAAGGAACAGTATATCCTCTGTTCCTTAATTCTTTTTTTATATTTTCTAGATTCTGAGCTTCAAGCTTGCTTGGTGCCGTAATTCGTACATAATCACATCCGGACTCAACCATCCGGATTGTCTGCTCAACTGTTGCTTTAGTATCCATCGTATCGGTTATTGTCATCGATTGAATTCTTATAGGATTATTACCACCGCATGGAACGCCTCCAACGTTTACTTCCCTGGTCTTATATCTTGAATATTCCGTTAAACTATTGCAATACTTCTTTATTTTATTTATTGTTTCGTACATAAAACCTGTATTTATTTATCTTAAGCGGTTAAATATAATAAATAGTTATCATTTGAAAGAAAGTCTGTTCCCAATTCATTTTATTCCATATAGATCTCACATTTTTAACGATCTTCAAACTATATAAATATGAATGTTTCCGTTAAAATAAAAAAATTTCTATTGAATCTGATTAAAATTAATAAGGAATTGGATCCCTTAATTGCTTATGAACAATGGGCTGAAGATTATGATAACGAAAATGGAAATCTAATGCTCTATTTTGATAGAATTCTTTTCAAAGAATTTCTGTCCGGAATTCTTTTACAGGAAAAAGTAGTATTGGATTTCGGCTGCGGTACCGGTAGAAACTGGAATGAATTATTAATAGAAAATCCGTTAAAAATAATAGGGTGTGATATTTCGGAATCGATGATTCAAAAGTTGAAGCTTAAATTCCCCAATGCTGAAACACATGTAATTCAACAAATAAAATTGATTTTCTTAAAAAGGATTCAGTTGATGTTATTATTTCTACTCTGGTTATTGCACATATTCAAGAAATAGAGAATCTTGCAAAGGAGTGGGACAGGCTTTTGAAAAAAAGAGGAGAAATATATATTTCCGACTTTCATCCTGAAGCACTTCAAAAAGGGGCAAAGAGAACTTTCAATAAATATGAAAAAATAATTACCATTAAAAACTATGTCCATCCTGTTCAAAAATTAGAAGAGTTGTTTATATCTATGGGATATAGTATCCTTAATAAAAATGAAAAAACTATTGATGCAGATGTAAAAGAATTTTATCTAAAAAAGAATGCCTTAGATACTTATGAAAAATTTAAAAATGTCCCTATGATTTACTCTCTTCATTTGAGAAAATGATTCTTAATAATTTACATATTGCCGGCAATGATACATGAAATAAAATCGATAATGATTAATAAATCATATATTCGAAAAGTCTACAGCGGAAATGAAATTGAGGAAACGGATGATAAAATAATAAATTTTGAAAACGCACTTGCCTTTCCGGGTTTAATTAATTCGCATGACCATCTGGAATTTAATCTTTTTCCTCCTCTTGGTAATAGAATTTATAAAAATTATATTGACTGGGGGGATGATATTCATAAATTTAATAAAGAACTGATTGAATCAATTTTGAAAATCCCTCTGCAGCTTAGATTCGAATGGGGTATTTATAAGAACCTTCTTTCCGGTGTAACCACAGTCTTTCATCACGGTAGAATTCCAAAGGATTATAAAAATGAACTCATTGATGTTTACACAGGCGGAAAAATAATTCATTCGGTTAAGCTCGATAAATATTGGAGATTAAGGATAAATTTACCGGATTTAAATCCGGTTGTCATCCACATTGGCGAAGGGAATGACGAGGAATCTAGGAATGAAATTGAAACTTTAAATAAATGGAATTTCTTTAAGAAAAAAATCATCGGGATTCATGCAGTTGCTTTAACCTTAGATGATTTAAAATATCTGGATGCAGTTGTCTGGTGTCCTGTTTCAAATTATTTTTTATTTAATAAAACCGCTGATATTGATAAGTTTAAAGAAAAAACAAAAATATTATTCGGAACAGATTCGACAGTCAGTGCAGGGGGTAATATATGGGAACATCTCCGTTTTGCAAGGGGTCTCAAAATATATAATGATAAAAATTTATTTGATTCGTTAACAATTACACCCGCAGAGGTATGGAATCTTGAGTCATTTGGGAAAATAAAAGAAAACTATACGGCAGACATTATCATTGCCGAAAATAAATTCAGCAATATATGGGATTCTTTCTTTTCTATAAGCCCGGAGGACATTTTAATGATCCTTAAAAGCGGTGAGGTAAATTATTTTGATGAAAAAATTAAAGATCAATTAGATTTAACAGTTAATGAATTAAGGCTGTTTTCGCAAATAATTATTTCGGGTAAAAGAAAATACATTTTAGGAAATACTAAAGAACTTGTTAGTTCAATTCATAAATATAATCCTCAAATTCAATTCCCATTTGAAATAGAGGGCTTGGAAAAAAGGCAGAGCGCATGAGTTTATATAATTTTTATAATAGATGTGGAGTGGAGTTATAGGCCATTAGATGGACAAGGTATGCGCTATGCACTATGCGTTTTAAGGTACACGGCTAATTTCAATTTCAAATTAAAATATTTGAAGATATTCCATAAAAAGTTCGGGATTTTATTCCATTCCATTCTTTTAATTGTTTTAACTATTCTGTACTCGGCATGTACGAAACGATGGAGTATTTTATAAAAAGATTTGGGAAAAGTTCCGCTAAATATCATATCAAGGTCATCGGAATCAGTCCAGTTCTTTTTTTCTTTTAACCCGGATTTTACAATATCATAAAACTTTGTACCCGGCAAAGGGTATGATACCGAAATTCCAATATCATCCGGGATGCAGTCCCTTATCATTTTCCTGGTTAATTTTATATCGTTCCAGTTTTCATTCAAATACCCGAACTGAATAAAAAAAGCAATTTCCATTCCCGCATTGTGTGTCTTTTCCGCAGCTTCATAAATTTGTTCGACTGTAGTTCCTTTATCCATTGCATCAAGTATCTTTTGACTTCCCGATTCGGCACCTATCCAGATTGTACTGCATCCGGATTCTTTTAACTCTGAAATTGTACTTCCTCTTAATAGAAGATCAGGTCTTGACAGACATTTATAGGGAACTTTAATATTTAATTTTTGAAGTTCATTTGAAAAGCTTTTAATCCAGTTAGGTCTTAATCCGAATATGTCATCTGTAATCCACAGATGGTCAACTTCATATTTCTCTTTTAATAATTTCACCTGGTAAGCAGCCTTTTCCGGTGAAATCGAATTATAAGTTTGACCATATAACGGTTTTGCACACCAATTGCATTTGTAAGGGCATCCGCGTGTAGTCGAGATATTCATCGAGAAATATCCATGGTTTTTTAACCAGATATCTTTGTATCCGGCTATATTAATTAAAGAATAGTCAGGCAGAGGAAGTGAATCAATATCACTCATTAAACCTCTTCTATTAGTAGAATAGATCTTTCCATCTTTTAAATATCTTATTCCGTTAATCTGATCTTTAACCTTTTCAAACTCGAATTTATTAAATGAATTTATAATTTCTTGTAAAGTGACTTCGCCTTCACCATAAATAACTGCTTTACATCCGGCATTTAAATAAGTGTCCGGGAAATCAGCACCATCCGAACTATAGACAATTGATGGGATATTCATTTCTCGTGCAGTTTTAATAAAACCAGTTGCAGCTTCCCTCATATTCGACAGGCACATCTTTGTTAAATAATTAAATTCGTCATCATATAAAATTAATATATCCGGTTTGTTTACCCTGATCTTTTTATCTAATTCTGAGATATCCCTGCTTAACATTGAATCAAAAAATATGACCTCATGCCCCGATTGTTTTAATAATGCAGCGACATATAAAGTACCGAGAGGAGGGTAAGGCATACTTCTTTCCAGTTCTTTCGGGTCGAGAATTCTAAAATATGATTGTGCTAATAATACTTTCATCTATGGAAATTATTAATTTTATTAAGCATACGTACCTGTCGCATCTGAATTAACCGGTTCATACATAACGGATTTTTTAACTTTCAGATATTCCTTCCATTCCCTGTTAAATGCATCCATTATTTTTATACGGTGATCATTAGTATAAAGCTTAATACTTTTATCATCCAGTCTAATTGCACTCTTTTTATCTTTCTTCAAATAATTTTTATACAACATTCTATAAAAATATTTTAATAAAAGATTCACAGGCTTTAATAATAAATAGATATTATATGTTTTCTTTACAGCGGAATCCTGATTTGAAAAATCCTGTAAATAATTAGGGAGGAAATCTTTTACCCAATAATTATTTTGCCTGAATAAATTAAGATAACCGGAATTTTTATAAGGGACCAAGGAAACAATCTGATGCGCGGTATAATAATCATGCTGATCTTTTATCTCTATAGCAGTTTCATCTATCAAAAAGTTTGCGCACAATTGCTTACGAAGCTTAAAGATTTTAGATAAAATATGGATTATCAGATAGACAAGATAGAGTGCGTGGGGTTTTGTAATTATAAAAAGATCAATATCATTATGGTTTTCTATTCCATAGTTGGCTGTACCTCCGCTGAAACAGATGCATGAAATAAAGGGAATATTTTTAATTATCCTAAGAGATTTTTTAATTCTATCCTTACCTAATTTCTTTATCTCTTTTTTATAAATATTGATATTATGATAATTAAGGCTCACATTATCATTATTCAAATAAATCCTGTTTGAAAGGATAAGACCGGATAATGCTTTTTCAAATTGTTCTTCATTAATTTTTACATCGAACAAATAAGTAAACAAGTCCTTTTTATGCAATCTGCCGTTGAATAAATGACTGTATAAAAGGGTTTTTTCAATCGCTTCTTCATGAGTTTTAGCATTATCAAAACGGAAATAATATTTTTTATTGACTCTAGAATGAAGGATATCTAAAACAAGGGTTAATTGATTATGCATTAATTCAGGAGAATATTTTATATCTGCAGGAGAAATTATATTGCTGAATTTATTTTCAAAAAGATCGGAAAGTCCTTTCAACAGACTCTCATCAGAGTATGGATTAATCGTGATTGAGAAAGGGGATGAAATCTCATATGCGGCGTGGTTTTCCGAACACAAAACAGGAATACCATAATGCATTGCTTCGAGTATGGGAAACCCGAATCCTTCTTCCAGGCTAGTATGGACAAAACCGGCAGCATTTTTATAACAATAATCGAGTTCATCTTCACTGACATAGCCCTTAAAAATAATATCCGGATGGTTCCCGTATTGTTTTAATAAATAGTTAATACCCGCTGATTTTATCCAGAGTTCACCTATTATTTTTAATTTTATATTTACTTTATTCTCATTTTTCCATCTTAGAAAATTTTCTATCAAAAAAAGTAAATTTTTTCTCGGTTCAATATGTCCAACGTATAATAAATATGGGATTTCATTTTGAACAGGCTCTTTATAATTATTTAGTACTTTTTTAATATTTGAATAGGCCTGCAAAAGAAGAATATTTTCTTTTTTAACATTTAGATATTTATTAATATTCTTTTTAGTATGCTCACTTACCGTTAAAATCAACGGTTCTTGTTTCAGTGTTTGTTTCAGCAGATATTTATAATAAATAACAAATTGTTTTGGGTAAAATTGAGGGTGTGTAATAAAAGAAAGATCATGTATTACTATTGCAGAAGGCTTTGAAAATCTATTAGAAATAAAATAATTCGGGAATATACCGCAATCAACTTTTAATTTCTCCATTTCTTTGGTTAAACCGAACGTTCTATAGTAATGTCTTTTTAATCCATTATATTTTCTGCTTAAGCTGCTCTTATTTATTTCTTGATTAGCAGTCTGGCTGAAAGACCTTGATTTCATCGTCAAATTTCTTTAGTTGTTCCAATAGACAATTAATGTATCTCCCTGTTCCAGTGGATTTAAGACCGGAAGCAGATGCATCTATTCCGATAATCATAAATTTTTGTTAAAATGTAATAAAACAATAGTAATTGGAAATATTTTATAGGGACATCTGCTCGTAAAATCTGAAGTGGTAGGTGATTTGGAACTCAGACTTATAAATCTAGTTTATCACTATGGTATTTTTATAATAAATAATTATTAGAATAAACATTTACTATAAATTATTTTATATTTTAAATTCTAATTTTTTTCAATAATGATTTTTGAATGAGAATACCTGAGAATAAGATAGAAGAAATAAGATCAGCGGCAAATATTGTTGATGTTATTTCGGAATATGTTCCATTGAGAAAAAGAGGGAAAAACTTTCTGGGATTATGCCCCTTCCATTCTGAAAAGACCCCTTCTTTTACTGTTAACGAAGAAAAACAGATTTATCACTGTTTCGGATGCCATGCAGGGGGGAATGTGTATAAATTTTTAATGGAATATGAGAAGATTTCTTTTATTGAAGCTGTGCAGGATCTAGCTAAAAGACTCGGTATTACATTAGAATTTGATGAAAATATTAGTGAAGAAAAACAATCTGAGCAGGAAGTTTTATATGATATAAATACCGCTGCTGCGCGATATTTTTCGGATAATTTATTAAACAGCACGGAAGGAGAAGCAGGGAGAGAATATTTCAATAAAAGAAAAATAAAGGCGCAGACATTACGAGCATTCGGCTTAGGTTACGCATTAAACGGATGGGAATATTTTATTCAATTCTCAAAAGATAAGAAAATTGATCTTGAAAAGGCTGTTCAGCTCGGACTAATTGGAAGAAATAATGATGGTAGATTATTTGACAAATTTTCAGGGCGGATTATCTTCCCGATCTTTTCTCCCAATGGAAGGGTCGTTGCTTTTGCAGGGAGGATACTTGAGAAGAGGGAAAATGCAGCTAAATACTTAAATTCTCCCGAATCCTTAATTTATACAAAAGGTAAAATACTTTACGGCTTATCTTTTGCCAAAGATGAAATAAGAAGGCAGGACAAGGCCATACTGGTAGAAGGTTATATGGATCTGATATCCCTATACCAGAGCGGAATAAAAAATGTAGTTGCTGTTTCAGGCACTGCTCTCACGGAAGACCAGGTTCTCCTTTTATCCCGTTATACTAAAAATGTAGTTCTATTATTTGATGCGGACACAGCAGGAATAAAAGCATCGATGAGAAGCATAGAGCTTCTTTTAAAAAGGGATATGGAAATTAAAATTGTTTCACTCCCAACAGGAGAAGACCCCGATTCATATGTTAATAATTACGGCAGAGAAAAGTTTGAAGAACTGATAAGGTATGCCCAGAATTTTATGGAATATCAATCAGCTTATTATGAATCTTTGGGTATGTTTGAAGATCCCTCTAAGACAACGGAAGCAATTAGAGAATTGGTAAAACCTGCGGCTTTAATTAATGATGAACTGAAAAGAACATTGCTGATTAAGTCTATTGCCAAAAAATTTAACCTTAGAGAAAAGCTGCTTGAGAAAGAATTAGGCCAGATTCTTACACAATATAAAAAGCAGGACAAACTTGAAATTGAGAGGAAGTTAAAGGAAGAAGCAAAAATTGATGCTTCCATAAAAGATAAGGCTGTGCCCGAGCATATTTTTCTTCTGGAAAAAGATATTATAAAAATACTGCTGGAAGGAAATATAGAGGCTGCTGAATTTATTTTGGAAAATGTAAATGAGGAGGAATTTGTCTCTCCATTTCACAAATCAATAATTTCTATGATTAAAAGTTTTTTTAATTTGAAAAAAGAAATTACAGTAAACAATCTTTTATCTGCCGTAGATGATCCGATAGTTCAGAATTATATAAGGGATTTGATTCTGGAGAAATACAGTATAAGTAAAAAGTTTGAGGATTTATACCCTGAACCTTCAAAAAATGAGATAGTATTTAAAAGAAACAAGAGATATGGTGAATAAATTTAAAGTCCTGAAATTACTCATGGAATTAAAAACAAATGAAACTTACCTGAAAAATACAGATAACAGGGAAGAAGAAGAGACCATTATGCACAATATAAGGGAAATACATAATGAAATTAAGATTATTTACAAAGAATATAATTTTAGCAATGTTAATCTAGGATTGGGGATCCTTTAGTATGATGAAAGATTGCAAAATTACAAGATTTCAAAATTGCAAGATTGTTTTTAATCTTGCGTGCCCGGTGAAACGAAGTAATTAATATTAAAAAATCTTGTACTTAAACTAAAGCCGAGGAATAAATAAAAGAAAATTCATAATTATGTTGAGAGAAATACTAGATGAAATAGTTGATGATAACATTCGGCAGAGAGGATATTTCTATTTTATAAAGAAGGCAGTAAGTAATTTAAAGTATACAGAAAAAAAAGCTTCTGCCACTGTAAAAGGTTCGAAGGACTATGCAGTTGAAATAGAATTTAATAAGAATAGGTTTCCTGTTCAGAGCCGGTGTACCTGTCCTTATAATGAGACCGGTATATGCAAGCATATAGTGGCAGTTATGTATAAACTGAATCAATCAGACTTTTTTAACAGGATTTATGTTTATCCTTATATAGAAGACAGCAGCATCAATACTAACATAGATGATTTTTTTAATGATTTGGTTGAGGATGAACCGGTAGACAGGGAAGAATGGATTGAAGATTTAAAACTAAGAAAAGAAGCTGCAAAATTTAATGCATTTAAAGAAAATATTGATAAGCTGATAGTCAAGGAGAATAGAAAAAAATTAAATACAAATTACAAAATTATTTATGCTATCCAGCCTAAAAAATACGGCACTGCCATTTACCCGGTTCGTCAGAAGCTAAAAAAAGACGGGACGGTTTCATCTAATGAATTTTTGCGCAGCGTGAACTTTAATATTCCGGATGGAATTTCATTTCAGGAAAAATTGATCATTGAACGTATGGTGCGTAATTACGGGGGTTTATCCATCAATCTATATGAGGATGAGATTTATTCTACCTATTCCAATAATCACCTGAATGAAGCATACTTATTTTCTGAAATTTTACTTTTTCTTTCGGATAAAGAGGTTTTTCTATCGAACAGCTATGATGAATTCGAGAAATGGATTTATATTCAAAAGGAAATGGGGTCAGCCAAACTCTTTATAGATAACTCTGAAGAGAATCTCTCATTAAAATTACTATTTTATTTCAAAGGTGAAGAAATAAAATCCGGTGCACAGATTATCCCGGTGCTGGATAACCCTTTTTGGATTTTAATAAATGACAATATTTTTAGGATTTCCAATTTAACTTTTGAACAATTTCATAATTTCGCTGAACATTCTAATAATGTATTGATTCCTCAGGCATACCTGGAATATTTCGAAGTAAATTTACTCCCGCAGATAACAAAAAATCTTCCTATCAGTTCTAATAAATATGAGATAGAAGAAATAAAAGTAACGCCTTGTAAGAGGGTCTACCTTGAAGAAGATGATTCGATTTTAAAAATAACTCTTAAATTTTCCTATAACGGGTTCGAAGTATACTATAATAATTCCGAAGAAACTACAGTATACCTGAAAGTGAATAAAATTGTAAAAATTATTAGAGATAAAAACCTTGAAGAATCAGCACGGCAGGAGTTAAAATCATTTTTTGTTAAAGAAATTGATGAGGGTATCTTTGTAGCAAAGAAAAATCCTCTTAAATTTCTTTTTGAAGCGCTCCCTGCTTTAAAAGAAATGGAATATGAAATTTTTGGTGAAGCAAACCTTAATAAATTTAAAGTTAATGTATCTAAACCTATATTCACATTCTCTGTCTCTTCAAACATTGATTGGTTTGATGTAAAAACCGGTATTAAGTTTAACGGTACTGGAGTTCCTTTTGAAGAGCTTCAAAATGCAATTAAAAATAAGAGAGAATATGTACAGCTTGATGATGGATCTGCCGGTATACTACCGCAAAAATGGATGAATAAACTGCAGAGAGCCTTTACATTTGGTGAACTAGGAAAAGATAATATTAGATTTTCAAAAATTCAGGCAAATGCACTAGAGCAGTTGATTAAGGATGGCGAAGAGGTTATAACGGATGATGAATTTAAAAAGCATGTTGAAACCCTTAACTCATTTGAAAAGATTCTCCCGAAAACACTTCCAGACGGTTTAAAAGCTATTTTGCGTCCATATCAGAAAGCTGGCTTTGATTGGCTTTATTTTTTAAAAGAATATAACTTCGGAGGTATTCTTGCAGATGATATGGGTCTTGGCAAAACAATACAGGTATTGGCGTTTCTGTTAAATGAAAAAGTTAGGAATGAAAATCAACAGCATTTAATAATTGCTCCGACATCAGTTGTTTTTAACTGGATGAAGGAAGCGGAAAAATTCGCCCCTTCTTTAAGAATATTAAATCACACCGGGAATGAAAGGAATAAAGACGGTTCACTTCATTTTAATGAATACGATATAATTTTAACAAGCTACTCAATTTTATTAAGGGATAATCTTCTTTTTACAAGTAAAGAGTTTGATTATATAATTCTCGATGAATCTCAAAAAATAAAAAATCCTGCTGCAAAGACAGCAAGGCTGATAAGAACACTTCACGCAAAACACCGCCTTTGTTTAACAGGCACACCGGTGGAAAATAACTTAAATGAACTCTGGTCGCAAGTCTCTTTCCTAAATCCAGGTATGCTGGGTACCCTCAAAAAATTTAATGAAGCATTTGTAAAACCTATTCAGAGGAATAATGATGAATCGGCTGCAGAAGATTTACGTAAAACAGTCTACCCCTTTATTTTGAGAAGAAGAAAAGAAGTAGTTGCAAAAGAGCTTCCGGAGAAAACCGAAGTAGTTCATTACTGTGAAATGGAGCTTTCGCAGCAGAAGATTTACAATGTCTGGAGAGATTCCATACGCAATGATATAATGAAGGAGATAGAAGAAAAAGGGATTAGAAAGACAGGCTTTAAGGTAATCGAAGGATTACTAAGGCTGAGACAAATTTGCAACCACCCTTTGCTTGTTAAAGCAGATTCTAAAAGTAAATCAGGAAAGTTTGAAGAATTCAAGGAACATCTTGAAAAAGTCTTGAGTGAAAATCATAAAGTTCTTGTATTTTCACAATTTGTTCAAATGTTGAATATAATAAAGGCTTACCTTGATAAGCAGAATATTTTATATGAAGTACTTACAGGCAGCACGATTGACAGGGAATGTTGTGTAGATAATTTTCAGAATAATGAAAAAGTTAAGATATTTTTAATCAGCCTAAAAGCAGGCGGTTTTGGCTTAAACTTAACTGCTGCGGATTATGTATTTCATTATGATCCCTGGTGGAATCCTGCGGTTGAAGAACAGGCTACCGATAGAACTCATAGGATCGGACAAAGCAAAAATGTTTTTGTGTATAAATTTGTTACAAAAGACAGCGTAGAAGAGAAAATACTTCAGCTCCAGAAAAAAAAGAAAAAGCTTGTGGAAAATATTATTACAAGTGAAACCGGAGTTCTTAAAAACTTACAAAAAGAGGATATAGATATTTTATTCACATAGTTATATGGGGAATCTTCACCGTGAACAGAGCTAAACAAATATTAAAAGATATCTTTGGATATGATTCATTCCGAACACTTCAAAAGGAAATAATTCAGAATGTTCTTGATAAAAAAGATACACTGGTAATAATGCCTACAGGCGGAGGTAAATCAATTTGCTATCAAATTCCCGCCTTAATTTTTGATGGTTTAACAGTGGTTATATCCCCTCTCATTTCCTTAATGAAAGATCAGGTTGAACAGCTTAGACAACTTGGTGTAAATACGGCTTTATTAAATAGTTCTCTTTCTCCTGCCGAATATCAAAGTAATTATGATGATGTAATAAACGGGAAAGCCAAACTCCTTTATGTGGCGCCGGAATCTTTATTAAAAGATGATATTTCGAATCTGCTAAAAAAAGTTAAGTTCACCTGCATAACTGTGGATGAAGCCCATTGTATTTCGGAATGGGGGCATGATTTTCGAAAAGAATACAGGCAGCTTGGTATTTTCAGGAAAGATTTTCCAGATGCTGTATGCATTGCTTTAACTGCAACTGCAACTCCAAGAGTACAGGCAGATATAATTAAAAATTTAAATCTATCAATATCTAATTCCGGAAAATTTATTGCCAGCTTCAACCGTGAGAATTTATTTTTGCAGGTAGTTCCCAAAAGAGGTTCTTTTGAGCAGATCCTGGAATTTTTAAGGGCTCATGCAAACCAGTCAGGAATTATATATTGTTTTTCACGAAGGCAGGTTGATGAGCTTCATGAGAAGCTCTCTTTTTTAGGATTCTCAACCAAACCATATCATGCGGGTTTAACGGATGAAGAGAGAAATAAAAATCAGGATTTGTTTATTAAAGATGAAGTGCAGATTATTATTGCAACAATCGCATTCGGAATGGGGATAAATAAATCAAATGTGAGATTTGTACTTCATAACGACCTTCCTAAAAACATTGAATCTTATTACCAGCAGATAGGAAGAGCCGGAAGGGATGGATTAAAATCAGACTGTCTCCTCCTTTTTAGCTACGCTGATATCTCAAAAATAAATTATTTCATAGATCAGAAAGAAGATGAGATTGAAAAGCTTTCGGCAAAAGCTCATTTAAATGCAATGGTTCGATATGCAGAGACAGAAACTTGCAGGAGGAAACCATTAATAAGCTACTTTGGTGAAAAATATATTACTGAGAACTGCCGGATGTGTGATAACTGTCTTACTGTTGAAAAAGATATGGTTGACATAACTGTACCTGCACAGAAATTTTTGTCTGCAGTAAAAAGAACTGGAGAGGTTTTCGGTGCTAATTATATTATAGACGTATTAACCGGAGCTGAATCAGAAAGAATATTTTCAAATAATCATCAAAATTTATCTGTCTATTCGGTAGGTAAAGAGTATAACAAAAAACAATGGCATTCACTTGCTCAACAATTAGTTAAAAAAGAATTTGTGACAAGAGATATAGAATTCGGCAGTTTAAAATTGACCGAAAAATCTTATGACATACTGTTTAAAAATGAAAGAGTATTTGGTTTGGTAAAAGAACCAAAGATTGAAAGGAAAGAGATCAAAACAACTGCAGAAGTATATGATGCAGAATTATTCGAACTTCTGCGGAAAAAAAGGAAAGAAATTGCCGATAACAAAAACGTTCCCCCCTATGTTATTTTTTCGGATCGTTCTTTAATAGATATGACAAAAAAGCTCCCTGTTAATAGTCACAGTTTTTTACGGATTAATGGTGTCGGCAGTAGGAAGTTAGAAACATACGGAGATATTTTTATTTCAATTATAAAAAGTTACTGTCAAAGAAAAAATATTTATGTAAGTGAATTTTCATCTTCCGGAAGAAGCTTCAACAAACCGAAACATGAAATTACAGCAGAATCTTTTAATAATGGTACTTCGATTGAAAAGCTTGCAGAACTATATAATTTAAAAGAGCAGACAATTATAAATCATTTAGCAAGATATACTAATGAAGGAAATAAAATAAGGACAGAAGGACTGCTCGAAAGGATTTCGCTTGGAAAAGAACACCATCAAAAGGTTTTTGATGCATTCAGCAGTGAAGAAACATTATCTTTGAAACCCATTCACGAAAAGTTTAATGGTGAGATTTCCTATGAAGACCTCCATCTCCTTAGAATTATATATTTAGATAGCAAGGGTGGTCACAATTCTAATTAAGGAGATTGCAGCCACAAATCCATATAGTGAGATTAAAGCTCCAATAAGTACTGGTATAGGGATCAGGTGTGATAATTTTTTAAGAATTTAATTGCTTTATGGGCAGCATTATAACCGCACATTCCATGAACTCCCCCTCCAGGTGGAGTAGAAGAAGAGCAGATATAGCACCCATTGAAAGGGATTGAGTAAGGATTGAATTTCATAACAGGACGCGTAAAAAACTGCCGCCAATCCTGCATTCCTCCATTTATATCTCCCCCGATATAATTATGATTATATTCTTCCAATTCAACCGGAGATATAGTATGCCTGCCGATTATGATTTCTTTAAATCCCGGAGCAAATCTTTCGATTTGATTCTCTATTCTTTCCAACATATTGAAATTGGAGCCATTGGGGACATGACAATAAGCCCAGGCAGTATGTTTTCCCGGAGGCGTCCTAGTATTATCAAAAAGGCTTTGCTGTGCCAAAATAACAAAAGGCTTTTCAGGATTTTTCCCAATACTTACCTCATATTCCGACCGGATAATTTCCTTAAAATCGCCGCCAATATGAATAGTCCCTGATTTTAAGCATTCTGCATTTTTAAAAGGGATAGGAGTATTTAAAGCCCAATCAACCTTAAATACTCCGGAGCCGTACCTAAACTTTTTTAATTTATTTTCATAATTGACTGGAAGTTTACTATCTAAAAGTTTAATTATTTGCTTTGGAGTAATATCGAACAGAACAGTTCTTGAAGGCGGAAGTTCTTCAATAGAATTTATGGGGTGATTGATTTCAATTTCTCCGCCAAGAGATTCGAAATAATAAGCTAATATATCGGCAATTTTTTGAGAACCGCCTTTGGAGAAAGCCCAGCCGGTTTTGTGTCCTAAAATTATCAATACGAGTCCAACGGCAGAAGTAAGAAACTTATGTAAAGGGAGAATAGAATGTGCTGCTGCGCCTATAAAAAAACTTTTTCCATATTTACCTGAAAAGAATTTTTTAATAAATAATTCAGCGGGCTGTAAAGCATAGAAACCAAATTTACCAAGTGCAAAAGGATGAGAAGGCATGCTTAGAGGATTTAAAATATTTTTTATTATTACATTCCAATTTTCGACTAGAGGCTGGATTCTATTTATATAATTAATTTTATCTACATCAAGTGATTCGGCAGTTTCATTGATTGAATTTTTTAATACAGCAGCATGACCATCATCAAAAGGATGTGCTAAGGATATGGGAGGATAAATCCATTCCATGCCAAATTTTTCTAAGTGCAACTTTTGAAAGAACGGAGAACCTACTCCCAAAGGATGAATAGCCGAGCAGACATCATGAATAAAACCGGGAAGAGTAAGATGAGAAGAACGCAGACCACCCCCAACAGTTTCTTTAGCTTCAAAGATTTTGACAGAAAAACCGGCTTCAGCAATAGTTATTGCAGCCGCCAGACCATTGGGTCCGGAACCAACAACAACAGCATCATATGAATGCATCTTATTTATTTCTATAGAAATAAAGTAAGATCAAATTTACCATTTTTTAATTGATTTGGAGATGGCATTTTATCTAATCTCATAAGCATATGAATTGCCGCCATTTCTTTGTCCATATCATTTCCGGCAGCTGCGACTGCTTTATTATTTTTGATATAAAAAGCGATAAATTTTTTAGAAGAGACTTCACCCCAGTAAATGATATCATCCCATTTTGCAGCATGTCCGACATATCTTAAATTCAATCCAGCTTGTTGAGTCCAGAAGAATGGTACACCATAATATTCAATATTTTTTCCAGCCATAGCGAATCCGGCAACGCGTCCCTGCTGCAGGGCACTTCTCCAGTGTTCAATTCTAACATCTTCACCATTCAGCCAATAAGGGAACACAGCGATATCTCCAGCGGCATAAATATCTGCAGCAGCCCAAAAAGATTTATCAACTTTTATTCCTCCGTCAGATGTTTTTTCAATCCAATTAATAAAATCAGTTGCCGGTTTGACGCCGATTCCTATAACGACAAAATCGGTTTTAATTTTTTCTCCATTCTCTAGGACAACAGTTTCAACTTTATCATTTCCTTCAAAACTTTTGACGTTATTTTTAAGCTTAAAAATTACTCCTGCTTCTTCATGCTGCTTTTTAAATAATCCTCCAATTTCTTTCCCCATAATATGATTAAAAGGAACTTCATTGGGAGAAATGACTGTAACTGAAATACCTCTTTCAGACAGACTAAAGGCAGATTCCAGTCCTATGAAGCTTGAGCCAATAATAACAGCATTTTTGGAAGTTTTAGCTGCATCAATTATTTGTTCACAGCTTGAGAAACTTCTTAAATAAAAAATATTCTTTAAATCCGAACCGGGAATATTTAATTCCTTAGGAATTCCTCCGGTTGCAATTAATAGTTTATCGAAAGAGAGGTCGACCCCTTTTTCAAAAGAAATTTTCTTTTCTTTAATATTAATATGATCTACTTTTTTATCGAACATGAATTCAATCCCATAATCTTTATAGAATTCATCAGATCTTAAGGGCATCCATTCTTCTTCAGCAGTTCCCTGTAAATAATCTTTACTAAGATTCGGACGGTCATAGGGAGTTCGATTTTCTTTTGTAACAATGGTAATCTTCCCCATGAAGTCTGCTTCTCTCATAGCCTGAGCGGCAGCATACCCTGCAGCGCCTCCACCGATGATTACATAGTTTTCCGAAATGCTTTCATCCCGTTCAGCCATTTTGGGGGTTAAACTAGAAGGGAGATCCTCAGGGACTTTGACAATAACTTTTTCATTTTCAATTTCTACTTCAAAACCAGGAAGAGATTCTATGGCAGGAGGTTCTTTTAACATGCCATTTTTAGAATTAAAACAAGCATGGTGCCATGGACAAATGATAGTATCTCCATTTAGAATGCCCTTTTCGAGCGGAGCGCCGTAATGTGTACAGTGAGCACCGAGGGCGAAGATTTCATTATTATCTACATTTACAATTAAAATTTCCTTGTCTTTCCCGATAGAAACTGCTTTCATTTCTCCCTTTTTAAAATCGCTAATTCTTCCGACATTGATATTTGAATAACCCATATTTTAGTTCCCTTTATTGATTTGTGAATTTATTTTTCAACAATTCCCTTTAATTCCAAAGCATTTTTAGCAGCATAGGCTTTCTGATCATTATCAAAATAACAAAAAACATCTTTACCATTTTTGCTACATTCAAGGATGAAATCAGCCCATTTAGAAAGAGTCTTTTTATTATAACTGCCCTGGTATTTTCCATCGGGGCCGTGGAGACGAATATAAACAAAATCAGCAGTTACTTCTTTTGGAGTTTTGGTCCCCTCCAATTCATAGATGCAAAAGGCAGCATTATTTTTTTCTAATAAATCCAGGACATCATCATTCCACCATGAATCATTTCTAAATTCGAAAGTATATTTATATTTGCCGGGCAGGTTTTTAAGGAATTTCTTTAATCTTTCCTTATTGAATTTCCATTTAGGAGGAAGCTGAAATAGGACCGGCCCAAATTTTTCCTTCAACTCTTTTGAAGCATCAAAAAACTTTTTTACACTCTTTTGAGGATCTTTTAATTTTTTCATATGAGTAATATAGCGGCTGGCTTTAACCGAATAGAGAAAGTCCTTGGGGACAGATTTCCGCCATTTCTCAAATGTTGAATTTTTAGGGAGGTGGTAAAAAGGATTATTTAATTCGACAGTATTAAAGCCCTGATCAATATAAAACCGGAGCCATTCTTTTTGAGAAATATCTTCCGAATAAAACTCCTTAACCCAATGTTTATAATTCCATCCGGAAGTACCGATATAAATTTTTCCTTTTTTCATTTTAATAAAGATAATAAAATAAGGATTTTTAATTAGTACTTTGAATCAAATGAATAAACCGGATAAGAAGAGAGCTATACAAATATTGAACATATTGATTAATATTACAAAGCATTTATAAAATGCCAGATCATCAGTGCAGCAAGTTTACTTGTTCTGTTATCGACATCATAAACGGGATTGACTTCGGATATTTCAAAGATTTTAGTCCTTTTATCTTTGCCGGCAATTTCTGCCAATAAGACAGCTTCATCTGCAGTTAAACCTATAGGGTTAGGAGCGCTTACACCCGGAGCATCAGAAGCATTTACAACATCCATATCAAAACCCCAGAACAATACCTTATTTTTTTTCTCAGCAAGAATTTCTTTAATTAATTTTTTTAATCCCCTTTTTTTAACTTCATTAAAATAGAAGAGATTGCAGCCTTTTGCTTTAAGGTAATCTTTGTGAGATGATGAGGAAGCAAATTCCTTAATTCCAATTTCATAGAAATACTTTGATTCGATCAGATTTTCTTCGAGCAACATTCTATAAGGAGTACCGCTGTTTCGGAGGGAGCCGGAGCGAACATCGAAGTGACTATCTATATTGAAAGCTAGAAGATTGTTATTATAGAGGGACAATGCTTTACAATCAGGATAAGAAATATCATTTCCGCCTCCAAGGATGATTACTTTTTTGTTCTCTTTTAATAGTTGATAAACAACGTCTTCCTGTTTTTTATGAATATCTTCCAGATTGTTTTCAGTTTTAATATTTCCGATATCAAATATTTTGATTGAAATAATTTTTTCATTTAGAGTTAATTTATAAAATGCTTCACGAATTTTATCGGGTGCATCTTTAGCACCGCCGCGTCCTTTATTTCTAGTTACACCTTCATCCTGTGGTGAGCCTAATATTATAATATCAGAATCATGATATTCAGATAGGTCTTTTCCAACTTTTTCACCAAGGCGGATATCCTCAGGGTCATTTCTTTTAAAGAAAAGATTTTCATTTGGTCGGGATGTTAAATCGAAAATATCCATAAAAGATTAATTACTATTTAGTTATCCTCTTTCAATTTTAAAATTAAAAGATACAGTTTTCCATTCTTTGTTTTTATTATTAAAAGATTTTTCGGTAAAGGTGACATTATCATTATTATCAACAAAAATAAGTGAGGAGGAACGGGTACCATATTTTTCAGTTAAAGTAAAAATTGGAGAGACCAACCTTTCCAGTTCTTTTCCCAAACCGGTATCTGGAAGAGTTTCATCGGTGAAAACTTCGTTATCTTTCAGCAGTTCAAATAGTCTATTGTCAGAGGGATTAGATTCCTTTAATATTTGAGAGAATTCTTTTTTGCTTTTAATAACTTTCGGCCAGGGGGTATCCATTAGATGGTTGCTTAATCCATGTATTCCAGGCGTTAATTCAACCGATTCTTTTAATATATTTGAGAAATAATATAAATCATCAATTCTGCCGTAAACCAAATTATAGCCGTTATAAAGATCTGAAGTTTTTAATAACTGTTTAGAATAATCCGCAGCAGTTATATTCTCAAGTAAAAACCGTGTAATTAAATTTCCCCGAGTAGGAGCATCTAATTTAATTTTTGTCATATCCCTATAGTTAGTCACAGCCGCTATTTTACCAGATTTTGTAATACCAAGCCATGTACCCTTACCTTTTAAATCTTTACCTGCATAAAGCTCGGGGTGATCTTTCCAATTATTAAGGGGTGCGGTTTGTCTTTCATAAAATTCGTCTCTGTTGGCAGCAAGGATTAACTTATAAACCGGATGAGTTTTGTATGCCAGAAGTAATAAGCACATTTTTAAAATGATAATTTTATTAGGGGCAATTTAGGTAATTATTATAAAAGATTGGAGTGTTGGAATGGCAGAATGAAGGGATGGATGAGAAATTTTGCTAAAGACAAAAATTATGAAGAAATAAGAATACGATTACGAGTATGAGTACAATTTAGAGTATGAGTACGATTAAGAGTTAGAGTATAAGTGAGAATAGGACAGGTATACAGAAAAAATTCTGTATACCTATTAGTCAGTCCTTTATTTCGATACCCGGACCAAAGCCAATCCGATCTTTAATTTCATTCAATTCTTCTTTTGGCTTTGGATAATACCAGGCAGCGTTCCAGTTTACTTTATCAGCGACATAAATATTAAAAAAGTTCGCTTCCCCCTTATCCGCACTGATTAAGTGCGTTGGACTCTCCTTTAAATATTTTTTCTTTATCGAATCCTTGGGAAAATACCAATTGCCGTCAACAACCTTAGTATCTTTACTTTCAGCAATTGTTTCCCCATTATACATAGCTTTGGCCATATTCTAATCTCCTTATTTATTTCAAGATACTAATAAAAAAAATTTATATAAAAAGGAAAGAAAAATTTATCATAATTGGTAAAAGTGTGATTCAAAGTAGAAAATTCGTTCAGATATCAAAAATCAGACAAATCTTAAGACGTACTAATTTAGCCTAATTTCACTTTCCTTATCATTATTATCTGGCGTATTCATTCCGTATTCAGAGCGTATTCACTGCGTTTTCAAAGCGTATTCACTCCGTATTCTTAGCATTGTCATAGCGTTTTCATTTCTTATTTATTAAATAGGGTTGTTTAGTTTACATTAGAACAAGGAATTTTATGAAAATATTTAGAATTTATTTATTATATGCAGCACATGTTTTTTTAACTTTAACATGAAAAAAGCAGAAATTTTCAAATGAAGTTGTTTTCTCCTTCGAATATTTTTACAGAGATATTATTCAACAACCTTGACCAGGAGCTTAATAAAGAAGTTATATTCAGACCTTCGTCGTTAATAACCTCAGAAATAAGAAATCATAAAAAATCTATCGGGTTAATACCAACGCTTGATTTATTAAAAAACGGGGATCTTTTTGTTTCAAAGGAACATGGAATGTCCTTTGAGAGCAGTCTTTGTAATTCATATATATATTATAAACCAGAGCAGATAGATATAGATGAATTTAGTCTTTTCGGTGATATATCTTCGCTTGAAGTTATCCTCAGTAAAATATTATTTAAAGAAATTTATAATTCTGAGATAAAAATTGAAATATTAACCAATGAAAATAAATTACAGAATAAAAACTTAGTTATTACAGGTAATAAAAATTTCGAGGATGAAAGATTTTTTTCAGGAATAAGTTTTTCAGAAGAAGTAATAGAATTTTTATCACTGCCATTTGTAAACTATGTTTTTGCATCGACCGATAAAGAAATATTAGAAGATTTTAACAATAAATTAAGGGATGTAAGCAATTCAATTTATACAAATATAGAGCATTATAAATACGGAATAAATTTAAGCGACAGAACAAAAGAGTACATAAAATCCAATATTTCTTCTTTAATATTAGATTTTGAATCAAATGATATAGAAGGCATCAATCAATTATTGCGATTGCCATATTATCATAGTCTTATAGATGATATAATTGAGGTAAAATTTGTATAGATGATAATTTTTATTGAAAATAGTATATCTTTTTATTTTACGAATATATTTTTATATTTGGCACGCTAAAAAGGAGAAATTATGGCTAAACAACAATCTTTTGCGGATAAAGCGAAAGCAAAAAAGAAAATCGAAGGTGTTAACGTTAAGCTGATAAAGGCAATCAAAACGTCCAAGGGCAATTATAAGTTTAACGAAAGATTTGTACGTCTAGAAGACATCAGCAAAGTAACTACTATCAAATAAATAGATTATTTAAGCTTAAAGAATAGCGGAACAGGCACTTCACTTCGTTTCCAGCCTACACTATTGTTTCCAGCCTGACTAAAGATTCGGTAGACAGGGGACCAATTCTTAATTTAAGATGATGGGGAATTCTTCCCGTAAGGGGGAGTATAATATTGTTAAAATCTATTAAATTATAGAACTCTACGGAGTGCGGATATCTGTAGTTTATTCTGTTTCTAATAATATTTCGCTCCTTTGGGGTGAAGACAATATTAAGATTACCCAAAAGGAAATTCTAATTTCCAGTCTCCACTAACGTATTTAGTTTTTTAGTTTTTTCCTTTTTGTCTTGATTAATTGAAAAAATTTCTTAGATTATCCATTGATCTAAAGATTTGGGATAAAAAGCAAGAACTCATATTTTTTACGCTTTTCTGAAGAGCACTCGAAAAAATAATTATTCAAAATACCGATATCTATTCACTAAAAGGAGGATGTTAAAGATGATTACCCCCAAAAAAATGAAATTCTACGGATTAAAGGATATTGACCGCATCCCCCAACTTCAAATGCTTTCCAAAGATGAAAGATTTGCAATAAAAGTTGTTTCCAATGTTTTACCTTTTCGTTCGAATAACTACATTGTTGAAGAATTAATTGACTGGAGTAATGTTCCGGATGATCCGATGTTCCAGTTAACCTTTATTCAAAAGGATATGCTTTCCAGGGAGCAATTTAACTGGATGGCTGGTGCTCTCCGCCAAGATTCTTCCATACAAAAAATTAAAGAGACGGCCGAAGAGATAAGATTGGAACTTAACCCACATCCGGCGGGACAGATGACTTTAAATGTACCTCAAATGGATAATGAACAAGTACCCGGAGTTCAACATAAGTATAGGGAGACCTGTCTTATTTTCCCATCAAGCGGTCAAACATGTCATGCATATTGTACTTTTTGTTTTAGATGGGCTCAATTTGTAGGTATGAATGATTTAAAATTTGCAACAGATGAGTCAAGGAGATTCCAGCAGTATATAAGGAGTCATAAGGAGTTAACGGATATCCTTATAACCGGTGGAGATCCAATGATAATGAGTTTGAATCACCTTAAAGAATATATTGAGCCATTTCTGCAGCCAGAATTTGAGCATATCAGGACTATAAGAATCGGGACTAAATCTGTTGCGTATTGGCCATATAGATATGTAACAGATAAAGATTCGGATGGTATTCTGAGATTATTTGAAAGAATCGTTAATTCCGGGAAACATCTTGCTATTATGGGGCACTACAACCATTGGGTAGAGTTATCTACGGATGTAGCAAAAGAAGCGATCAGAAGAATCCGCAATACAGGAGCGCAAATAAGAACACAGTCACCATTAATCAGACATGTAAATGATAATGCTGATGTTTGGGCAAGGATGTGGAAAGATCAGGTAAAACTTGGATGTATTCCGTATTACTTTTTTGTAGAAAGGAATACAGGGGCAAAGGAATATTTTGAAATACCGCTAGTAAGGGCTTTTCAAATATTTAGTGATGCTTTTAAACAGGTTTCAGGAATAGCGAGAACTGTCAGAGGGCCATCAATGTCAGCATTGCCAGGAAAAGTAGCCATTGAAGGAATTTCAGAAATAAATGGGCAGAAGGTTTTTGTACTCAATTTACTTCAGGGAAGAAATCCAGATTGGTGCAAAAAACCTTTCTTTGCTAAATATAATCCAAGGGCAACCTGGCTGAGTGATTTGCAGCCGTCATTTGGTGAAGATAAATTCTTTTACCAGGATGAATTAAATGAGTTGATAAGAAGTGAGTATGGACAAATGTATTTTCAGAAGGAAGAGAATGACTCAATGGTGAACTTAGTATTGAATAATTAAAATAGTATTGAGTACTTAGTAGTGAGTAGTGAGAACGGGATATTGAATTTTAAGGTTTTTTGAATAATTCTAGGCTTAGGCTTCCTTCTAATTCGAGCAGTTTTTCTTTTAATGGAATTCCGAGAGAATAGCCTCCAATTTTTCCGCCGGTATTTATTACTCTGTGGCAAGGAATGATTATGGGGAGAGGGTTTTGACTGTTTGCTTTTCCAACGGCTCTAACGTAAGTAGAGCCGCCTACTTTTTCAGCTATATTTTTATAGCTTGCTGTTTTTCCATAGGGAATTTTCAGAAGCTCTTTCCAAACTTTCAATTGAAAGTCACTTCCGGAAATATCCAAAGGAACTTTAAATTCTTTTCTTTTGCCAGTAAAATATTGCTCAAGCTGCTGGAAAATATTAAACAGATAAGGATCATCGTCATGAAGCTTAATTGCATCAGAAGACTTTAAAGAAGCATCTTTTTTATTTATAAATATATGTTTAATTCCGCTATGTGAAGTAAATATTTTGAAATGTAATCCCTCTAATTCGGAACATGCGTAATAAAGCTGTTCTTTGTGTTTCATATAAATATCAACTTTCTAAAGGAAATTTATGAAAAGAATATGAAAAGGGAAAGAGGAGTAGGAGGGAGGAGTGGAGGAATGGAATTTTGGAGTAATGGAGTAATGGATGAATGATGGAATGATGGAAGATGACTTAAAATTCCAAATGACAAAAGACAAATTACAAATAAAATTCAATTCGTAAATTCAAAATTTCAAACTCTCTATTTTGAAGCTAGGCAGCTTCTACTTCGAGCTGGGGGTTTATATCTCTTCTAAGGAGACCTTCAATTGCAGCTAAGGTGCCGGATATTGAAGTAGGGCAGCTACCGCAAGCGCCTTGATATCTAATTTTTACGGTATATCCATCAACACCTAATACCTGTAAGCCTCCCCCATCACTGGCTAGATAAGGTCTGACTCTTTGATCAAGTATTTCATTTATTTTATTTAGAAGTTCACTTTCATTTTCAGAAATTGGTTTGATTTCCTTTTCAGCAGGGATTAAGTTTTTATCGAAGGATTTTAAGAAATTAATAAATGGTTTTTGAATTTGTCCCCAATTTGCTTCTTTAGTTTTTTCAATAGTAACAAACTTGCCCATATAAAAGACAGAGACTACGCCGTCAATTTCAAAAATACCTTTAGCAAAAGGATCTTTTTCTCCCTCTTCTTTACTTGAATACTGTCTTGTTTCAACGTTAAGGAGTTTTTCATTTAAGATAAATTTCAGTGCATGCGGATTAGGAGTTAAATCAACATCTTCGACCATTAACATTTTGCTCTCCAATTCTTTATTTTTAGAAAGGAAAAATAAATTTTTATTTTGAATGCTTCAAGTCAATAAGCATATAATATGTGCCAGTCACCTTGTGTGGGAATTTGAAAAAAGAACAGAAGTTACACAAGAATAGTATTTAAAAAGATGAAAATATGACTTCAATGAATATGAATATGATATGATTGGCGATGAAGAATTTATGGGTTTAGTACACGTTTTCTTAATTATAAAGACATATAATAATTTCTTATTCTATCTATGATTCCTTTTGGGGTAATAAATTTGAGTACGATTACGAGTACGATTACGAGCATGAGTACGATTAAATACTATTTAGGATATGATTAAAGTAAAATAAATTACGTCACTGTATTTATGAATAGGTGTACTTAGTAAGGAGAGGGGGAGAGTTTTGCGTAACTTTGGTAAATAAATTAATTTTTTTTATGGGAAAAGAAAAAATATTGATTGTATTCACAGGCGGAACTTTTTCAATGAAAATTGATAAAAAGACGGGAGGAGCAGTTCCGAGGTATTCAGGTCAGGAATTAATGAGCAAAATACCGGAAGCGGAAAAATTAGCTAAGATATCATGTTATGATTTCGGAAAATATCCCGGTCCACATATGACACCGGAACTGATGTTTGCATTATCAAAAAAAATTCAAGAACTAATTTCAAAAAAGGAATATTCAGGTGTAATAATTACACATGGTACAGATACTTTGGAAGAGACTGCATATCTTTTAGACTTAACAATAGAAACAGAAATACCGGTAGTATTAATTGGTTCAATGAAAAATAGTTCCGATCCTGATTGGGATGGGCCAAGAAATTTGATTGACGCAATACATATATGCAAGAGTAAAAATTGCAGAGAGTTAGGGGTATTAGTCTGTCTTAACGGAGAAATTAACGCAGCAAGTGAAGTAACTAAAACATATACGGAAGAAATTGACAGTTTTCACAGTTTAGATTTTGGTGCATTAGGATTTGTACATAATGGGAGAGTAATTTTAAATAGATTACCAAGAAAGTTAGAAACCATTAGAACAGAGAGGATAGTACCCAATGTTGATATGCTGACGGTATATGCAGGGATGAATGAAAAGTTTTTTCAATTTTCAGCGGACAGCGGAGCAGAGGCAATCGTAGTAGAGGCACTTGGAGTAGGGAATGTTCCCCCGGAAGCTTTTAAGGGGATTAAATATGCGGTAGAAAAAGGAATACCAGTTATATTAGTTTCAAGGTGCCCAGCAGGAGAGACTTTAGACATATACAGTTATCCGGGTGCCGGGAAACACCTGCACAATATGGGAGTTATTTTTGCGGAATATTTAAATGGACAAAAAGCCAGGGTAAAAGTGATGTTAGCCTTAGGCATTACCAAGGATTATAAAAAATTAAAAAATATTTTTGAAAAATGATAATCAGAAACAAAAAGGAGATTGAAACAGATATTTGACTTTCCCGTATAAAATCTAATCAAATAATTTCAGACAAAATCAGCATTATATTTGATAATATATTTCCCGAAAATAAATTAGTTTCATCAAATAATTTGTAAACTCATCATTTGACAGTATTTTAGATAATCTTATATTAGATATTTTGAGGTATTTTAAACATTTATGAGCAACTTAGAGGCATTAAGAAAATTAAAGATTGTAGTTTTTGATTTAGACGGAACTTTATTATCGGATAATGGAACGATTGGAGAAAAGACTAAAGAACTAATAAAAGAATTAAAAAAACACAAAGTTCGTTTTACCTTTGCATCCGGCAGATTGCATTCAGCAATAACGAATTTTGCAGAGGAATTAGGTTTACAAACGCCATTAATTTCTTTAGACGGTTCTTTAATAAAAGATTATCCTAATGGAAACACTCTGGTGGAAACGTTTGTTAAAGAGAAATATGTTAGAAAAGCGGTAAAATATGCGCAACAGTTCACATTAAATATTGCACTATGTCATGCGGATGCGATTTATTTTACCGAAGAGAATTACATAATCACCCAATTAATGGAAAAATACGGAGCAAAATATGAGCAGGTTAGTTCTTATGAAGGTTTTTATGATAATATCCTTGAAGTATCGATAGCCGGAGATAATAGGAACTTTATGAAATATGTTTGGGAAAGGATGTCATTTCCCTATTCATTCGGATTAAAAACCTCTTATTATAAGTCACACCGTCATGAAAGTATTTATTATATAGAAATAAGAAGAAAAAACGCATCAAAGGGAAAAGGTATGCTTAGACTGCTTAAATATCTAAAAATAAAACCTGAAGAAGCAGCGGTAGTAGGAGATTGGTACAATGATATAAGTTTATTTAAAACCAATGCATTCAAAGTAGCATTATCAAATGCAGTTCCGGAGATCAAAAGGATGGCAAATCTTATAACGGAAAAAAATAATAATGAAGACGGAACGGCTGAATTCCTTGAAAAAATATTAAAGTCAAAGACGAGCTGATTAATGCCGAGCATCAACGAAAGTAGACTTCAGAACAGTGTAAAAATAAAAGTTATTGTTGCTGTT
>CAVUOL010000085.1:0-13652 GCA_963742995.1 uncultured Ignavibacteriales bacterium
ACGGGGATAAAACTGCTGAAGCTGCAGTAAATTCAGAATTATTTGAATGGGTAATCGAAAATTTAATTAAAAATTCCCTCGATGCTATCGACCATAAAGAAGGTGAAATTAATATATTCGTAAAGGACTTTAAACATAAAGTGGAAGTCGATGTAACAGATAATGGTAAAGGAATAGATATTAAAAGAAGAAAAGATGTATTCAGACCCGGGTACAGTACTAAAAGGAGGGGCTGGGGATTAGGATTAAGTCTCTCGAAAAGAATTATAGAAGTTTACCACAGCGGGAAAATAATGGTTAAAAATTCCGCACCGGGAGAAGGTACAACTTTCAAAATTATTCTAAAAAAATCATAATTATTTAACTCATCTCAAGCATTCTTTCAATCGGTAGTAATGCTTTTTCCATTAACTCCCTGTTCATATCTATACGTGGAGTTCTATTCTTCATACAAAGATATAATTTTTCTAAAGTATTTAATCTCATATAAGGACATTCATTGCAATTACAATTTTTATCCGGCGGCGCAGGAATAAATTTTTTAAATGGGCTCTCTTTTTCCATCTGATGAATTATTCCCGGTTCTGTAACTACAATATAAATCTTTCCGGAATCCTCTTTTACAAATTTAAGCAGTTTACTTGTTGACCCAATAAAATCAGCTCTATTTAAAATAACATCCTCACATTCAGGATGGGCAATTATCTTTGCTTCTGGATATTCTGTTTTTAGATCAATTATTTTTCTTTCACTAAAAGTTTCATGTACAATACAACTTCCATCCCATAGCAGCATTTCCCTGCCGGTCTTTTTCATTAAGTACTTCCCTAAATTTCTATCCGGAGAAAAGAGAATAGGTTTGTTTTCAGGGATTTGATTTATGATTTTTTCTGCATTGCTGGAAGTACAAATTATATCACTTAATGCTTTTACTTCTGCACTACAGTTTATATAAGTAATTGCAAGGTGCCCTGGATATTTTTCTCTGAAAGATTTAAATAAAGGAGCCGGACAACTATCAGCCAAAGAACAGCCTGCTTCCGGATCAGGCAGTAACACAAGTTTTTCGGGATTTAATATCTTAGCCGTTTCCGCCATAAAATGAACTCCAGCGAATACTATTACATCGGCAGTTGCTGATTTTGCTTTTTTAGATAAATCTAAACTATCCCCTACAAAATCTGCAAGATCCTGTATTTCAGACTCCTGATAATAATGTGCAAGAACTACTGCATTTAATTCTTTCTTTAGCTTTTCTATTTCTTCTTTATAATTTATTTGAATATCAAAATCTGTATTAAACATCTCTTCTCCTCTGTCTCATTTTAAAAATTATTGAGACATTAAATTTCTTTAATTATAATCTAAAAAAGCATCTTTGTTAATTGGCACAATGCTTGATATTTATATAATAACTTTTTAAGCATAGCACCTCTCCTTATAACACTCGAACTGCCGTTGCATCCCTTCGGCAGTTTCCTTTTTAAACCAAAAATCATCATTACTCTTAACAACTTTTTAAAAATCTCTTCGCAGTAAATATTAGCAGTCATTGTAAGTTTTACCGGTAATTATTAAAAGTCATAAATTCAAAATAAATGTTTTAAAAGATATATCCCATTAAATCTAAAATAATCTGTATATAAAAATTTATCTACATAATAAAAAATGCTCTTTGCTAAACAAATTTCAAATTTAATAGGCCGGATAAAATAAACTTAATTGACTGAAGTTTCAATATTAAATAATGGCACACCTATTGATAAATATATGCTGAAATAGAAAATAGTTTAAGCATAGCACCCTCCACAAAATGACACACAAGCTGTCGGTTCTTGATGCCCTCAAAGAATCGACAGTTTTCCTCTTTTAAACCAAATCCTTTAGAATTTTTTATATTATACCTATAACTTGTATAATGGATTTAATCAGTTGTTAAAACATCCCACTGAGGCTGTCCAAAAAGTAAATTCCTTTAGAAGAGTTGACATAATAGAATTTTGAACACCGAAGGTGTGATATTATTATAGAGAATAGAAAGGAGAAGGAATATTCAAAACCCCGAAGGGGTGAAATAAATAATGAAAATTCCTATTTAGTCAGCCCTCAAATATTTATAGAAATAAAATCACAAAAGCATATAGAGTCCCGTTAGAGACGAAATAATATCTCTAACTAATATTTCAGAGCCTTTTTCATCCTGTCAATCGAATATAAAATATCTTTCTCACCCACCTGTACATCAATTAAAATATTCCCGACTGCAGATAAAAGAACAAAATTTATTTTCCCGTCTCTACTTTTTTTATCCAGGTGCATAATATTAACCATATTTTGTTCGTTAAGATTTGCTAGATTTCGGGGTAGCTTAACTTTAAAAAGAAGGGATAAATAGTCACTCATTTTATTTTTTTTGAGGATACCTATTTTATTTGAAAGATAAAGAGCGGAAATTATTCCTGCAATAACGGCCTCTCCATGCTTTATCCTAAAGTTGAGATCACTTTCAATTGCATGCGCAAATGTATGACCTAAGTTCAGTATTTTTCTTAATCCGGATTCTTTCTCGTCCTGTGAAACCACTACAGATTTTATTGAAGCCGAACTTACAATAACCTCTTCAATTACACGTTCATTTCCATTATATAATTTTTCAAAATTTTCATTTATATAATCAAAGAAATCAGAATTTAACAGGAAAGCATATTTTATTATTTCTCCAATACCTGAGGTCAACTCTTTTTCTGGTAGCGTCGAAACAAATTTAGTATCAATTATTACCAGATTAGGCTGATAAAAGGTTCCAACCATATTCTTTTTATTATTAAAATTTATCCCTGTCTTCCCTCCTATAGAGCTGTCGACAGCCGCAAGTAAAGTTGTGGGAATATGTATCAGCTGGACTCCACGCATAAAAGTTGATGCAGCATATCCTAGTAAATCTCCGGTCACCCCTCCCCCAATAGATATTATTAAAGTATCCCTCCCAAAATTTTTATTAAGAAGGAAGGAATATATCTTATTAAGTTCCATATAGGATTTTGATTTTTCACCTGGATTCAGAATGTAAAATTCAACTTTATTTTCATAATTTATTAATGGCTTTTTAATATATTCTTCCCAAAAATTAAAGACATTTTTATCCGCGGCAATCAATAAATTCTTATATAGTCCTAATTTTTTTATTTCTTGAATTATCTTTGAATAACATGAC
The DNA here is from genome assembly GCA_963742995.1 of uncultured Ignavibacteriales bacterium. Lineage (GTDB taxonomy): Bacteria > Bacteroidota > Ignavibacteria > Ignavibacteriales > Ignavibacteriaceae > CAVQBP01. The sequence goes on from CAVUOL010000085.1 coordinate 3,215, forward strand.
TTTCCCACTATAATGCTGTACGGATTTCTTGAAAGCTCAACTTTTAATTTTTTCACTCGGCAAATGCTATATTTTTTCGAACTGGTTTGCGATTATTTTAGATATTTTATCTACCGTAACTCCTATAGTAACATTATCAGTGTTAATAGTTATATCGGCTTGATTATAAAATTTTTCCCTGGTAAGGAAGAGATTATTTATTTTCTGTATTAACTTTTCTTTTGAAAACTCTTCACCTTCAATTATCAAATTGGGTCGGTCTCTTTTAAAAGCAAGTCTTTTATAAATTGAATCTACTGACGCCTTAAGATAGATAATTTTCCCGGTATCTCTTATGATCTTTAAATTATTGTTATTAACAATTGTACCGCCCCCCAATGAAATAATTATATTTTTATTCTTAGAAAGCTCTTTTAATACTTCGCTTTCTACCTGACGGAAGAAAGGTTCTCCGCTATCTTCAAAAATTTGCTTAATCTTTTTCCCCAAACGTTCTTCAATTACTTTATCAAGATCAAAGTAATCCCATCCTAATGTATTGGCTAAAATAGGACCCACGGTACTTTTACCGGCACCCATAAAACCTGTAAGGTAAACAATTTTATCATTCATACTTTAAAATTAATTGATAGGCTGAAGAAAACAAATTTTAACAAAAAGAGTTAAAAGTAAAATAATGTTCCAAAAACAAAAGTTACTCCATTTACATTAATTTTAGAATCAAATTCCTGTCTGGTTACCCTAATTCTTTCACCGTTATAATCATATTCTTGATTATTATAACGACTTGTAACAGAGAACTGGGGATCTCTAAATTCCATGTCCGCTTTTAATGCGATATTCTCTCTTATTAAATAATCCATTTCAACGGCTACCTGAATTCCATAAGCTGCCTTTCTTTCGGCAGTTGAAACGTCGGCATTCCCGAATTTTCTGATCATACTGCCGTAATAGTAACCTGCACCTCCTCCCATTAAAAACTTAAATTTTTCTGTAGAAAAAGGAAGCAAATAATAAATCGATAATTCAATCGGTATCATCTTAAAACCATCTTTAACATTAATATATCTTAGTCCCGAAGTTGTAATTACCTTTTCGTTATTCCCGAATGCTGTACTTTCCATATATTCAATGTTTAAGTCTATTGAAACTTCGTCCAATAATTTATATCGGAAATTAACACCCGGATCAATTATATCGGCGAGTCCGAATGAACTATTTCGTTCAACGGGATCGGAAGAATTAGGATTTAGAAAAATTCTGGCATTAGTGGTATAAACAAAATTCAATCCTATACTAAAATTTTTGTCAGTTGGTTGAGCACTGATAAGTACTGATATAAAAAGAATAAAAAAGAGAATATATCTCATCGTTTTTTTTTATCCGCTAATTTTATATACAAGATGAGAAATTATTAAAATAAAAAAAATCCCCAATTTTTACCCGCAGTAAAAATTGGGGATGAAAGAGTAATTTATAAAAAATCAGCGATTATAAAACATATACCGTTTATCGACTATATCTGATTCATTCCTTAAACTGGTCATCCATTCATTGAAAAAGGTACTTTTCTTCTGCTGCATTAAATTGTCTCTAATTGAATTTTTCTGAATAGCATAGATAGAAGAATCAAAGGGGCTTCTGTAAGTCACTTTAATTAAATAATATCCTCTGGCTCCTTTTACAGGGTCAGAAAGTTTACCCTCTTGAAGTTCTTTAGCTCTTTCTAAAAATGCATAATCTCTTCCGATTTTAGGGATCGGGCCTTGAGCCGGAAATATTCCCGTTGTATCTATTACAGCTTTGGGATAAATCGAAGATGCTTGCTCTAAATTTCCATTAATTTTTGATTTTATATTTTGAGTAATTTCCAAAGCCTTCTCATATTTTTTATCACGAAGGACAAGTGGTTTAATCTGACTTTTTACATCATCAAATGATTTCACTCCCTCTTTAATTACTTCGGAAACCTGTGCTATAACATAACCCTCTGTTACCTTAAAAACGTCACTAATTGAATTCAAATCATTACTAAAAGCAAAATCAACCAGCGTTTTACTCATACCAATACCTGGAACTGCTGCAGCATCTTTATAAAAATCCGGAGATTCTTTTATTTTGTAATTCATCAATTTAGCTTCAGAGCTAAAATCATTCTTTTTAGCAATGTAAGCAAAATCCTGTGCGGAATTATAATTTGCATCAACGGTACTTGGAGATACTTTTATAGGTTCAACAATCTTTTCTGTTATAAATTTTTTATCCGTCTTTCCATTTACCCTGATGATATGATAACCGTAATTCGTTTTTATAGGTTTTTGGACAACACCGATAGGATCATTGAATGCGGCTTTTTCAAATTCGGGAACCATAGCTCCTTTTCCAAACCAACCTAGATCACCCCCCTTTATTGCACTCCCTCTATCTGCAGATTTCTCTCTGGCTGTCTTGCTAAAATCCGCACCATTCTTCAATGAATTATAGATTTTCATCGCTTCTTCATTATTCTTTTCATCACTGCCAAACTGATTAATTAAAATATGAGAGGCATTAACCATTGTCTGATTCGAAGGGATAGAACCATCAACTTTATAAAGAGTGTACCCATCGGGTGTAATTACCGGTCCAACCAGTCCTGAGTTGGTTTTATAAATCAAATCTCCGGCATTTTGCGCATAGCTTGAAATTGCCAAAGTATCTACAGAATAAGGAATTGATGAATAGAGACCAACTGCATCTTTAAAGTTTAATGATCCTTCATCTATTTTGCCTTTTATACTTAATAGCTCTTTTTGGATACGGGTGGTATCATCGGATGAAGGTTCATTAGAAAAAAGCACATATTTAATTTTTCTTTGCGGTTTAATTTCATATTGGTTCAGGTTTTTATTGTAATAATCTTTCAGATCACCATCGGTTACCTTAAAGGAAGAGTCCGGAAATAGATTCAGACCGACAAAAGCATATTTAGCATCAAGTTTTATATTTCTATCAATAAAGGTTCTTAATATTTCACCTTCACTAATTGTAATCGAAGCTGTGAGCATACTTTGTAATTTTTCTCGAAGTCTGCTTTGGCGTACATAATCTTCAGCTTGTACAAGAGCCTGCTGATTCTGCGGATTGAATAAAGCACTCTCATACATAGCTCTATTAAACTTACCCGTTGAATCTATAAAATTTTGTTTTAAGAATTCGGGAGGATTATTTCCTAAAATAATATCCTTAATTTCCTGGTCAGATACCGTAAGACCATATTTATCAATCTGTTGTTCCAACAGAGTTTCATTAATTAACGATTCCCAAACCCGGTCTCTAAACTGGTCCATATTATCCTGGTCAACATCTTTTCCAGTTTGTTTTTTTTGCGCTTCCATTTGCTGATCAACCATCCTGGCAAAATCATTATAGCTAATATCTTTACCATTTATGGAACCAACATTATTAGTTCTAACACCTAATGCTTCCATAACATCAGATGATGATACTACCATAAAAAGAACGAACAATACCCCTACAGTTAGAATGAAAGCAGGTGCTAAACTTCTCATTTTGGCCATCATAGCCATAATTTTACTCTACTCCGAAACTTTATAAATAAAATAATTAAGCTAGTTAAAATAGATACATACACCTAAAAAATCAATTGAATTATTATGATATTATGATATTATTGCATATAATTTAAAATATTGGCATACCTATATTCAACCTTCCCCCTTTACCAAAGGGGGAATAAAAGGGGGTTTGCTTTTATATATCGCAAAAAATCAATTCACCTAATTCTCTCTGATTTATCTCAACACCAAAGATTTGATGGTAATAAAATTCTTTGATGGATGTTTAGATATCTCTCTCTGATAACAAGGTTTTGAAAACCGAAGGTGTGATATTATTGTAGATAATATAAAACCACAATAACTCCCAAAGGAGCTGTCCAAAAAGTAATTTTCATCCCGACTCTTTGTCGGGACAGTGAGAATCCATTAAAATCTGCGTCATCTGCGTGCCATTTTAAAAAATAATTACTTTTGGTTCAGCCCCGAAATAAATAATTTTCGAAATTATTACTTCCAATTTTACGTTTTATCCGGATCCCTTAAAAATTACAAATCAATCCAAATTCTCCACCAGCCATCGATGAACCGGCAGCATATCCTTATAAATCTTAAATGAAAAATTCACCGGATCTTTCCCAAGTTTTTCTATATTTGTTCCCGAATAGGACATATAAAAACCATTATGAAGAAGCAGATCAGCAAATGGATATTCAGGATCAAATCCTTTTGGAATCCTTTTATATGTCTTTCCCCCTAAATTATAATCCCCTTTCTTCTGTACTTTTTTAACAGCAGCATCTAATTGCTTCCCCAGTACCGGATTATAAATCTTCTCCCTGTAAGCTTTCAGCATATCCTTCTGAAACATATACATTCCAGCACCTAGGAAAAATGTCTTTGGATCAATATGAAAATAAAAACCTGAACATTCCATTTTTTTTCTCTTTCCTTCCCATAAAAGAATACCAAGATTGGTCTTAAAAGGAGATTTGTCTTTACTAAATCTGACATCTCTATGAAGCCTAAAAATAGATTTGTCAATTTTAGGAACAGCCATAACTCCGGGAGCAATTAAATTAAGTTTCTCCCCCAGATCAACAACAAATTGTAAAGCAGGCTGCAAAAAATCACTATTGAATAACTCCCTGTTTTCCTCAAACCATTCTTTATTATTATTCTTCGAAAGCTTTTTAAGAAAATCTAACGTATTTAATGGAAAATTTTCTCTCCCTAAACTTTTCTTCATTCTATTCCTTTAATTTGTCTGACTTCAGCCTTCTGATCTCTGACCGTCGATTTTTGACTTTTGACTTTCTCAAAAAATATCTCCCTTTTGAAACCTCCAAATACTAATTAAATTAATCACTGCCGCAATTCCAAGCAGTATCCCTACATAAGGTAAAATTTCAATAGTACCTACACCTCTCCATAAAACTTGAAGAAAACCTTCTATTGACCAATAAACAATTGTTAATTTACTTAGAGTTTGTACAAAAGAAGGCAGAATAAAAGTTGGAAACCACGCACCGCCTATTGCACTCATAGTTAAAATTAGAAATGTACCAAGACCCCTTGCCTGTGCGGGAGTTTTACTGAATGCCGCTAATACCATACCAAATGCTGTAGCCGCCGCTGATGAAGCAATTATAACAAGCAAAAGATTAAAGAAATTAGAAAAGATATCTATACCGAAAAAAAGATAACCGGTAAAAAACAAAGTAACCATTTGAATTACACCAATTGAAATATTATAGAGATATTTACTCCACAAAATATGCTGCCTGGAAACAGGGGATGATAAAATCCTTAAAGTTACCCCGTTTTGCTTTTCAACAAACAAAGAAGCTCCGGATGCTGTTATGCTGAATAAGAGGAACATCATTGCCCAGCCGCCTACACTTCTTGTTGCATTAGGGTTGCTGACATTCTCTCCTACCAGCTGTTGCTTATCCAATTTTACAATGTTCTTAAAGAAGTTAGATGCACCTTTAGAAGACGAATCACTTATTGTTGAATCCTTAAACCCGGCATTCCAGCTTTTTAAAATTTTTGAAGTATCAACATTAAAATATTTACTTACTACAAGCGCTATTTTCTTTATAAATGTAATTCCGCTGTCTTTTCCTAAGTTTTCCTGTGCACGTCTAATCATACTTGAATTAAATATTTCAGGTATCTGGGTCATAATTGTCTGCTGAAGCAAACCCTGAACTATCTGCATCTCCATTTCATTTTTAGGATCATAATAAAATTTTAACTTCAAGCCGAAAGCAGTATCAGAATATGCATCTTCAGGGATCACCAATGCAGACGAAGAATTCCCTTTCCTTACATAATCTTTTATTGTCGTTGTATCGAATTTTGTTTCTTTCCCTTCATCATTTGTATAAGTTTTAACAATTGAAAATGTTTTTGTAGTATCCAGCGTGGATTCAATTTTCTTAGCGACTTTTGAACCGCTTTCATTGAGGAAAGCGAGTTTAATTCCGGTAGGATTATTACCTCCCCCCGCAAAAATAGCCCCGAATAAAAGTATTAAAAATGCTGGGACAATAAATGTTAAGCTTAAATCAACTTTATCATTCCAGAAAAGGATATATTCTTTCTTTACAAGATTTAATATTGTTCTCAACCTATTTTCTCCGTCTCAATCTCTAAGGCTTTTCCCTGTTAAATTAAGAAACAAAGCTTCTAGAGAAGGTTTTTTAATATTAATATTTGAGTATCCAATTCCATTCTTTTCAACTGCTTCAAAAAAATCAGAAAGCTTTAGTCCGTCTTTAGGCTGGAGTTCATATTTATCCGTTTCATCAATTAATTTTCCAAATGCTGAAAAAAGATCTTTCTTACTTTCAGTCAGTTGATTCTTGCTGATTGAGATAGTCTGTTTATAATCCAGGCTGTTAAGCAGCTGCTGCAAAGTCCCTACCGAAATTATGTGTCCTAAATCTATTATTGCTATTCTATTGCACAACCTTTCAGCCTCTTCCATATAGTGAGTAGTATAAATAATCGTCTTCCCATCATCATTTAATTTCTCAAGGAATTCAAAGATTGCATTGCGGGACTGCGGATCGATTCCAACAGTTGGCTCATCGCAAAGTATTATTTTCGGATCGTGTAATAGAGAAGCAGCAAGGTTTAATCGTCTTTTCATACCGCCGGAAAATGTTTGTACTTTGTCTTTTCTTTTTTCAAATAATCCAACCATTTTTAATTTTTGAGCTATAGTATATCTTAAATCTTTTTTATTATTATTAAACAATGACCCGAAAATCTCTAGATTTTCCTGTGCGGAGATCTCTTCATATAAAGCTATAGTCTGGGGAACAAATCCGATTTTATTTTTAATTTTAAGATTATCTTTAGTTATTTTTTCATTATCAATCAGAATTTCTCCTTCATCTGAGTCTAGATAACCCACAATTAAATTCATAAGAGTTGACTTCCCCGCTCCATTGGGTCCTAAAAGTCCGAAAAATTCTTTTTCTTTTATTTCAAGTGAAACATTATCAAGTGCGGTTGTTGTGGGAAACCTTTTTGTAATATTATTTATTTTGATCATAAACACTATTCGGGGATTTTATTAAGTTTTATCTATAAATATAATTCTTTTTACATTTATCAAAAACCATATTCGCTAAAATTTTTTAATTGTCCCTGTTACTAAATCCCTTTAGGGATTAAATATCTATAGAATATTAAAAAAGTTCCGTAGGGAATAAATAGAATTTTATTCACAGTTATTATTTTGAGGCAGAAATGAAAACAAAAATTGAAATATTTAAAGGTGATATAACAAAACAAAAAGTCGATGCAATTGTAAATGCAGCAAACACATCTTTATTAGGAGGCGGCGGTGTTGATGGTGCAATTCATAGGGCTGCAGGCCCGGAATTACTTGAATATAATAAAAAACTTGGCGGATGCCCTACAGGAGAAGCAAAAATTTCTCCCGGTTTTAATCTTCCTGCAAAATATATTATTCATACCGTTGGACCTGTTTGGAATGGCGGTAAACATCATGAGGATGATTTATTAGCAAAATGTTATAAGAATTCTCTGTCTTTAGCAGAAGAAAATAGTATAAAGACAATCGCATTCCCTTCAATAAGCACAGGTGCATATAGATTTCCGTTAGAGCGTGCAGTTAAAATTGCTCTATCCGAAACTAAAAACTACCTAGAAAAAAAAGATTTCCTTGAAAAAGTATTATTTATCTGTTTTGACGAAAATACAAAAAAAGTTTACGAAGAGAATAATTAAATTTCCCCTCCTCGGAGGGGTGCAGGGGTGGGTTAATAAATAATTAAATGTAATTACAATAAAAAAGCCTATTCCCAATGCTTAATCATCTCAAGAATAATATCGCTACTCCCCCCACCGCAAAAAAGGCCCCTGATATAGCCCTCCAGCTTAAGCTTTCTTTATAATAATATCGCACCAATGGAAGCATAATAACCGGGACCATTGCCATCAGAGTCGAAGCAATACCAACCTTCGTATACTCAATTGAAATAAGACTAAAAGTAATTCCCAGGAAAGGCCCGAGAATAGTCCCTATTATAGTAGCAAAAAGAGCTTTTCTATCTTTTGAATAAATTTTTACCGGATTCTTGTATTTTTTAACTATAACAGCTAAAAATATCATCATAATTACTGAAGAAGAAATTCTAATAAAGGTAGCTACAAATCCGTTTATATGTCCTTGCTCAAAAGCAAACTTTGCAAGTACTAAACCAGACGCCTGACCAAGAGCTCCTAAGATTCCATAAAATATTCCAAGCCTGATAGTTTTTAATCTCGTTTTTTCAATACCTTTGCCATTTTTATTTTCAAGAACAACAATAGATATGCCGCTCAGTGTAACCATCATTCCTAATATCCCGGCTGTCGATATTGATTCATTCAAAAATAAAAATGCTAAAATAGTACTCATTGCCGGAACAAGTGCCATTAATAACATTCCTATTCTCGCACCTATATATTGGAAAGCCTTGAATAAAAATGTATCCCCTAAAACTAAACCCGCAATACCGCTAAAAATAAGGTAATAAATCTGTGAGGCTGAAAGAGAGTAATTTATATTTGCTGCAAGTATTGTTAAACTAAGAAGAACTGCTGCAAGGAGCATTCTATTTATATTTAACTGTAAAGAACCAATCCTCGTAGCTGCTGCAGTAAAAGCAATAGAGGTCCCTGACCAAAGGAAAGCAGTAATTAATGCACTGATTTCACCTAAATATGCCATAAAAAAAATTACTTTTATATATTTTAAGGAAAAACATAAAAAAAGCCGCCAGTTATAGGCGGCTTAAAATAAATAATTTTTGTTATATTTTAACCCTTATAATTTATTGCAGCTAAGCCCGGAAATACCGCAGTATTTCCAAGTTCACCTTCAATTCGTAAAAGTTGATTATACTTTGCGATTCTATCAGTACGCGATAAAGACCCTGTCTTTATTTGACCGGCATTTGTAGCAACTGCGATATCAGCAATGGTGGTATCTTCGGTTTCACCTGATCTGTGGCTGATTACGTTGGTATATCCGGCTTTCTTCGCCATTTCAATAGCGTCCAGTGTTTCCGTAAGAGTCCCTATCTGATTGACCTTTATAAGTATTGAATTCGCAACTCCTTTTTCAATTCCTTCAGCAAGTCTTTTTGTATTGGTTACAAAAAGATCATCACCGACAAGCTGTATTTTTTTACCAAGTTTATCTGTGAGCATCTTCCATCCCTCCCAATCATCCTCTGCAAGCCCGTCTTCAAGAGAAATAATAGGATACTTTGAAACCCAATCAGCCCAAAAATCAATCATTTTTTCTTTAGGGATAACATTTTCCGGTGCAGATTTAAAAAGATGATAAGCATCCTTATCCTTAAGATAAAATTCACTTGCAGCAGGATCTAAAGCAATAAAAATATCCTTCCCGATTTTATACCCTGCCTTTTCAACAGCCTCAAGAATTACTTCGATAGCTTCATCATTGGATTTTAAATTAGGGGCAAATCCTCCTTCATCACCAACAGCTGTATTATAACCTTTTTTATGCAGAACAGACTTTAATGAATGAAAAGTTTCGGCTCCCATTCTTAGGGCTTCACAAAAGCTGGGTGCTCCGGCAGGCATGATCATGAATTCCTGAAAATCTACATTATTATCTGCATGTTTACCACCATTTAAAATATTCATCATCGGCACAGGAAGGGTACGCGCATTAACTCCGCCAATATATCTGTATAAAGGTAATGTTAATGTTTCGGCAGCTGCTTTTGCTGCAGCGAGTGAAACACCAAGCAATGCATTTGCTCCCATTGCACCTTTATTCTCAGTCCCATCAAGCTCGATTAAGAAACGGTCAAGCTCTGCCTGATCAACCGCATCCATATCAATGATTTCATCTGCAATTCTTTCATTAACATTTTCCACCGCTTTCAGTACGCCTTTTCCTCCGTATCTCGATTTATCACCATCTCTTAATTCAACCGCTTCATGTTCTCCGGTCGAAGCACCGCTAGGAACTGCTGCTCTTCCAACGATCCCGCTTTCAAGCTGTACTTCAACTTCCAAAGTTGGATTCCCTCTCGAGTCTAAAATCTCTCTTGCTAAAACATCCACTATATTAGTCATTTATTTTCCTTTGCCTTTAAGTTCAATAATATTTTATTTCAAGATATAAAAATACTAAGGAACAATCTAAATTTCTAACTAATTCCTATTTATTTATTTTCATCTAAGTTCCACTGGGACAGGATAGTCTTTCATTTTTGATATTTCATAGATCCAAAATAATTTTTATTTCCATCCTTTTGAACCTTTTTTGAACACCGAAGGTGTGATATTATTGTAGATAATATAAGATAGCACTAATT
>CAVUOL010000086.1:0-61179 GCA_963742995.1 uncultured Ignavibacteriales bacterium
TTAATACCTTTATCTTTATTAGTTCCGAAAATCATTGGCTGATTATGTTCGAGAACTAAAAGATGTTCATCTTTAACTTTCTTATCTGAAAATATATCGAAAGCTCCGTCATTAAAAATAACGCAATTCTGAAATATTTCGATAAAAGCTGTACCTTTATGATCTGCAGCTCTCTTAATTAAAGTTTGAAGATGCTTAGGATCTCTGTCTATTCCCCTGGCAATGAATGTAGCGTCTGCACCAAGAGCTAAAGAAATCGGATTAAAAGGATAATCTATGCTGCCATAAGGAGTCGTTTTCGTTTTCTTTCCCTGCTCGGAAGTCGGGGAATATTGACCTTTTGTTAAACCATAAATTCTATTATTGAAAAGAAGAATTTTAAGGTCTATATTTTTTCTGCAGGCATGGATAAAATGATTCCCGCCTATACTTAAAAGATCACCATCTCCGGTGGCAACCCAAACAGAAAGATCGGGTCTGCTTACTTTTACTCCGGTTGCAATTGCAGGAGCTCTTCCATGAATAGTATGGAAACCGTAAGTGTCCATATAATAAGGGAAACGTGAAGAGCATCCGATACCGGAAATCCATACAATTTTATCTTTATCTAATCCAACTATTTCCGGAAAGGATCTTTGAACCTGTGCAAGGATAGAATAATCACCGCAGCCTGGACACCATCTAACATCCTGACCTGATGAAAAATCTTTTGCAGTTAATTTTATTTTCTGATCAATTTTAATTTCTTCCATTATTCTTACCTCCAAGTATATCTCTTATTTTTGCTTGAATATCTGACGCCCTAAATGGTAATCCTCTTACAATATTAAATTGAATAACAGGAATTAGAAATTCGCTTTTAATTAATTTTGACAACTGACCGAGATTTATTTCGGGGATTAGAACATTCTTAAATCTTTTTAAGACATCAAAAGTATTCTTAGGAAAAGGATTTAAGTATTTTAAATGAGCCTGAGATACTATTAAGCCAGCCTTCTTTGAATCAACAACAGCTTCTTTAATAGCACCATAGGTCCCGCCCCAGCCTAAAACTAAAAGTTCTCCCTGCTGCTCGCCTTCAACCTGAAGATCCGGAATATCTTTTACCATATTTCTTAGTTTTTTCTCTCTCAGCTTAATCATTAAATCATGATTATCAGGGTCATAACTTACATTGCCTGTAATATTTGCTTTTTCCAAACCGCCGATTCTATGCTCTAAACCTGGAGTACCAAGTTTAACCCATGGACGGGCAAGATTTTCATCTCTTAAGTATGGTGCAAAACCTTCTTTTTCAGTTCTAAATTTCACCGGAATTTCCTTCAATTCATTTGCATGAGGAACTTTCCATGGTTCTGAGCCATTTGCGAGATAACCATCAGTTAAAAGAATAACAGGGATCATATATTTTATAGCAAGTCTTGAAGCTTCCATAGCCATATAGAAACAATCGCTAGGTGTACATGCAGCTAAAACAGCAACCGGAGCTTCCCCATTTCTTCCATAAACTGCTTGCAATAAATCTGCCTGTTCTGTTTTAGTAGGTAAACCAGTGCTTGGTCCGCCTCTTTGAACATCAACAATAACCAGTGGAAGTTCTGTCATAACAGCTAATCCAATTGCTTCAGTTTTCAGTGCAAGACCAGGACCGCTGGTAGTTGTTATTGCAAGATTACCTGCGTAAGCTGCGCCTATTGCAGAAGTTACCCCGGCAATTTCATCTTCAGCTTGAAAAGTCTTTACACCAAAATTTTTATAAGTGCTGAGATATTGTAAGATTTCAGAAGCAGGAGTAATTGGATATGACCCAAGGAATAAAGGTAATTTACTTTTAACAGAAGCAGCAAGAAAACCTAAAGCCGTTGCTTCATTTCCCGAAATACTTCTATATGTACCGGAAGGAAGTTTTGCAGAATCGACATTATATCTTGTAGTAAAAATTTCAGTCATCTCACCAAAATTGTACCCGGCATTCAAAGCTTTCTCATTAGCGTCAACAATATCTGGATTTTTTTTGAATTTTCCCTTTATCCAATTTAATGTAGGTTCAATAGGACGGTTATAAAGCCAATACATTACTCCAAGAGCAAAAAAGTTTTTGCAGCGTGCCTTTTCTTTTGAACCTAAAGGATTATCTTCCAGCGCTTTTGCAGTCAGAGTATTTATTGGAACCTGGTAGACTGTAAATCCATTGAGTTCCCCATTCTCTAAAGGGTTATGATCATATTTTGCTAACTGCAAATTCTTTTTATCAAAAGAATCTGTATTAAGAATAATTGAAGCACCCGGTTTCAATTCGGGGAGATTTTTCTTCAGTGCAGCCGGATTCATGGCAACTAAAACATCAGGTCTATCACCAGGTGTGTATACATCATTACTTCCGAAATGTAATTGAAAACCACTAACGCCATAAACTGTTCCCAAGGGGGCACGAATTTCTGCGGGGTAATCGGGTAAGGTACTTAAATCATTTCCATAGATAGCGGTGGTATCGCTAAACTGACTACCGGTTAGCTGCATACCGTCCCCTGAATCCCCTGCAAATCTAACTGTAACTTCAGTAAGATTCTGGATTTCCTTCTCTTTTATCATCTTTTTGCTTCTTGGATTATTGAAAATTTAGTGAATTAAAAACGTTAAAACATGTCCACAATTCGTGCCACAGCAAAAATCTGTTCGATTTCTTTCAAAAATACGACAATTAGTATTAGAATCTATATTTTTAACTACTAATTTTTAATGAGTGAGATTTAAGGATTCTCAGAAATGAAAAAGTGTGAAATGGAGTAGGGGGTGCTGATATTTTTACAGAGCTGCCATTCGATTTAATCCATTTTTCAAGGACATCTCTTTCTTCTCAATTATTTTCAATCATAGAAGATGAAATTTGCATTAATTTTCCATCAATAATTTGCCAGAACTTGATTTCCGTATTTCGACTTTTTTAACTAGACTCCCTTTTTGGTAATCTTAATTTTTTCTTCGCTCCGGAAAGTATATTGATGGAATACCACTCGGCGGAAAACTTACCACATATCTTACCTGTAAATCTCAAAGGAAACAAATCCATGTGGAGCTAAGGGGATTCGAACCCCTGGTCTTCTCGTTGCGAACGAGACGCTTTCCCAGCTAAGCTATAGCCCCATCTTTTTCGATTCCCGTTTCACGTTTTCCACCTTTTAAGTACCCGGAAGGGGACTTGAACCCCTACTGGTTTACACCAACTAAGCCCTGAACCTAGCGCGTCTGCCAATTCCGCCATCCGGGCAATTTATTTTCAATTGAACAATTTATATAAAATGACGTGTAAAGATACTAAAAACAAATAATTCAGAATAATATTCTGAATTATTTTAAGTAAATAAAATCCTTCCACAATTAAAAAATAAATGTTTTATAGAATAAAATAAAGTTTTTATTGATATCAACTATATCCATCCAAAATATCTTTCTTTATTATCTCCCGGACCCTTGTATAATGATTTCCTCATTTTCTCAGGTTCCCTGCTTTTCATGAAGTTCAAATCCATTTCAGATACGCTCCACATACGCTTCACATACGCTCCACATACGCTTTTCAATAGATATAGATATTAAATGTGATGCTTCTTATTCTAACTACTTTTCTTGTGTATGATGGAAAATAGGTTTAATTTGAACTTAAAGTAAACAATCTAAAGGGATGATGAATTGTGTTAGATTTATATAACAAAATAGGAACTTCTCTGATTGCAAATGATACAGAAAGTAATAGAAAAAACTTGGCAACAAAGATTATTACAGAAAAAATTGATTTACGCAAACTACTATATATATTAGATTCAGATAAAAATATAGCAACACATTTTATTTGGCTTGTTGGTTACATCTGTGAGTTAAGCCCGGAAACTGTGTTTCCGGCAATTAAAGATTTTTTCTTACACAGAAAAAAAACTCAAATAAAAAATTATGATCGAAGCCTTGCTAAAATGTTTATGTATTGTGGTATCCCTAAGGAAATTGAAGGAGAAGTAGCAACTTTAATGTTTGAGTGGATACTTTCTCCCGATGTTATAGTCTCAACAAAGAATTATTCCGCAATAGCTCTATACAATCTAACACTCAAATATCCGGAATTAAAATCTGAACTTATTTTAACCATTCAAGATCAATTAGATAAGAATAGCATTTCATTTAAACAAACGGCGCGTAAAGTGTTAATCAATTTGCTTAATTCAGAAATAGTAATTACAAATATTTCTGTTGCAAATAAACCATTAAAAACATAGTTTAGAAACAGATAAATTCGGGAATATCAGATAAGGGCAAATTCTTCTTTTGTATAAATCCTTACGGTATAATCTTGCTTCCATACCAAATATTCCATAAAGAATATCGGCTAAACTTAATAATGTTCAATCTTAGGATTGACGAGAGAGAAAAGAAAGTAAGACAATTCCCTATTTAGTCACAACCGGATATAATAAATAATTATGGTTTGAATTGATAAATATTATTCCAGCCCATTATCAACCCCACAACAGAACCTATAACTATCCCGGATAAACCACCCATAAAAACATCCGCACCAATATTTTTATCGGGATGATTTCCGTCTTCTTTATAATTAAATATCAAACTCGTACTGCCAATTATACTTCCGATGAAAAGACCTGAAACCAGGCCTGGAATTATACCTTTCCAATGATTAGTATAAGCTGCTTGTTTTATATCAGCAAGCGGCAATAACCTGTACTTTTTTATCTTTGTAGTATAATAATTCGGAGAATAACTTAAGAGCATGCTGTCATTTTTAATTTGCCCACCTTCTGTAACAACCAATGCGCTGTCGTTAGTCAAGGTTATTTCAAGCTTTTTATTTTCTGCAGAATCATTGAAATCCTTTATTAGTTTTTCTTTAGAATCCATGTCTGTCACAGTATAAGTTGATGAACAGCCTATAAAAAATAGAAATAAAATTGGTGGGATTAAAGGTGTCAACAAGTTTGGTTTCATAACGTTTAACCCCTATTTGTGAGTAAAAATTAAATTGCATTCATTACAATGATAAGAAAATGTGAGATTTGATCAAATAAATTTTTGGAAATACCTCGCTTATAATTTTAAGAAAAAATGATTAAATTTGAGAGAAAACAAATAAATAAAATAAAAATGATAAAAGTTAATTATTTTTTTAGAAAACCAGTCTATCCAATCATCTGTAATATCAATAATAATTTAATAGCCGCAAAAAATAAAAATGCATTTGAAAGAGCGATATCAAAATACAATTTGAACGAAAAAAATTATGATATTATTGATAGAAGCGGTGAAGGATGGAGTTTATACACAGATCAAATGACAATATCCTTTTTTACACTTAAAAAGAATTGGACAAAGAAAGAAATAATAAATTTATATAATAACAGTGAAAATGTAATCGAAAAATATTCGGAAAAATCACTGTCAAATAAACGTTACTATGAAGTATTTGAGGATTTAATAGAATTGATTATAAACAGTAAGAAATATACTCGTTAAATACCACATTTTCAATTAACAATCAACCTCAATTCCCTGTTTAGTCACAATCGGACAGAAATACCTTGTCTAAGTTAATTTTATCAGAAAATAATTTAACCTTTTTATTAAGATTTTTTGCCATTTTGGGCATTCCCAACTTATACTCTTTTTTAACATTATCTTAATTCCATTATATCTCCGCTCCAACTCCGGTACAACTCCAAGACAACTCCAAGATAACTCCAAGCTGCCTCTAAGGTAAAATAAGCTAATAAATAAACAAAAATTCACCCAATTTTAACCGTCAGTAATCCCGGGTTTTGTCAAAAATGTCACAACTGTTCTATCTGATTTTTAAGGAATTTATTCGAATTAAAAAAAACAAATTCGTCACAGAAAGTCGGCTGCTATTTTCGATGCCTAAATTAAATCAATCAACACTATCATCTATTAACTCGAAATTGAAGGCATCCTTCTCTTGTAAATAATAGGATTTATGCTTCAATAAAAGCTTAATATTGCTCGCCTTGTATGCATATTATGGAGAACCAGACAACATGACAAATGCATAGTTACGATTGTAAATAAGCCTTTCCCTTTGCAAGAGCATAATAATTAATAACTGAAGTTAAGCAAACAATTAAGCAATTAAACAATTAAGCAATAAATATTTCATCCCTCACTTTACTGCAATGGTTTGAAAGATTACATGATTAAAAACAATCTTGTAATCTAATCTTTCTTGTAATTTTGTAATCCTCTACCACCCTGAATCCCCTCTTTTATCTTCGGGAGTAATTTGCTTTATCCCTGTATGTATATTACATTTTTGCGGCATATATTTAACGTTTACAATATCAGTAACTTTTTCAGGACAATATTCAGTGGCAATTTTCGGGTCGCCAAGATCCAATGTCTCCTTGCAGAACTGCACAGTATCAACTCCCGGAGCCATTTGAAAATATTCAAGCGGCATATCAACTTTTTTATAAACATTTTCCATAAACTTAGCCCATATCGGCAAAGCAGCCTGAGCTCCCTGCCCATACCAGTTTGTAAATTTAACTCTATGATCATCAAAACCGACCCATACACCTCCAACTAGCTGGGGAGTAAATCCTACAAACCAGGCATCCGAAAATTCCTGCGTCGTTCCCGTTTTACCTGCGGCAGGACGATGGAAATACTGTCTTACTCTTGCACCCGTACCATAATCAATTACACTTTCCATCATGCTTGTTATAATTGACGCCGTCTGGGGGGATATAGCTTCCGTATATTCCGGCGCAAATTGATCTATTAATATACCGTTTCTATCTTCAATCTTTAAAATAGAAATCGGAGAAACATGAACTCCATGATTAGCAATGGTACCGTATGCGGAAGTCATTTCAAGTGGTGATACATCAGAGGTACCTAATGCAATCGATGGGAAAGGATCGAGGTGCGATTCTATACCCATCTTTTGAGCATATTTAATTACCTGAGAAGGAGGAGCTATATCGCTTATGGTCATCCTTCCCGCAATCACATTTATTGATTGAGCAAGAGCATCTCTTAAAGTAACATAACCGCCGTATTCATCCTCAGAATTGCGTGGTGACCATCCGTTATAATCAAACTTCTGGTCAAGTAAGGTGTAAGCGGGATAATATCCGTTATCTATAGCAGTAATATATACAAAGGGCTTAAAAGAAGATCCGGGCTGCCTTCTGATACCTGTAACATGATTTAAGCCTCTTCCAAAATTCTGGTTTTCACCACCTACCATTGCTCTGATCTGCCCGTTAGTTGGATCAATTACTACAAAACCTACTTCTATTGTCTGTGCAATTTTTTTAACGGAATCTACAAATGCTTCATTACTTTTTAACTTGTTATATACCTCTGCTTTTTCCTGTTTATCAGCGGCATTTCTATATCTATCCGATGTTTTAATTGCCCTATCCACCAGGCTGACAAGAAGATCTTTATTTTTTTTCCAGCTCCAATTTTTATCGAATAATTTTTGATAAGTTTCTAAATGTTCGGCGGCAGCTTCATTTGCAATCTTCTGCATCCTGTAATCAAGAGATACATAAATATTTAATCCGTCCCGGTAGAGATTATATCCGTATTTATCAGACATTGCCTCCATCTTCTGTCTTACATATTCCATAAAATATGGAGCTTCGGAAATCGACCCCCCTATTCTCTTCGACTTTAAATCTATCGGCTGTTCTTTTAATTTTTCATATTCCTCTTCGTTAAGCATTCCTGTAACAACCATATTATGCATCACAAGGTTTCTTCTGTTAAGTGCATTTTCTCTCCTTTTAATCGGGTCATAATTTTCGGGAGATTTTAATAAAGCAACAAATAAAGCCGCTTCAGGCAGTGTTAAATCCTTTGCATCTTTACCGAAGTAAACCCTTGACGCCGCTTCAATACCGTATGCACTCCTTCCAAAGTATGAGACATTTAAATACATTTCAAGTATCTCATTTTTAGTATAAGTCTTTTCAATCTGAACAGCTGTAATCCATTCTCTAATTTTTCTTACACCTGTTTCAAAAACATTCTCATGTCCTGATTTCAGCTTGTAAAGATTTTTTGCAAGCTGCTGGGTAATAGTACTCGCACCTTCCCTGGAAAAAGTGAATACGTTTTTTATCATAGCCTGAAAGAACCTTGTAACATCAACACCCCAATGAGAATAAAATTTCCTATCTTCAGTGGCAATTAACGCATTAGTGACGTATTGAGGTAGGCTGTCAACACTTATCTCTATTCGGTTTTCAACATAGAACTGTCCAAGAAGCTCTCCGTCAACCGTAAAAACCTTACTTGCAAGCTGGGGTTTTGGATTTTCCAGCTGCTCCAATGAAGGGAGTCCGCTGATTATATAAATAGAGAAGATCAATAAGCAGAATAAAGCAGCAGCCGATGCAATCCACCAGAATTTCTGATTTTCTTTACTGAAATATTTTTTCTTTTTCCTTTTGGTTTTGTCGCTGAAATAACTATTTAATTCCGAATCGGATAATTTCTTTTTAGCCATTATGTTTCTCCATAGGGGATGAATACTCAAGATCTAAAATTTCAAATGAGTTGTTTTGAAAAATACCATAACATGGATTATCAAGCCATGAACCTAAATTAATATAATACCCATCTTCATATTGTTTAAACATTCTCTGATGCAGATGCCCGAACAGAACGTAATCAAATCCCTGGTCAATCTTCTTTTTTGCCGTTTCAAAAAGCCCGTCTTTTTCACCGTAATCCTTTTTTCTTGTATATTCACGGCTGGTTTTACTGGTATTGCTCGCAAGGGAAATACCAATATCGGGATGAAGCCAGGAATACATTTTCTGCAAAGCCTTATTTCGTAATATTTTTTTTAATATCAAATATCCATAGTCATTTTGCACTAATCCGTCTCCATGAGCAATAAAAAATTTTTTATTATTTAATTCCGTAGAAAGAGAATCTTCATACAAAGCCACTCCTATTTCATCATGAAAAAATGTTGAATGCATAAAATCATGGTTACCGATAAAATAATGCACTTTAATTCCGCTTTCTGTTAAATCCTGTAGCGCAGTCAGTGTACGAAAAAATCCTTTCTGATAAACTCTCTTATATTCAAACCAATAATCAAAAAGGTCTCCCACAATAAACAACTCATCACAATTATCTTTTGCAAAATACAAAAATTTAACCAGGAGACGCTCTTTTTGTTTCTCCTGCTCTTTGTCCTGCAAACCAAGGTGAATATCCGAAATAAAAAAATAAACTTTATTCACTTTTTATATTAAGAGATTAATAGAATTAGAAATAATTATTTACCATCAGCTGTATTGTTGAAATTTGCGAGAAGCCAGTTATCAAGGTCTGGAATTATTCTAGAGGGTTTATAATTTAATTCGGTTTCTAAAGTTGTATCCCGCGATTCGATATAAAATTTTTTTGATAAACCGGTACCGGAATCATTGTCAAACATAATATCAACAGGGAAATGATAATCCTGATACTTTTCCTGAGTTTGATTCAATATAATCGATATCTTATAAGAATTATTGTTTATTTTTTCAGCTGACCATTTATAATCTATATTGATATTTCCTTCACCTTCATAAACCCATTGCTTAAAAAAAATATCGAGGTTTTTACCCGATATTTGTTCACAAACATTTTTAAAATCTTCGGTAGAAGCATTCTTATACTTGAATTCATTATAATAGTTTCTCAATATATTGAAAAATATAGAATCCCCTACTTCATGGCGTAGCATATGAAGAACCCATGCTCCTTTATCATAGACAGTAGAATTAAAAAGATTACTCCCCGGATTATAAAGAGTACCTGCAAAATCATCCTGGTATTTGCTGAGCATTGAAGAACGCAATGCTTTTGCTCCAAAGTTATGTTCATCATAAAGGGCTTCGGAATATGTAGCAAATCCTTCATTCAGCCATATATCTTTCCATGTCTTGGGACCGACTGCATCACCAAACCATGAATGAGCAAGCTCATGAACGTATATATCATTAAAAAACCTTCTGCCTCTAACAAAATTTGAACCAATCCCGGTTATTGTCTGATGTTCCATTGCACCCATCTGCCATAAAAACTCAGCTACCCCATATTTTTCTTTTATAAAAGGGTATTCACCAAAGGTTTTTGAAAAGAATTCAATCATTTTAGGATGGTCCTTGAAATCTACTTTGGCATATTCGAGATGTTCAGGGAAAGCATAGTATTCAATTTTCATTGAATCTTTTTTGTCCTGAGAAACGTACAGATCACTGAAGTTATCATATTTCGAAGAATAAATACTAATTAAATATGTTGAAATGGGATAATAAGTCTTCCAATGATAAGTTTTTCTGTCCCCGCTGATAGATGTGTCAACTAAGATACCATTTGAGATTGACGTTTCCGAAGTATCATTTGTTATTTTAATATCAAGCAACGCTTTATCATCTGGAAGATCATTGCATGGAAACCAGGTCGATGCGTATACAGGTTCGCTTAAATTATAAACAACTGATTGACTGTCTATTTCACCAAATGTGAATGAACCCAAACCTTCATGCTTTGGTGTGCCGTCATAAACCACACGTATGCTGAATGTATCTATATCCGTTATATTAAAAGGAACAGAGAGTTTAGTATCCGATAAATTGTATGAAACAGGAATATTATTTAAATAAACTTTGGAAATATCCATATTATCATAAAAATTAAGATCTATCTCATTCAAATCTTTGTTTTTCAAAATCCCGGTTATTGTTACATCTCCTTTAATAATTCTTTTTCCAGGGAAAATATCCAGGTTAAGATTATAATGTAAAACATCAATTTTGTACTGATTGTCTGTTATGTAATTAACAGGGATATTAACCGGCATAACACTGCTTATTTTGTTTCGAATTTTATCGCGGGACTCTTTTAATTTCATAATCTTCTCCTTGATAGGAGAGTACCCGAACTGCCACCCGGCAAATAGAAAAGCTGCTATTGATATAACGAAAAAGATTTTTGTTTTATTTCTCATCCAAAAACTTTTAAATGACATTAATTTAAGTGACATTTCTAACAAACTCTGAAATTTTTTATAACAATTTTAATTTTAAGTTTGTTATTGTGAAAAGACTATATATTTTATACCGGCAATTAACCGAAGTTAAGCAAAGAATGTATTAACTAAGAATAAAAATTCAAAATATAGCATAACTTCAGTTACTAAGTTAATAATTTCTTTATTTGCCAATCAAATCAAATATTAATATATTATTAATAGAAGTTATGAAAATGTAAAGATGACATCTTTAAAAAGGAAAATTATTCTTATTTTCTAGTTAAATGTAATTTCAAATGAAACTTTATTTTAATTAAAAAAGATGTCATCTTTAATATAGCGATTCTTGCGTAACTTAGCTTGTTGATAGAAGTTACACAAATGAATGTTTTATCATTCTGTTCTTTTAAATATATAAACAGAGGAAAAAAATGACCTTTCCCGGTTCTTCAATTCTACGCGATACAGTAACAATGCTCCTTGCAGGCGGTCAGGGAGAAAGACTTCACCCTTTAACTGCATACAGGAGCAAACCAGCAGTCCCCTTCGGAGGGAAATACAGAATTATTGATTTTGCATTATCTAATTGCTTAAATTCAGGTTTAAGAAGGATTTATGTACTTACACAATACAAATCAGATTCACTTAACCAGCATCTGCTGGAAGCCTGGAGTATTTTTAATCCTGAATTAGGGGAATTTATTTACACGATTCCACCCCAAAGAAAACTAAATAATGACTGGTACCTTGGAACTTCAAATGCAATTTATCAGAACATCAATCTATTTTCTACAGAGAAAAAAGCCAAATGGGTTTTAATCCTAAGCGGTGACCATATTTATAAAATGGATTACCTCAAAATGCTGCAATATCATGTGGATAATAATTCTCACCTCTCCATGGCATGCATCGATGTTCCGAAAGATGAAGCCAGCAGATTCGGAATTGTTGGAGTTGATGATAAATATAACGTTAAATCTTTTATTGAAAAACCTGCTAATCCGCCTGAAATTCCGGATAAACCGGGACATTCCTTTATTAATATGGGAATTTACGTGTTTAATGCCGAAACCCTAAGGGATGTTCTTCATGAAATGGAAACTAAAAAAATCCGTTCGCATGATTTCGGCAAAGATGTTATTCCTTATATGGTTAAATCAAAAATGAAGGTTCTTGCCTATGGGTTCCATGATGAAAACAGAAAATCGAAAACATACTGGAAAGATATAGGCACAATTGATAGCTATTTTGAATCGAGTATGGATTTAATTAGTGTAACACCTGAATTTAACTTTTACGATTTAGACTGGCCCATGAGAACCTATCAATTTCAATTTCCTCCCGCAAAAACTGTATCTCATGAAGGAGAGCGGGTTGGAAGAACATTAAATTCATTAATCTGTGACGGTTCAATTGTTTCCGGAGGTTTGGTTGAACGTTCGTTATTAGGACCGAATGTAAGAGTTAATAGCTTTTCATATGTAACCGATTCTATAATCATGAATAACTGCAATATCGGCAGGCATGCAAGAATTAGAAGAGCAATTATCGACAAAAATGTTATTGTACCCGAAGGTTATGAAATCGGTTTTGATCTCGATACAGATAAGAAAAAGTTTACAGTTACCGACAGCGGAATAGTCGTGATAGCAAAAAACCAGGTTCTCCCGGTCTAATCTACATCACTTGCCATTGGAGTTTATCCAACGGTTTGGTTTATCCAAAGGTTAACACCGTGGCTTTAGCCCGGTGTTTTCTATTAAATACTAAAGTCCGACGACTTTCACACAGCCTCTTTATCCAACGAATTCAATAGTCTGAAAACAAAGGTTAACACTTAATACTTTCAAGACCGGTGATTCATACTTCTTCCTCTTTGAAAACGTAATCTCACCAATGTTCATAGGGGCTGACCAAAAAGTAATTTTCAATTAAAATCAGTGAAACTCCATTAAAATCTGCGTCATCTGCGTGCATTTTTAAAAAATAATTACTTTTGGGTCAGCCCCGATATTATTGTAGAAAAAAAATAGCACTGATACCAAAACCCCGAAGGGGTGAAATAACCCCCTTTTTTATATCCAGTTCCTCACCTTTCCTCATACCACAAGTCTAAAATATAACGAAACTATAATTATTAATTCCAATGTAATTGCAACCACAAATGAAATTATCCCCCTCCTGAAATATTTATTTTTATGCGCGTTTATCCTCCCGATTGAATAAACGCTTTTAGCAAATATTTCATAAGTAATTTCCGGATTCTCTAATAAATTTTCAAGAGTATCCGCATATTCTTTTGAAGATTTATATTTAATTATTCCACCAAAAAATGTAGGAGCAATAGCTTTTCTATCTTCTCTTAACGTTTCCTCAGTATCGCTTATCCTTGGTGAAATTACCATAAGTAAAAAATATATGGAAATTAAAACTGCCACAAAATAAAGAAATATTAAAGACAAATTATAAAAATCGGGCGGGATTTTCGTATAATGAACAATAAAAAAAGTACTGAATACTCCAAGTATAGAAAGCAATGTGAAAGCTTTTTGATCTGTCCTTTGAAGGATTTGCTGTTCACTTGATAGTATTTCAAAAAGAATATTAATTTTATATTCTGCTGCCATAAACTGCACTCCTGGATAACTATTTTTCTAAAAGCGCTATTGAACCATCCCAGTTTTTATCTAATTCCTGCTCCTCAAGACTTTGGATCCTTGATAACATCTGCATGGAAGCCGGATCATTAGGACGAAAGTTTAACGACCGCTCAAAAAGTTCTTTCGATTTAACAAAATTTTTAATCAGGTAATTATTGAAAGCTTCCTCATAATTTCTGTAGTATTCAACCCCTTCCTCAGGAAGCGAATCTGAGGCAAACCCGTATACTTCATAAACCTTCACAGCCTTTGTTTTCCCCTTTACCTTAATAATATCGAGCAGACGTATTTTAAACTTCTCTTTATCAAGTTCATTATATGTGAATTCTGAAATCATAATAAGAGTATTATACCTCTTATTTGCAGATTCCAGTCTGGCAGCCAGATTTACCGGATCACCTATAACGGTATAATCAAAGACTCTGTCTGATCCCATATTTCCTATAATCACCTGGCCTGTATTTATTCCAATACGGCTTCTCAATTTCGGCAGCCCTTCTGCGCTCCACTTTTCATTTAGCTCTTCAATCATTCTCTGCATGTTTATCGCAGTCTTAACTGCTGCATCGGCATGGTTTTCCATAGGGACTGGGGCTCCATATTCGGCAAGAATAGCATCACCTATGTATTTATCAACAGTACCATCCTCTTTAATTATTATATCGGTCATTTCCGAAAGGTAATCATTTAAAAATGGGACCAGTTCAGTAGATTTCATGCTCTCCGAAATTGTTGTAAAATCGGCAATATCCGAAAAAAGAATGGTTAATATTCTCTCTTCCCCACCCAGCTTCAGCATACCCGGATTTTCTAGTAATTGATCTACAACATTGGTCGGTACATATTTAGAAAAAGCACTTTTTATAAAAGCCTGGTCTTTCGATATAATCACATTCAGACTTAAAACCATTCCTATGGTTAAAACAATAACCGCTCCGCCGGAGGTTACCAGTGGGAATAGCTGAAAACTTTTTATTGCATAAAATGAAAATAATGTTAAACCGGCAATAATTACTATAGAGGCTATATATAAAGGAGCATTTCTTTTGAAGATTGAGAACAAACCTAACAACAGTCCCAGCGGGAAGATCAATAATGCTGTCATAGAAGGTTTCCATTCGGAATAAAAATCATTCATCAATAATGCATTTAAGAGAGCAGAGTGAATAGAAACAAGCGGTACGTTATCTTCAGTAGTTACCTGCCCCAGATCAGATGTCCCTACCGAAATATCTCCTATAAATACAAACTTTCCACCAAAGTAATCCAGCAGATCATCCAGGTTTTCTTCGTTTGAAGCATACTTTAAAAGATTCTGTGCCTGCATGCTTTTCTCATTTTTCCAGAATCCAAAGAAAGGAATAAATGCTAAACCATGCTGATCTATGGGAATAATAACATCTTTATTTAAAAAACTATTCTTTAATGCAGGGATAGTAATTGAATGTCCCCAATCTATTTTAAGTTTATTGAAAGGAATTTTATTATAATCCAAAAAGATCTGAAGACTAATTGCAGGGAAGAAAAGTGAATCAATTTTAATAATCATCGGGTAATGCCTGATAATTCCATCATGATCTCTTACAATAGAAATATGCCCGGTATTATATGCTGCTTGAGCAAAAATTTCATTTTGCGGAAGTGCATTGGCAGCGTAAAACGGTTTCCCTTTGCCATGAACTTCCGGTCTGAAATTTCCATTTTTCAATAGACTATAAAAGTAACCTTTACCCCATTGAAATTCTTTTTTACTTTCGGATATATTAAATCCCACAGGCAGATCGACATTACCGTTTTGCCTTATTGAGATGGCAAAAGATTTATCACTGGAATCTACACTGGAACGCGGAAAGACTATATCATAAAATATAGTATTTGGATTGAAATAATATAATATATTATTAATCCTGGCAAGATCACTTCTATTTAAATAATTTGTGCCAAAGTAATCATATGTAGAATCTGTAATATTCAATAAGATTATTTTACCGCTTTTTTTAGGACCATCCCCATCATTTAAATTTTTCTGATATAATGTATCTACGGCTTTATAATCGAGAGTATTCCAGGGGATATCGAAGAAATAAATTACTAGGCATACAATGAGAGTAAGTAAAAAATTAATGAGAAATATTTTACCTGTAACTTTTTTACTTTTTAATTTCAATTTCATATTTTCTGATGATTGCTCCCTTCCCCGAAAGAACTAATTGATGATTAAGAAATTCATCATTTACTGCGCTCACATTGCCTGCCATAGGAAATGGTTTTTCAGATTGATCTGAAAAGTCCTTTTTATACTTCTTTACCAGTTCTTCTTCCAGAGAGCTCCATTTGGATGGCTCGGAAACTTCTTCATCCTTGAACAATTTATTTATATCATCAATTTTTTTTAAGGAACAGAAAATAGTAATATTCGCAGTAGGGCTTTTATCATCAAATATATAATATTCGGAAGTTGAAGGTAAAATTAAAGTATCGTCCTTTGAAGTAATTTTTTTATTATACAATAAAGTAGATTCTTTATTATCCGAATTTATAATATAAACATAGCAGTCATTTTCCGGCTTTACAAAAATTCTTATCATTTCGCCTGCTTTTAACCTGTCATTACTTCGAAGTGCGGCAAAATCATCCCCTGATCTATGAAGGATTGCCACCTTGGCTTTTATGATATTTTGAGAAAAAACTGAGGGTTGTAAAAAAACAACTATGCTTATAAATAAAAATGTCATTAAACGTGTCATTTTTTCACCTTTTAACTACACTTTATAAATGCTGCCAAAAAGAACGCTGAAAATAAAATAAATAAATTACTGAAGTTACGCAAATTAATGTTTTTTGTAACATTAAGAAAAGTAAAATAAATTAAAATAGTTTAAATTATAAAATAAGAAGATTCATATGATAGTCCCACATATTCTTCAATTAATATAAGAATTTTTTTAATATTAAATAAAATTTTAATAAATTTAAAAAGCAATTGATTTATACAAAAAACTTGTATAAATTCTTATCGCTATGTTTTGAAGAATATCGGATTACATTACATTTCTCATATTATAATATCCTATAAATACTCTGTAATACAGTTTTTTGTTTTTATTTTTTGTGTAAAAATTTCTAATAAAATATGAAAAGTATTTTTACTATTCTTTTTTTTGTTTTGTTCGCGTTTAACTGTTATTCCCAGCAGTATGGAATAGGCACTTTATTAGCAGATAGTCTGTATGCTAACAGTCCGACTGCGGCACCATTAATGCGGGGAGATTATTCTGAGCTCCCTTCTTCGGCAAGTCTAAAACAATATGCCCCTACTCCTGGAAACCAGGGATTATATGCCACCTGTGCAGGCTGGTCTACTGCTTACGGCGGAAGAACAATTCTTGAATCAATAGGAAAAGATTGGTCACAAGCAACAATTGACAGCAATGCATTTTCTCCTTCTTTTGTTTATAATCAAATAAGACATTCTACCGGATGTAATGAAGGAACCTCTCTTGTAGACGCACTTGATGTATTAAAAAATCAAGGTGGAGAAAAATTAGATGATTTTGCTTATGACTGTTCAAAGTCAATTCTTCCGATTGACAGGGTTAAGGCTGCCAATTATAAAATAATTGAATACAGGGAAATTGCATCTTCACAGGCGCAGCATAAAGAAAGATTTGTGAAAAAAAGCCTTTCTGAAAACAGGCCTGTGGTTATTGCTTTTGATTGTCCTTATTCGTTTGATAGGGTAAGAGAATTATGGCTTCCGGATAGTTCCGATTACAAAGTCTGGAATAGAGGGCACGCAATGACTGTCATTGCGTATGATGATAATAAATACGGTGGAGCATTCCAGTTATTGAACAGCTGGGGTACCCGTTGGGGAAATCATGGTTTAGGTTGGATAAGATACTCCGATTTTGATTTCTTCTGCAAATATGCTTTTGAGCTTATTGATAAATCTAAACCATCACCCGATGCTCCCGATCTTTCAGGTACTTTAACTTTTAACGAAAGAAACGGCTCTCCAATGATCTCCGCTTTCAACGGTCAATATTTCATTACAGATAAATCTTATCCGTCAGGAACCCTGTTTGAACTTCACATTTCCAATAATGAACCGGCTTACGTTTATGCCTTTAGCAGCGATTTAAGCTATGTTACTTATAAAATATTTCCTTTTGATGAAAGAATGGTCGCATACCTCCCGTACAGAAATAATAACGTGGCAATACCTGATGAGGAAAGCTATAATATGCTGGATTCGGCTTCGGGACCTGCATACTACTGTTTTCTTTATTCTAAGAAATTGTTAAACATTGATAGTATAATGAAAAAAATTGAGGTAGAAAGTGGACCCTTCTGGCAAAGAATTACGCATGTACTAAAAGATAATATGGTGGACGAAAATAATATAAGTTATAATTATGATAATAAAATCATTTTTAAAGCGAAAAGCGAAGGAAAATCAATAGTTCCTGTTCTAATTGAAATTAAGCATATATAAATAAGCTTTTTAATAACTCTGAGACCTTAACATATTTCAGGAGTATAAATGCAAAAAGTTTTTAAAACCCTTATAACTGTCGTTTTACTCTTCCCTTTTTGGTCAAACTTTGCATTAAGTCAGCAAAGAATAAATGCAACATTTGAAGCATCTCAAGACGGGAAAATATTTATTTATTATCAATTAAACGGGGACCCTGAAAAGGAATATGATGTGAACGTTGTATTAAAAAGAACATCCGTCCCGTCTTTTGAATTAGTACCCTCCGATCTTTCGGGTAATGTCGGAAAGGGTAAATACGGAGACGGCAGCAAAAAAACAATTATCTGGAATTTAAAGCCGGAAGAGAAAGCAATTCTTAACGGGGAAGATTTTTATTTTATAGTTAACGCCGAAGAAGTTAAAAGCGGCGGAGGAATACCATGGTTTGTTTATGTTGGCGGCGCTGCTTTAGCTGGCGGTGCAGCAGTGTTATTGTTATCTAAAAAGAGTGATAATGGTGGAGGTACTACAACCGATACTTTTCCAGAACCTCCGGCCCGTCCTCAATAGTTTAATAAAAAAGTGAGATGATATTATGAAAAAGATTATACTAATTTTATACCTTACACTTACTTACGGTACCGGTTTTTCACAGGTAAGCGGATCTACTCAAAGCCGGCAGACTGATCTTTATCGAAAAGGATAAAGATAAAAAAGAGGAAGCTGAGATTACAGCACCCCAAATAATTCTGCTGGAACCTAAAATATCTTCAAATAACATGGTTGATAATGATTCCGAAGATTTAAGAATTAGGGGTTATATCCAGGATGATTATGGAATAAAAGAGGTATCAATAAACAGCATTTTAATTAAGCTTTCAAGTGATAATCATTTTGATACAAAAATAGAACTAACCGGTGGAGATAATTCTGTTGCGGTAAAAGCAATGAATGTCAAAGGGAAATCAAGCGAAATAAATTTTCTTGTTAATTCAAAGGTAGATCATGAAGGGCCTACCGTTTTAATAACAGAGCCGGTAGTTTCTCGCGGGATTAAAATAATCAGAAAGAGTGAGGTTGTTACGGTAAGAGGTTTTGCTACCGATATTAGCGGTGTACTTGATGTTACTGTAAACGAACAGAAACCTCTTTTAGCAAAAAACGGTGAATTTTCAATCGAGCTTTATCTTCAGTTAGGAGATAATAAAATTGTTGTAAAAGCTATTGATACTAAATTAAATACTACCATAGATACTTTTACTGTAACAAGGCATCTCCAGGATATTATTACAGGCGGGAAAGTATGTCGCATTAATTATTGGAATAAACAATTATTCAGGCTATTGGCCGCAGCTTAAAAATGCGGTTAACGATGCAAATGGGATGGCTGATGTCCTTAAAAAATCTTATATGTTCAATGATATCTATACCATGACAAATGAAGAGGCTACTAGAAAGAACATTTTAGACAAGCTTGACTGGTTATCGAAACATTTAACAAAGGATGATAACCTGTTGATATTTTATTCAGGTCATGGTCAGTATAATAAAATATTAAACAAAGGCTTCTGGGTTCCCTCTGATGCTACTTCAAATTCTGTTGCGGACTATATTTCCAACAGTGATCTAAAAACTTTTATCGGCGGAATTCCTTCAAAGCATACCCTTTTAATATACTGATGCATGTTTTGCAGGGGATATATTCAGAGGTGCTCCTGCCGAATCAATTCAATTTGATCCGAATAATATGGAACGGTATTATAAGGAAGTTTACAGCAAACCGTCACGGGATGCCTTAACTTCCGGTGGTATTGAAGAAGTCATGGATGGTGGAAAAAACAACCATTCGATTTTTACTTATTACCTTATAAAATCTTTAATGGAAAATCAGCAGAAATATTTGGACGCTACCCAATTATATAATGATTTCAAAATTGCCGTAGCTAATAATTCAGAACAAACTCCTATACTTCAAGCTTTAAGAGATGCAAACGATGAAGGCGGGCAGTTTGTTTTCATTAGGAAGGATAAATAAATATGCTAACAGTCCTTTCCCTGCTAAAATAAATCTGAGTTGGGATATAACATTTGCTTATAGTTTCCCAACAAATAGGAAATGCAGGAGTTGGATATCAGAGGACAGTCAGTTAATTTTTCTTCCACAAGGAAAATGATCTTGATAAAATAAAAGATAGCATAACAAAGAAAGACTCATTTCTTCTTTTTTAAATATTAAATAAAATTAAAATGAAAAAGTATATTTTTTTAGTTTACTGTTTTCTTATAATAAATCCTGAGAATGATAACTTTGCTCAATCCAAATCATTTGATCTCAATCCTAATAGAATTACTAACTCTATAAAAAGAATTAATAGATTAAATGAAAGTAACCAGAGTTGGGAGTTATTATTTGATTATACTCTTGACCAGTCACTTGATAATTCCGGAGCAGTTTATATTCCTGATTTTGATGAAATATGGGTATCTAAATTTGCTTCAAATAATTTTTTTATTCTGGGATTTATTGATGATACCTTATCATATTTTTATGAAGTGACAATAGATGGTGTTAGTAATGTTCGTGGTATGACTTTTAACGGTTCTTATATTTATGCCGGAAATAATACTGATTCAATTTTAGTAATTGATCCCTTTAATGAGACACTTGAAGGTTATATTATAGCTCCCCAGCCTATTCGTTATGTTACTTTTGATCCATTAGCAGATAATAATAAAGGCGGTTTATGGATCGGAAATTTCAACTCAGATCCGGCTTTAATTGATTTGAGCGGAAATATTATCCGTTCTATTCCCTATTCATCATTGGGCAGCAATGATATTTATGGAGCTGCATACGATTTTTATAGTAGCGATGGTCCATTTCTCTGGTTATGGGGACAGGGCGAAGGTGAAGGTTCGCCTCAAATAATAATGCAGGTAAATCCATCTACCGGTTTGTTCACGGGAGTTCAATATGATATAAGCTCCGATCCTGTTATTGGACAGGATAGTTTACTTGCCGGAGGATTATTTATAACTGATTCCTTTTTTCCTGGTAAAATAGGTTTGGGAGGCGTTATTCAAGGCAGCCCGGATATTTTATTTATATATGATATAACAGGTTCTCCTTCTGTAAATGCCCCGGTTGTAACTACTTCTTCAGCAACAAATGTAACTGAGAATTCAGCTACATTAAACGGCACAGTAAATCCGAATAACTCTCTAACTACTGTAATTTTTGAGTATGGTACTACAACTGCTTATGGAAATCAAATTGCTGCAATTGAAAGCCCTGTTTCCGGTTCAACAGCGATAAATGTCAGTGCGGATTTAACCGGATTATTATTAAATACTACTTATCACTATAGGGTTCAAGGATCAAATAATGAAGGTGTTAGTTGGGGCTCCGATAAGACTTTTTCAACTTCTATAACAATAATATTCGCACCCACTGTCACCACTTCTTCAGCAACAAATATAACTGAAAGCACTGCAACGTTGAATGGGGTAGTTAATCCGAATAACTCCTCTACATCTGTAACATTTGAATATGGTACAACAATCATCATATGGAAATCAAATTACTGCAATTCAGAGTCCTATTTCCGGTTCAATAGATGTAAATGTAAGCGCAGATATAACCGGATTGTCTCCAAATACAACATATCATTATCGTGTTGTTGGAAATAATGAAGGAGGAATTAGCGATGGAACAGATGCTGTTTTTGCTACTTCTATATCATTATCTGTACCATCTGTTAGTACTGTAAATGCAACTAATATAACTTCAAATTCGGCAATTGTTAATGGAATAGTAAATCCAAACAATTTAGTTACCGCTGTATCTTTTCAATATGGGACAACGATGACTTATGGAAACCAGATCGGAGCCGAACAGAGTCCGATAAATGGAGGCATTAGTAATGTAAATGTAACTGCTGTTTTAACTGCATTACAACCGAATACACTTTATCATTTTCGCGTTCAAGCTATCGGTAACGGGAATACTATCAACGGTTCTGATGCCACATTTACAACAGCTAGCAGTTATCCTGCTGCTATAACTCTGAACAATACATTCAGCTTTACCGATTTATCACAGAGCAGTTACAGAATGATTGGATTGCCCGGAGATCAAAACACTCTTATTTCTAATGTGATTAAAACTGGTACTCAAAAAAAAGATTGGAATGCATATTTCGACAATGGAGCTGCTTCAAACTTTCTGCAGGAATTTGACGGCTCATCAACATTTAGTTTCTCTCCCGGAAAAGGATTCTGGGTTTTAAGTAAAAATCCTATCAATGTTAACGGTCCATCTAATACCGTTAAACTATCAGCAGATAATACTTATCCAATTACTCTCAATTCAGAAAGCTCAGGATTCAATATAATCTCAAACCCATTTGAAAAGAGTGTCAGCTGGACTGATATACAGAATCTAAACGGATTAAGCGCGAATGATTTCCTTTTTGACTGGACAGGTGTTTGGACTCATGCAGCACAGTTGGAGCCTTATAAAGCATATTACTTTAAGAACAATAATAGCCTGACTACTTTAAGGATACCTTATAATTTTGCAGCATCAAAAATTAAAGCCTCCAATTCTCAAGAAGCCAAGACTTATCCGGGTGATTATATTAAGCTGTCTCTATATCAAAATGACCAAGAAAAATCATTTATTATAACAGGATTTAATTCTTCTGCTAAAAAGGATTATGACAAATTCGATTGTTTTGCACCTCCAGGATATTTTGATGATGTCAGAATTCATATTGAAGAGCAAAACATAACTGACCCATATAAGCAATTATTTGTTGATTACAGAACTTCTGTAAATGAAGGACAGTCTTTTGATTTAATAGTTAAAAATTATACAAAGAAGAAAATTAAACTTTTAACCGGAGGCGTAGAAAAATTTATTAACGAGAAAGTTTATTTATTTGATGAAAATTTAAACAGATTTTATAACCTTAAAGAGAAAAATGAAATCGATATCTCCCCTATCCATAAAAATTATAACTTCAGACTGCTGATAGGAAATGAAAACTATATAAATAATATTAAAAAAGAATATATCCCGTCGGAATTTAGTTTATATCAGAATTATCCGAATCCCTTTAATCCTTCGACCGTCATAAAATATCAGATACCTGTTAATAATACACTTGTTGAATTAAAAATATATAATGTACTCGGCAAAGAAATAAAAACATTAGTTAATGAAATTCAGGATTCGGGAATTCATGAAGCAGAGTTCAATGCTGTAGATTACAGCAGTGGGATATATTTTTGTACATTAAAAGCTTTACCTAATGGAGGACAGTCTGTAAGTTTTTCTTCCACAAAGAAAATGATCTTGTTAAAATAGAGTCATTTAGATCTTAATTCCTTTTTTTAAAGTTCATTATCCCCACAGCATGGGGATAAAATAAATATTAAAATTCATTTCGGAAAGTAAATATGAAAAAAGTTTTATTTCTCTATGTAATTGCTTTTTTAATTTTAACTATAAATGTATTTGCTCAAAAAGATAGTTCATCTGAAAGAATATTTCCTGGTTCTCAAGTTCTCGATTTAGATAAATTTAGAAAAATTAATGTATCAAATAATACAATTAAAAATAATATTCAGGGAAATGTATCTGTAGCACAGGATACTGTAAATATAGTTACTGAAGATTTTGAAGGTACCTTCCCAAACGGGCTCTGGAATATATATGCTCAACAAGATTTTACCGATGCATACTGGGGAATTGAACAGGTTGCCTCCAATAATAAAGCTGCCTGGTGCGCCGGCTCAGGAACACAAGCAATAATTTATGGTACAGGTTATGCGAATTCAATGAAGTCATGGATGGTTTATGGGCCTTTTGATTTAACCGATGCCTCATGGGCTGCTTTGAATTTTTACTACTATAACTCGTGTGAACCGGGAGTGGATAAATTCTGGTGGTTAGCATCTGAAGATGGAATTAATTTTTCGGGCTTTTTTCTAAGTGACACAAGTGCGACTTCACAATTTCAATTCCAAAGTTTTGATTTGACTAATGTCCCCACTCTTGGTAATCTAACCGGAAAAAGCGGTATTTATATTGCTTTTCTTTTTCAAAGCAGTGAATCAATATCTAATTATTGGGGAGCTATTGTTGATAACATTTCACTTAGAAAAGTTGCAGCTGGCAGCTTTACAGCTGTCACAAATAGTCCCACTAATATAACATCGAATTCAGTAACATTAAATGGTACTGTTAATCCGGATAATTTAAGTACAGATGTAAAATTTGAATATGGTACCACCACTGCTTATGGAAGTCAGATTACTGCCGCACCCGGTAACATATCCGGTACTTCAGATGTTAATGTAAGTGCAAATTTAACCGGATTGCAGTCCAACACCATCTATCATTACCGTGTAAATGCATCAAATAGTGGTGGAACTATTACAGGTGCAGATTTGACATTTACAACAGGCGTCAACTATCCGGTAAGTATAACATTAGCTCATACATTCAGTTTTACTGATTTAACCCAGAAAAGCTATAGAATGGTTGGATTGCCCGGAGACCAGCTCACTCATATTTCAAATCTGATTACAGGGACTCCGAAAAAGGATTGGGATGCTTATTTCGATAACGGAGCTGCAGGCTCTTCCTCCGACTTTTTAGTGGAGTTTAACGGCACATCCACATTTGACTTTGCTCCCGGAAACGGGTTCTGGATTTTAAGCAAAAATCCTTTCAGTGTTAGCGGTTCACCAAATAATGTTAAACTCTCCGCAGATAATACTTACTCTATACCTCTTAATTCAGGAACTTCAGGCTTCATTATGATCTCCAATCCTTTTATTAAAACTGTCAGCTGGGCTGATGTTCAGAATCTGAACGGACTGACTTCAAATGATCATCTTTTTGATTGGACAGGAGTATGGAATACTAATGCAGCACAAATGGAACCATATAAAGCTTATTACTTTAAAAATACTAACAATTTAAACGTTCTAAAGATTCCATATAATTTTACTGCAGCGAAAATTACTGCCTCAAATTCTCAGGAAGCTGAAACATATTCAGGCAATTATGTTAAACTGTCTTTATATCAAGATGACCGGGAAAATTCCTTTGTTGTAGCAGGATTTAATACTTCTGCCAAAGAGGATTACGACAAATTCGATTGTTTTGCACCTCCCGGATATTTTGACGAGGTAAGAATTCATATTGAGGATCAGAACATAACAGACCCTTATAAACAATTATTTGTTGATTACAGACCTTCAGTAAACGAAGGACAGTCTTATGATTTGAAAGTTAAGAATGAATCTAAGAAGACAATTAGACTTTTAGCAGGAGGCGTTGAAAAATTTACCAGCGAACAAGTTTATTTATTTGATGAGAATTTAAACAGATTTTATAATCTGAAAGAGAAAAATGAAATTGATATCTCACCTATCCATAAAAATTATAATTACAGACTGCTGATAGGAAATGAAAATTATATAAATCATATTAAGAAAGAATACGTCCCGTCTGAATATAGTTTATATCAAAATTATCCGAATCCATTTAACCCTTCGACTGTCATAAAATATCAGATACCTCAGAATAATACATTTGTTGAAATAAAAGTATATAATGTATTGGGGAAAGAAGTAAAAAGTTTAGTCAGTGAAATCAAGGATTCCGGAATTCATGAAGTAGAGTTCAATGCTGCCGGTTATAGCAGCGGGATATATTTTTGTACATTAAAAGCTTTACCTAACGGACAGTCTGTAAGCTTTTCTTCCACAAAAAAAATGATCCTGATAAAATAATTATAAAATGTTTTGGTCTGCTTATAAAAGTACTTGGTTTTAAATGATCCTTTAGAGCCACTTTTTATATAGTTATTAAATTCTTTTAAATAAAATCGTTTCCTTCCAATTTTCTGTTTTCAAGAAACGAATTCAATTTCCTCATTATTATTTATATACATCTATGGTAATTTATATGAAAAGAAATATTTATTGCTTATTTATTTTATTTTCATTTCTCTTTGAATTTAGTTTGACAGGGTGCTGCGGTTCCTCAGATAAAAACCTGGTAAAGGATAAAAACAAAGAAAAGATTGCCAAACAAACTCCCCCTAATGTAAACTCTGCAGAAGTTGAAGCAGAAATTATAGATTTCGAGGAAAAGGATGGTTATACAAACAGTGAAATAAAAATTTTGCAGGTAAAATCATATGGAGCATCTGTACCCCCACTGCCTGTTGGGAATATAATAAAAGCTGAAGTTACCGCTTCCAGTATTAAAAATAGCAAGCTGCCGAAAGAAGAATTATTACATAAAGGTGCAAAACGTAATATAACCATGGAACATTTTTTAGTCCCACCAAATGTAGCAAGCCCTTCATGGAGAATACTATCAATAGAATAAAAACAAATAAACAAATAAAATCGAGGTAATACAATGAAATCAATGAAACTCAATGTAATTTTGGGGGTGGGGATTTGTTGTTTAATATTATTCCTTTTTTCAAATGCTCTTGATACTCAAAAAAAGGAATTATTGGAAAAGCATCAAAATTTCGAAAAGGAGGAAGAATTCTCAAATGAAGCGGAAGAAAGAAATAAATATTTCTTTATGCTTTTGAGGGATCCCGCTACTAATTCAATTCCTTATCATATTAGGGAAAAGGAGCTGAAATTTGCTAAGAAGATTGAACAAATAAATAAATTAATGAAAACAACATCAAGTCAGTCGCTGCAATGGAAAGAAGCTGGACCGGTTGATGTTGGAGGAAGGACGAGAGCTTTAGCTGTTGATGTTGCAAATTCCAACACAATTATTGCAGGAGGAGCATCAGGCGGTATATGGAAATCCACAGATAATGGCAACACATGGAAAATGAAAAGCCGGACAGACCAATTGTTGAGTATAACTTCAATAGCACAGGATATTAGAGCCGGGCATACTGATACCTGGTATTTTTCCGGTGGAGAATTTAGCGGCTCAGCTAATGATAGAGGATATACCGCAAATTTTACAGGCAATGGCA
This sequence comes from uncultured Ignavibacteriales bacterium, assembly GCA_963742995.1. Classification (GTDB taxonomy): domain Bacteria; phylum Bacteroidota; class Ignavibacteria; order Ignavibacteriales; family Ignavibacteriaceae; genus CAVQBP01. The sequence continues at coordinate 27,244 of CAVUOL010000086.1, forward strand.
TATATAAGTCCACAAATAATGGAGAAACATGGAATGTTCTGCCAAATACTTTTAGTTCAGATGTTACACAGTTTGATTCTCCTTTTGACTACACTTCAAAGATTGTAGTTAATCCAACTACAGGAAGTGTTTTCGTTGCAAGTAATATATTTGGCATACTAAGATCAAAAGATGGTAATACTTTTAATTTAATACTGGGCGCAGCTAATGAACATGTATATAATGATGTAGTAGTAAGTGCTAATGGAACTTTAGTCGCAAGTTTATCTTCGCCTTATCAAGGGACTACTCCACAGCTTAATCCGGGCATTTATAAATCTACTAATGATGGTGATGATTGGACAGAAATTACTCCAAATATTTTCCCGTCAACCCATTTTAGATCAGTTCTGGCAATTCCTCCTTCAAATCAAAGTGCTGTTTATGTATTTACTAATACCGGCGAACAGGATCAGAATAAACATGATATATTAAAGTTCTATAAAATAAACATGGCAAACAATACTGCTGATGATAGGTCTGCTAATTTACCTGATTTTACAAATTTGGGACAAGAATATAACCAAGGAATTTTAAATACTCAGGGAAATTATAATATGACATTGGCAGTAAAACCGGATGATGAAAATTTTGTCTTGATAGCTGCTACTTGCATTTTCAGGTCAACTGACGGATTTGCTTCAAAATTAACAGATCCAGTTAAGGATTGGATAGGGGGTTATAATCCCACAACATTTTTCTATCCAAGTTTTCATCCCGATATACATTCATTTGCATTTGATCCTAATGACCCTAAAAAAATGTGGTGGGGCAATGATGGAGGCTTAGCTTATACAACCAATATTACAAATACTTCCTTTAATGATTTATTTCCCTGGGAAAACAAGAATAACGGCTATGATGTTACTCAATATTATATGATTTCTATTTCAAAAGATGCCAATGATGATAGGTTTATGGGGGGCTGCCAAGATAATGGTACTCCATTTTACCGTTTCGATGGAAATTCAACTACTCCGCATATAGATGTGAGCTTAGGGGATGGTGCATTTTCATATCTCGGATCAGATTTTGCATTTGCAGAAACACAGAAAGGAAATTTGATGAGACTTCATTATGATCAATCTGGTAATGTTCTACCGGCTTTTGTAGGAAATAATCCTTTCAGTATTATTTTTCCTACCAATGCTTCCAATCAATTATTTGTAAATCCCTTTACAGTTGATCCGATTGATGAAAACGTTATGTTCTATTTGGCTGGGGCAGATATCTGGAGAAATGATCAATTAAGCAGCATTCCTGATAATATCTATGGGGGAACGAATATTGGCTGGACAAAGTTAGATAATTTAACTGCCTCCCAAGGATATATAATGAGTGCAATTTCAATATCTAATTTTCCCGCTCATATTTTATATTATGCGGAAAGTGGAGATAACAGCACTAAACCTAAAATTTTTAGATTGGAAAATGCAAATACAGCCGCAAGCGGTGCTGTAGATATTTCTATTCCTAATGCCCCTGCCGGAGCTTATGTTCATCACATTGCAATAAATCCTGATGATGCCAATGAAATTATTGTAGTTATATCCAATTATAATATTGTCGGGCTTTATCATTCGACTGATGGTGGCAAAAATTATACTGCAATAGAAGGAAATCTTCAGGGTGATCAGCAAAATCCCGGACCTTCACTGCGCTGTGCAACTATATTGCCTGCGGGCAGCGCTACAAACTATTATTTAGCCACAAGCACAGGTGTATATTCTACATCTCAGTTAAATGGAAACAATACTCAATGGTCTCAGGAAGGTGCTGATGTTATTGGAAATGTGGTTAGTAATTATATCATTTCAAGAAAATCTGACGGAAAAGTAGTTGTTGGAACTCATGGAAGAGGGGCATTTTTTGCATATGGAAACGGGGGTTCTGGGAATCCTATTTTAACCCTTGCCGCAAATCAGCTTAAAATTGATGCAAAACCAGGATTTTCAGGACAAAATACTTTTAATATTTCAAATACAGGTGATGCACAATTAAATTTTTCTATTACTCCTACCGGAGGTCCGGCAAAAGTTCTATCTAATCTGAAACTAAATAAAAAATATTTGCTTCCTTCAAATAAAATGAATTCTGAACTGCTGTCGAAAAACCTGGATAAACTTAAATTCCAAATAAGTCATAAAAATAATCTCCATTCATCGGTTTCTAAGACAGAGGCTGAAGAAGAATTAATTTTAGATGATGGGGATGCTTTTGCCGATGGATTCCTCGGTTACGGCGGCTTAGTATATCTATACTGGCGGAATGATTTCAAATTAGACAAAGATTTTAAGCTTGAAAAGATTAGATATTTTATGAAAACAGAAACAGCTACTACGAATTCTGTTGAAGTAGCGGTAGTGAGTTCAGATGGTAATATACTTGTCGATACTGTAACCACCACAGATCTTGCTAGAGACGGTAAATGGTTTGAATTACAACTTCCTTCGCTAAACAGCCTACAATTTAGTAATGGAGATTTGTTCTCGGTAATTGTCCTAAGTTTAAATAACCAATTAACCTTTCCTGCGGGATATGATGACGATGGGAAGAAGCCGGACAATAGTTATATCGCTTATTATGACCCGTCTTTGGGAGGTTATTTCTCAGGATATGCAAACTTAAATACAATCTCTCAAAACGGTGCCTGGCTGATAAGAGCAATAGGAAATTCAGCAGGTGGAGGTAATCAAAATCCTGTTGCAATTGCAGCAGTAAAACCAAGTCCGGCTCCGGTTAATACTGATGTAAGCTTTGATGGTACAAATTCATATGATAATGATGGACAGATAGCAACATATTTATGGGATTTCGGCGATGGAAGTTCAAGCAACCAGGCTAAAACGACACATAAATATACTCAAGCAGGTACTTTTAATTATTCTCTTAAAGTTACTGATAACCTTGGTGCACAATCCCAGGTAAATGACCAGATACAAATTACTCAGGGAGGAGGTAACCTAAATCCCGTTGCAATTGCCCAGGTTTCTCCAAACCCTGCAAACATAAATTCTGATGTTACTTTTGATGGCTCTAATTCTTACGATAATGATGGACAAATTGTATCATATCTTTGGGATTTTGGAGATGGGAATACAAGCACTTCAGCTACAATAAAACATCAATATACTCAAGTGGGAAATTATAATTACAGTTTAACTGTTACAGATAATATGGGTGCACAAGGACAAACAACAGGTCAAATAACAATACAACAACAATCAACTTCAAGATTTACAATAACACCGTCAAATGGGAATATTTCTGCAGGATTAAATCAAAATATTTCAGTTACATTTGACGCTCATGGATTAGCAGAAGGTACATATCAGGCACAGCTTAATATTACAAGTAACGGAGGTAATACAGTTTTGCCCATTATAATTGAAGTAAGTAATACGGTCGATGTGAAAACTGTTGATAATAGCCCTAAAGAATTCAAACTACAGCAAAATTTTCCGAATCCATTTAATCCAACTACAACTATAACATATTCTATTTCAAAATTAAGCTTTGTAAAATTAATAATTTATGATATGCTCGGTAAAGAGATTGAAACACTTGTACAGCGTAATGAAGCTCCTGGCAATTATAATGTAATATTTAATGGGGATGGATTGGCGAGCGGAATTTACATCTACAGGATTCAAGCAAATAATTTGGAATCAAGTACAGGACAGATCTTTTCCGATACAAAGAAATTTGTTTTATTAAAATAAACAGTTTAACAATGAAATAATGAGAAATATCTAATTAGAATCCTTAAACTCCGGGGCTTCCAAACCTCGGAGTTTTTATATACAAAACTTCAAAAAACAATCCCAAATACCCTGTGATTAGAATGTTTTACCATTTTGAGACAGTTAATTTTTTATTTTTACAACTTTGTTGAATTAATATAATTTTTGCATTTTTAACCCTCAATTAATTTTGATTTTCTATATAAATAATTGGATCAAGAATTGATAATCCTCGATTAGATACCTAACAATATTTAACTAAATAAGGAGAAAAAATGCGATTTCTTACTGTTCTATTTATTTTATCATTATCATTATCTTTATTTTTTAATCTAGCTTTTGCTCAAGTCCCAAATGGTGATTTTGAAAGCTGGACAAATGGAAATCCTACCGGTTGGTTAACAGACAATGCTCAGGGAGTTGGTGCACCAATAACACAAACAACTGATACACATGGCGGCTCCTCTGCTGTAAGAGGAGAGGTACTAAGTATTTTTGGCACTGCTTATCCTGGATATCTCTGGAATATTGGTCAAAGCGGAAAAGGATTTGCTATTAACCAAAGATATGCCAGTCTTAGCGGCTATTATAAATTATCACCACAAGGTAATGATAAATTTTTGGTATGGGTTTATTTTTGGAGTAAAGATCAGGTGATAGCAGGGAATTACGGATGGTTTGGTGCTGCTTCTAGTTATACTCAGTTTTCAGTACCCCTTATTTATTTTACTTCTGATTCTCCCGATTCAGCAAGTATATGGATCTCTGCTAGTCAGGATACATCTCAAACATCAATGAATGCTAATGTCGGTACAGTATTTTATGTTGATGATCTATCTTTATCGGGGACTGCAACTGGTGTTAATGATAATATTCATATACTTTCTTTTAAACTTGAGCAAAATTTTCCTAATCCATTCAATCCAACAACAACTATAAAATATTCAGTTCCAAAAAGTAGTTTTGTTACTCTAAAAGTTTATGATTTATTAGGAAATGAAGTTTCTACTCTTGTAAACGAAGAAAAATCTGCAGGTTACTATCAGCTACAATTTAATGCCTCAAATCTTGCCAGCGGAGTCTATTTCTACAGATTGACTGCAGGAAATAAGACTGAAGTTAAAAAATTATTGTTAGCTAAATAAAGGAATTTATGTACAGGATGCCGTATTCAGAAAGCTGATATCCGGCATCCAATATATCCTTTTAATTTATAAGGGTATTAACTAAAAAAATATCATCTCTCAATTTTAATTCCGAGTCTTTATACTCGAGAGATATATTTTATATTTATTCGCTTCCTCCGGATTTTTCAATTTTATATATAGTTCAGATAGCTGTTGTGCAGCGTCTATTAAAACCGGATAAGAGTAGAAATTCAATTTTAATCTAATAATTAAGCAAATTATAATCAATGAAAACCATTCATAATATTCTAAAAGTTGATTGTAATCTGGCTTTTTATTAATATTTATCAATGATTAATTATGTCATAATATATATACTCACGTGGATTTCTACTTGTAACTTTCCGTCTTTTTATCTTCTAACAGCCATCTAACAGCCTATAAATCCAATCTAACTTAACTTAAAAACCTATCCAGATCCATAATTCAGTATTTCTTTTACAAATAGCTGAAAGCTCTATTCCTAGTAGTATTCATAACTTCCTCATCATTGTTATACTCGATTAGTAACCATACTCTCGTAATCGTACTCCTTCTCGTACTCATTTACATAATCATAACTCGTAATCGTACCTCGTACTCGTAATCCTACTCCTTTTCGTAATCATAGCTCGTAATCGTACTCTTAATCTCACTCCTAAACTGGCAAAGCCAAATCCTAAAATGTTTTTCGTTATACCTACTATATGGATGTTCAAGCTTCACAGCTTTTGATAAACTTAATGAATAAGTTCCAGCTAAAATTATAAGTTTATTTGCCCTGCAAGTGATACTGCTCCTTTGAACGGATTGGTAGAAACAATATTTTCTGTAAGTAAAGATATACATATGTTTAGAGATCCAACTCGAGGAGGCGTAACAAATGCTATGGCAGAGATTGCTGAAAAAGCAAATCTAGGTATATATTTAGAGGAAAATAATATCCCGATTAGTGAAGATGTAAAAGGAGCGTGTGAAATTTTAGGTCTGGATCCTTTATATGTTGCAAACGAAGGTAAATTAATTGCGGTAGTACCTCCTGAGATTTGCGGCAATATATATTAAGCGCTATACAGGCTCACCCCTTAGGAAAAGGCGCTGCTGTCATTGGTGAAGTTGTTAATGATTATCCGGGAATGGTGATGATGAAAACTGCCGTCGGTGGTACGAGGGTAGTAGATATGTTATTCAGTGAGCTGCCAAGAATATGCTGAAATTATTATACACCATATAGAAAATGATGAATGCCGGAAAAATCCCAAACTCCGTCTAGTGAACAACGGCCTCAAAAAAGCCAGCGACTCATTTTACAGCATACCGAAGAAGCTGCACTTACACAATTAAATCGAACAAACATCGGTCTTATATTATCCGGATTTACAGCAGGGATGGATATAGGATTCTCTGTCTTATTGATGGCAATTGTACTTTCATTATTTAAAGATGTTCTGCCAAAGCCGGTTGTTGATTTTATAGTCGGGAATATGAATCCGGTGGGTTTTATTTTTGTAATATTGGGAAGATCAGAACTATTCACCGAACATACAACACTAGCTGTTTTACCCGTTCTTCAAAGACTTGCGGGATTAAAAAGTCTTCTCCGTCTCTGGTTTTATGTTTATTTCAGCAATATTATCGGCGGAGTTATTTTCGCTTTTATCCTTACCTACCTTTCCGGAGCACCTCATATTATTAAAGGATGGGCTCTCGAAGAAATAGGAATGAAATTAATCAGCTACAATTGGCAGCGGATGATTTTAAGTGCTATTCTTGCAGGCTGGTTAATGGGTTTGCTTGCATGGCTGGTTGCGGCTGCAAGAGAAACCATAAGTCAACTGTTTCTTATATGGCTTATTACAGCTGCCATTGGAATTGCCGGGCTGCATCACTGTATAGTAGGAAATGTAGAATTATTATCCGGTTTATTAACCAGCCATTTCTCCCTTACAGAATATTTAAGGTTTTTAGGACTTTCAACCTCCGGGAATATAATAGGAGGTGTATTCTTTGTTGCTATATTGAAATACAGCCATACTGCCTTTAGCGGTGAAGAGAAAGAAATTAATCTTGATGAAATTGAAAATGAACAAACTCCGAATAAGGATTCAGAGCTAGATGATATAAATTGAATGCAAATTATTTGAGAAACGGAGTTTCGCATTACAATGCTAAAGCTGTGTAAAGGATGAAGTGATGTCTTTTATATTTTTACAGGATTCTCCAATAACCAATTCCGGCTTTAAAATTATTCTTACCTGTTTTGATTTTCCAGGTTTCTTTATTTTATCAATTAATCCCATTATAGAATATTCACCTAATGATTTGATAGGCTGGGTTATACAGGTAATTTTAGGCTGAAATATTTCATACCCGGATATTTCGTCGAAAGAAATAAGTGAAATTTCACGGGGAATGGAAAGACCTAGATTCTGAATTGCCCTAATTGTACCATTCATCATTTTACTATTGAAGGTAAAGATTGCAGTTGGTTTTGTATCATACCTCATTAAATTTATCGTAGCATTGTATGCCTTCATTTCATCAAATTCACAATTTATTACGAAGTTTTCTTCAATATTTATATTATTCTTTTTCATTGCATCTTCAAATCCTGCATACCTTTGAATATCGGTAAAAAGTATCCCTTCCCCTTTTAGGACAGCAATTCTTTTATGACCAAGTTTAATTAAATATTCGGTTGCTTTGAATGCTCCTGAGTAATGATCGGTAGAAACATAATTAGTTTTTTGTTTCTTTATAATCCTATCTACTAGAATAAAATTCAGATTGCTTTTCAAAAGATAATTAATTGATTTTTCGGAACAGGGAATAATTATAAGACCATCAACTCTCTGGGATTGGAGCAGCTTGACATATTTCATTTCCTTGGCCGGATTTTCATCTGTATTGCATAATAGTAAATTATAATCGTGTCTGCTTGCATAATCTTCAATTATCCTGAACCAGCTATTAAAAAAAGTATTTTTAATATCGGACATTATAACACCAATTGTATTAGTCCTTTTCTTTACTAATGATCGAGCAATCTGGCTGGGCTGATAATTTAATTCCTCCATTGCTTTATAAATTTTTTTAGCTGTTCCTTCACTCACAATTGCCGGATTATTCAGCAAACGTGATACAGTTATAACAGAGACCTTCGCTTTTTCAGCAACGTCAAATATTGTAGCCATATCAAAGGATTATTGTGATTTTCTTCTGATTTTAATTTTCATCGAACCGGGAATTTCTTTATCTGCAACAAAAATAATATAACCGCCTCCGCCTGCACCGGATAATTTCCACCCATAGGTTAAATTTTTATATCTTTCAATTATTTCAAATATTTCACTATAAACCATATTGGGAAACATGGTAATCTGCGCTTCAAATGATTTTTTGAAATAGCAGCCGAATTTTTTTATATCACACTGCAGAATTGATTCCCAGCAGAATTCCGATGCTATTTTTAAGGCTTCTGCATTCTCATTATTTATATTCATGTTTTCAAGTACGTTATAATCTTTATTACGGGGACCTAGAGTAATTAGATAAAGATGATTCTCCAGCCAATTTAATATTTTCTCATCATGAACCGAAAGAATTTTAATAGGCCAATAATTACCGGAATATTCAAGCTTATTTAATCCAGGCATAACTATACCAATTGCATCTTGAGAACCGGAGACAACTTTTGTTCCAGGGGGGTTTTCAAAACTAAATAGCATACTGGCAAGTTTCTCCTTATTACCTGATGGAATATCGGTTTGCCAGAGTTCGATGGCTTTTCTTCTAGTGCTTGAAGCCATCCCGCTCTTTTCATTAAATTCAATAGTTGGTTCAATTGAAACTGTTAAAACAGATCCGTGAGAATACTTTCCAACAAAAGGCTGGTCAAGCCATCCTCCCGCTATATCAATTCTATAAGGGATTGTACATTCTTCTCGTAATGAAGTTGTTGAACGAGCCGGTAAATGTCCATGCGGGATTCTTTTTAGCACAAGATATTGAATGTTCAATTTTTTACAAAGTTCCTCTTTTGCATGAGTATTCCCATCTTCGTTCACGATAAAAATGTCCGGTTTTACAGATTCCATTTCTGATAAAAAATCCATTATTCCGGTGCCGGAATTTATATGACATTCTTTAACACATCCCAGTGCATCAATCATGTATTTTCTTTCATCCTGGTTATTTACAGGATAACGTCCTTTTAGACTAAAGACTGTATCATCGGAACCTAATCCTACGTAAACATTACCATATTTAGCGGCTTCTTTAAGGAAGGCTACATGTCCGCTATGCAGCATATCAAAACAGCCGGTGACAAAAACTTTTTTTTCTTCCATTGTTAATTTCTAATTATGTGAAATACTATCTTTCACTTCCAAGTAATAATATTAAAAAGATAATCAGGACATATTAATGGCTTTTAGCACCGGAGATTTCGTTTATACCTTCAGCTTTACTAAATTTTGTCCAGTAGAAGCCATAGAAAGCAATAGCTGCAAAACAGAATAAAGGCATAAGAAAACCAACAGACATATTATAAATGTCACCCAGGTATCCCATAATTTTAGGCATTATTGCGCCGCCAATTATAGCCATCACTATAAAACCGGAAGCTTTTTTTGCCTGTTCACCAAGACCATAAATCCCTAAAGCAAAAATAGTAGGATACATAATAGACATAAATAAAAAACTAAGGAATACAGCAATAACAGAGACCCAGCCTACCCTAAGGACAACTACCCCACACAGGATAACATTAATTAATGCATAAGTACCGAGAACGCGGTGTGCTTTTAATTTTCTAAGAATAGCTGCGCCACTTGCTCTGCCGATTAGAAATAACGGAAACCCAATAGTACCCAGCAAGAATGTTGCACCTTTTTCATTGATAAAGAAAGCTCCATTCCGCAGGATTGTCCGGTCGGTAAATACCCAGCTCTCAGCCATGCCTTTTGATATAGAGGGAAGTTCTTCAACTATATAATTAATAAAGAAACTAAAAATACCTGCCTGGGCTGCAACATATAAAAATTGCGAAGCCACACCTCCCACAAAATGTTTATGAGACCAGATTGATCGTTTAACATCGGTTGAACTTGTAGTGTTCATATGATATTCATCTTCGGTATTCAGGTCAGGTAAATTTGAAAAGTAAAAAACTACCGCCATGATAAGAACGATAATTGCAATTGCTAGATAAGGGATATAGAGTTGTTTCTGTGCAACAACTGCCCCTTCGGATGAGTAGAAAAATATTCCGCCGACGATAGGGCCAAATATCCATCCTACACCATTAAATGCCTGTGCAAAATTGATTCTTGTAGCTGCGAATTGTTTAGGACCGAGTACAGTTGTATATGGATTAGCAACTGTTTCCAGAACAGTCAATCCCATAGCAATTACACATACCCCCAGAAGGAAAGCCCAGAAGGATGCTATATTTGTTGCAGGAATGAACCAGAACCCACCGAGAGAAACGAGAATCAATCCGGTTATAATTCCTCCTTTATATCCAAGCTTGCGAGCCAACCAGCTTGCGGGAAGCGCCATTAAAAGATAACCTAAATAGTGGGCAAACTGCACCCACGCCGACTCTGATTTGGATAAATGTAAAAAATCCTGAAAGTGTTTATCCATTACATCTATCATCCCATTACATATTCCCCATAACAAGAACAATGTACTAACAAGCATGAAAGTGAAGAGATAATTCTTACCATCTTTCGACCTAAACATTTTTGTTACATCCATTAAATGTCCTCTGTTAAATTTAAGATTTATGAGAGATTCGCAATCCGCATGGTTACTTTTTCAAGTTTCATTCTTTCAAAGTTTTCGGTTTATACAATTTTAGAGGGAATGACAATGAAATAACTTCTCTTGCTTTCTTAATATTTTCGATTTTACCTCCGGCAATAGCCTGGAGAAGAATATTTCCAAGTGCAGTAGCCTCAACGGGTCCAGCTAATATTAGTTTTCCTGTTGCGTCTGCAGTTAATTGGTTTAACAATTTATTTTTCGAACCTCCACCAACAATATGCAACTTATTTATCTTTTTATTTGAAATCTTTTCAATCTTTTCCAAAACAGTTTTATACTTACCGGCAAGACTTTGCAGAATTGAGAGGGAGTATTCTCCCCAGGTTTTTGGTATTGTTTGATCTGTTTTAATATAAAATTCATTTATTGCGTCAATCATATCAGGCGGGTTGATAAATCGATTATCATCCGTATCAATGAACGGAACTTCTGAATCTGTATTTTCTGCCATTTTTGTTATTTCTTCATAACTAAAACGCAGACCTCTTTTTCCCAGGCTCTTTTTAATTCCCTGAAGAAGCCACAGACCGGTTATATTGCGTAAAAATCTGATATTACCATTCACACCACCTTCATTTGTAAACTCTTTGTTTTGAAAATCTATTAAAGGTTTTTCATTTTCAATTCCAAGTAATGACCATGTTCCTGAACTTAAATAAGCCCAGTCATCTCCTCCGGCAGGTATTGCAGCAACAGCACTTGCAGTATCATGACTGCCAACCGCAACAACATTAACGTCATTTAGTCCTGTTTCATTAGAAATCTCAGGAAGAAGTTTACCGATAACAGTTCCGGGCTTTATGATTGGAGCCATTATATTGAGGGGCAAGTTCAGAGTTGTAAAAATAGATTCATCAAATTCTTTTGTTTCGGCATTCAACAATTGAGATGTTGAAGCAATTGTATATTCAGATTTTTTCACTCCGGTTAGTAAAAAATTAAATAAATCAGGCATAAATAGAAGCGTATCGCATTCATCTAAAATTGTTTCATTTAAAAGCTTAATACTATAAAGCTGATAGATAGTATTAATTTGAAGGAACTGAATACCCGTACTTTTATAAATCTCATTTTGTGAAATTTTTTCAAAGACTTTTTCAGGAATACCATTAGTACGATTATCTCGATAACAATGAGGAGGTTTCAATAGCTGATTATTTTCCCCAAGCAAGCCGAAATCAACTCCCCATGTATCCACACCGATAGATTGAATATTATTATGTCCTTTTTTTACAGATAAAGCTAATCCCTTTTTAATTTCCCGGAATAAATACGGGACATCCCATAATAGATTTCTCCCTTGGATAATTTGAATATTCGAGAAACGATAAATCTCTTCAAGAGAGAGTCTTTCATCTTTTAGTGTACCTACAATTACGCGCCCGCTTTCGGCACCTAAATCGACAGCTAGAAATTCTGATATTGACATTTATACAAAGATTTTTTTTTAATAAATATTATTTTGAATGAAATAATATTGAATCCGGTATAATGGTCTTTTCCAAGCCATGGGTTTTGAACATAACATTTAGATTTTGACCGCCGGATTTTTCAAAAAAAGTTAAACGAAACGGATGATATCCTTTAGCGAGAGGAATCACCCCTTTTTTTTCAATAATCCCATGCTGTCCATCATTATCAACTACCAGTTTATTGTTAATATACAAGCAGCTCCCATCATCAGATGCTGTATAGAAATTATAAACACCATCATCGGGTATTTTGATATAACCTTCATATTCAAATCCAAAATGGTCGGCTAACTTTGCAGTTGTTATTGAAAAATTAGAGATGGTTCCGCCATCAGATGATTTTAAAGAATCAAAATCAGGGAGAAGATCCCAATCACCTTCAAAATATTTATATGAAATTCCTTTAACAGGAGCATCAACTTTTGAACTTTCTTCAGGTTTAACTTTCGTAAATAAAGTTTCAGAAGTGCCGCTGACAGGCTTGCCATTGCGAAAGCATCTTGCCATTAAAGTCGTAGTTTTAGTTAGATGAACAGGACCTTCAACAATTGCTGAGTTTGAATCAGGAACAGAATTGTCGATTGTGTAACGGATCTGAATATTTTCACGATCGGATTGTATCTGGACATCCATATCATTAATAAAGATTTCATCTTCAGACACAAATTTCGGAGGGTTATTGATATCAGCTTTACCGGCTACATCCAGTACAACTACAGAATTAATAGTATCGGGAGCTGCTGCAGGTACAGTAATAACCAGGGCATCCTCTTTCCTTTCACAATCCAATGGTGATTTATTTATATCCGAAAGGAGAAAGGCACCTATAGGGTTATTATAAATTCCAGGTACAATAAGTTTTCCATTTTCAGGCCAGTCAAAAACGTGAAGGAATAGCCTGGTATTTCCGTTAATGTCTTTTTGAGTACATCTGCCCCAACTCAAATTCCGGAACGGGCTGGCAGATGTTTCATAAATTGATTCTGAATTTACTTTCATCCATTGGCCAATATCATGAAGGCGCTCAATGCTCTCAGGAGGGAAAACACCTTCGGAAGTTGGACCGATATTGAGTAAATAATTTCCTCCTTTTGAAGCTATATCGGCAAGCATTCTTAGAATTTCTTTAGATGACTTAAAATTTTTGTCATTTTTATTGTATCCCCAGTGATCATTCATAGTCATACATGATTCCCAGTCTACCCCGGGTAAACCAGTGGCAGGGATTTGCTGTTCAGGAGTACCGAAATCACCAGCAAACCCACCTCCTTCCGTAAATCCTTCCATTCCGCTTCTATTAGCACCAACACGGTTATTTACAATAATATCCGGCTGCAGGCTTCTGACATAATTATAGAGATCCAGACCGCGTTTATCATTCCATGTATTTTCCCATTCCCCATCAAACCAGAGAACACCTATATCACCATAATTTGTTAATAATTCTTTTAATTCATTTTTCATATATTTAACATAACGGTCAAAATCGGCACCCTTTACTGATCTATTTACCTCCCATTCCCGTCTGGGGAGATAGTCCGGGTGATGCCAGTCCATAATAGAATAATAGAAGCACAATTTTATTCCTTCTCTTTTACAAGCCTCCGACAACTCCTTAAGGATATCTCTATTAAAAGGAGTTGACATAACATCAAAGTCAGTATACTTGGAATCGAAAAGACAAAATCCATCGTGATGTTTAGAAGTAATCACAATATATTTCATCCCAGCCTCTTTAGCCATATGAGCCCATTTATCTGCGTCAAACTTTACCGGGTTAAACTGTGAAACAAATTTATCATATTCGTCTACAGGAATTTGAGCCTGGTTACGTATCCATTCTGCATAATTTGTTTTCCCTTCCCATTCACCTGCAGGAATAGAATATAATCCCCAATGAATGAATAAGCCAAAGCGGGCATCGCGCCACCATTCCATTCTTATATCATGTTCCTTTTTTGTTTCTTTGGTGAAGTCTTGTCCTTGTGCAAAGACAGAAAATAAGAGAAAGCTAAATAAGATGAATTTTTTCATTTTTTTATAAAGGTTAATAATTATTGAAGTTATCATTTATTAAAGATGACATCTTTATTTTTTTAAATAAAGGTTGTACTTGCACTTATCATTTAATTTTAAAACGAAATGATTTTCCTTTAAAGATGTCATCTTTAAATCTGTGTAACTTCCGTTATTCAAAGATAATAATTTTTACTTTTCATTAGGACTGCTAACTATATCAATTATAAAGTGGGCCGAAATTTTTACAAGCTCTAAAGTCTGCACCTTCGAGGTCTTTTGTCCCAAATGCATTCCATGCAGAGGGTCTAAAGATTCTTTCCGGAGGAACATTATGCATATTAACAGGGATCCGGAGCAAGGAAGCAAGAGTAATAAGCTTATCCCCCATATGACCATAACTAACTGCACAATGATTTGCTCCCCAATTAGCCATAACGGAATAGACATTTCTAAAAGGGTCTGAGTCTGTAAGAACAGGTGCAAACCATGTTGTAGGCCATCCGGGACTAGTTCTTTTATCCAATAAATAATTAATCTCTTCCGGGAGAGTAATAGTATAGCCTTCAGCAATTTGTAATACAGGACCTAAACCTTTAACCAGATTAAGGCGAAAAATAGTAACCGGCATATCCCCTTCTGTTAAAAACTGAGAAGAGAAACCACCTCCTCTGAAATATTCTAATTCTGCTGGCCACCATTTTACTGCATTTAAGCAATCTTCGACTTCTTTGCCGGTAATTTCCCAAAAAGGTTTCATAGCAGGTTTACCATTGATTTTTTGTTTTCCGGTTCCGTCAAGTGCAGAAGAACCTGAATTAATTAAATGGATAATTCCGTTTGCAGCTTTGCCTTCCAGGTTTTTTCCGGTAACACGTTTTACAGCATCCGGGCTCCAATAAGTTCTTACATCGGAGAAGATTTGGGCGGTATTAGTTAGTAAGTGGCTAAATAGCATAGAGGCGCCATTAAGGGAGTCGTTTTCAGTAGCCACAATAAACGGTTCCCGTATACCATTCCAATCAAATGATGAATTGAGGATAGCCTCCATAAAATCACCATTGGGGAAATGATCAGTCCAATGCCTCTGACCTTGAAAACCGGCAGCAATAGCATTATGGCCTAATGCTTCTTCTTCAAAGCCAATATCTTTTAGTTTTTGATTGCCTATCATTAAATCACGAACTATTAAAGTCATTTTAACAATAGTTTCCCACTCGAAATCTTTTCTGACTCTAGAAGATTTATTTATATTTATATCCGGACCTTCAGAACAATATTTTTTTGTCCATTTTAACGCTGAGTTAAATTCGTATTCATCATAAATTTTTTCTTCCAATCTGCGGACAATTTCGCTCATATCGACAGATTCATTCCTCATTCCCAAATAATCATAGAAGAAATTATGGTCAACAATGGAACCGGCTATTCCCATAGATACGGAACCGATGGATAAGTAAGACTTACCTTTCATCTCAGCAACTGCCAGTCCGGCTTTTGCAAATAATAAAAGTTTTGCCTGTATATCTAGCGGAATTGAAGTATCATTTTTATCCTGAACATCCTCCCCATAAATTCCGAAAGCAGGCAAACCTTTCTGGCTGTATCCGGCAAGGGCAGCAGCCAGGTATACAGCACCGGGACGTTCAGTTCCGTTAAAGCCCCAGACAGCTTTAGGAATGAGAGGGTCAGAATCCATAACTTCAGTACCATAACACCAGCATGGGGTAACAGTAACTGAGACACCCACATTTTCCCTAGAAAATTTATCAGCAGACTGAGCCGCTTCTGCGACACCACCAATACAAGAATCGGATATAACGCACTCTATCTTTGAGCCATTTGAATGGATTAGACTTTTTTCAAAAAATTTTTTGAGTGAAACAGCCATTTGCATGGTTTGATTTTCGAGGGATTCCCTTACCCCTTTCCTTCTGCCGTCAATTGCAGGCCTGATTCCTATTTTGGGTAAACTTCCGAATAGTCGAACCGACGATTTTGTTCCATCCATATTTTATTTCACTATTTTATGAAATCGGACATGAAATGATAAACGCTTATCATACTATATGGATATTTAAGATTTTATTAGATAAAATTCAAGTATTATTTTCTAGAAATCGTTTTATTTTCGGCGGAAAATAATATCTATCTATAACAAATATAATGTATAAGGCTAAAGCCTCTTTCTCTTTACTTTCTTATATTTCACGGTTCCCTTGGCTGAAGAGGCTGTGTGAAAATACAGAAAAAGCGTAGGAGGGGGCTTAATTTTCCTCATAAACCAATGGATAAATCCATTGGTTAATGATATTCACACAGGGTATGAAGCCAAGGGGTAATAGAAAGAGTCCATATAAAATAAATGGAGGTGGATTAATGCTTATTAAAAGAGTAGGGAGAAGTATCACAAGGAGTTATGGGACCGATATATCCATAATTATCCCGTAATGCTAATAACCGGTCTCTTTCATACTCAGACAACACATTCACATTTCCTAGCTGAATAGCTTTCCAGATAATATTGGCGTTGTGTTCAAGAGTTTCCATTTTATGATAGGCATCCAATAAATCTATTCCTAAAGTAAGAGCGCCATGATTCTGCAGTAAGATTACATCTGAATTTTTTAAGTGTTCCCTTATAGCATCAGGTAATTCCATCGTTGAGGGCAAACCATATTTTGCAGTGGGTACGCCTCCAATATTTAAAATAGCTTCAGGTAAAACACACTTATTCAGAGGTATACCTGCAACGGCAAAACTGGTAGCATAAGTTGGATGAGCATGAACAACAGAACATGCATCAGGACGTTCTTTGTATACATCTAAGTGCATTTTAAGTTCACTGGAGGGTCGATAATTTGAATTTTCGGAAATTACTTCCCCCTCCATATTAACTTTTATTATCATCTCCATATTCATAAAGCCTTTACTTACTTTTGCAGGAGTGATTAGAATTTCATTATCATTAAGCTTAGCAGATATATTGCCGTCATTTGCTGAAATATAATTACGAGTCCATAATCTTTTCCCGATATCAACAATCAATTGTTTTAATTCTAATTCGTTCTCCATTTATAGCTCCTTAAAGTTTTCTAAAGCACTGTTGCATATTGAATTGGTTAATTATATAATGACTCTTTAACTATCACTTAGGTTAACATTTCTAAAATTTGACATCAATGTTCCTTTTATTTTTTTGAGCCAACATATTTAAGGCGGTAAATATTATTTTGTTTATAACCATCAACAGTTTTATTCCCGTCATCACTAATAAATAAAGTACCATCCGGAGCTTGAATTACATCTACGGGTCTACCGAGTACTTTTTGATCATCAGTTAGAAATTTAACGTAAGGGAGTTCGCCATATGGTTTTCCATTTTCAAATAGAACTCTTGTAACCTGATAACCGGATTTGACGGATCTATTCCATGAGCCATGGTATGCAACGAATGCGTCGTTTTTAATTTCGGCAGGAAATTGATTACCGGTGTAGAACATCATTCCGCAGGGGGCATAGTGCGCACCTCCGCACCATTCAGGTACAATAGTTTTAGCAGCTAATTCTATGATATCAGGGCGTTTCATAAACTCATAACGGGGTACTCTATTTCCAACAATGAAAGGGTGACCATAAAATCCCCCCTGGATATATTTGTTCATTTCAGCTGGAGGGTTATAATCAGTGATAGGCTGTTCGCCTTCTTTATCACCTACTTCCCTTCCGAACCAATCGCTTCCATGATCCATTCCCCATACTTCATCAGTACCGGGTCTTAGAACAAGTTTTTCCGTATTTCTGATCCCGGAACACCAAAGTTTTTTATCCTTTCCTTCAAGATTGTAGGTCCAGATTTTTTCTCTATCGGAATTCGTAGCGTCGGTAATATTTCCTGGATCTCCTAAGGCAGTATAAAGTCTTCCTTTATTAATTAATATTGGGCGGTAATGATGGGAACCGCCTGAAGGGAGGCTATCAACAGGGATGACAGTAGTTCTTTCATCGGCAATGCCGTCATTATTTTTATCTATTTAACTTATAAATTGCCCCGCTTTCCGTGTACCATAGGTAACCGTCATTCCAGAGAACATCGGAGACTGAATTCTCAGAGGTATAGAAATGAGTTAAGGTTTCATAAAATCCGTCATTATCTTTATCTTTTGCCGCTACAATTATTTTTTCAGGGGTTGTAGTATAATAAAGAGTTCCATCAGGCCCTAAAGCCATATGTCGTGCTCGAATATCAGAACTCACTGCTATTGATAATTCATATCCAGGTCTTACCCAAATTTCAGGATTGACTTTAGGCTGCTGATTTTGTCCATAAGTAAATGCTGTTATGGAAATAATCAAGGCAATGTAAAGATAGAAATTGCGGTATATAGAACTTTTCATTTATTGTTCCTTCAACTAAATAATTTATTATTAAGGGTTGTTCATCATTTGTTAGAAAGAATTTATAGGGATTAATTGGATGAAGTTACGAAATTTATTGATAAGAACTAGTGACTTAATTTAATTTTGTAAAGGAACTATAGTTCATTCCCGACACCCCTCTTCTTAAACTCTGAACTTTACCTAAACGTAGGACAGAGAGTAATTGCATTTATCTGTCTTCACTCATCAGCCATATTCTATATAGAGACTTCATCAAATTCCTCATGGAAAAATAGTTTTAACCGGGATATTGAAGGTACTAATACGGTTTCATATCGATTTCAAAACGGTTTCAAAACGGTTTCAGAGTTGTATTGATATTGGTTTGAGGCGGATTATGAGTCTAGAGTTAATTCTGTTTCTAATAATATTTTGGGGCTGACCCAAAAGTAATTATTCTTTAAAAATGGCACGCAGATGACGCAGATTTTAATGGATTTTCACTGATTTTTAAATTGAAAATTACTTTTTGGTCAGCCCCGAAGCAGATAAAACTAAGACAAATCTCACCGGACTGGCTAGTAAAAGTTTGGATTTATCCTTCAGTATTTCCAACGGTTAAAACCGTTGGTTAATGAAATTCACATAGGTCTATGTGAAGTCCGGTGTTAGCTTTTATTTCAGAATTATTAATTGGATGATATTAAATTGATTTTACTAAACCGCCCCATCTGCTGTCAATCTTAAAGCCGAATTTTTCGAAGAAGGTATTTAAATAAAAATAGGTTGTAAGAGTTTTTATACCTTCCGAATGGAGTCTATTGTAGAAGTCTTCCAATAGTTTTCTGCTTAGATCTCTTTTTCTGTAGGGTTTTGAAATATCAATTCCTTCTAGCTGAGCTATATTCATATATTTAATGTTAAAGCATAAACCTCCTACAATGGATTCTTCATCTTCATCATCAATAATAATTAAATATTGAAGATTAGGTTCCATTTTAATGGGATAATTATCGAGGATAAATATTTTATGGAGACTTGCTATTTCAAATGCCGAAACAGGCTTACGTATAGTATAACTAAATCCGAATGAATCTGTTACTTTCGTCTTTAATAAAATTTCTTTTTCATCTGATTCTTCTCCTGCCATCAATTCGAAATTCTGATTTATGGAGGGATAGATTAAATTATTCAGAACGCGCTTATCAATTTCATCTTTTAATGCTTCTTGAAGTTCAAACAGCTCAATTCTATTCCCAACAGGTTCATCGGGAAATCTGAAGAGTGAATTAATCAGTTTTGCAAACAGCAGCCAGACATCCTGTGATGAAGTTGAGAAAAAGGTTCTACTATAAAATATATATTTATATAATTCAGGATATTTATCAAGACGGTACAAAGAGTATAAATTATTAGCGAAATTTTCGCAAGCTTGTTTTGCCGGTGAAGGGTTCTGCTCAAGCCAGTCGGTATAATTTTTTACAGCGCTCATAATATATGAATCGATATAAGGAGAATCATTAATTATCTTGAAATAATTATCCAATTCGTTTGAGATTTGCATTTTTTCAATTGACTTCTTATTTAAGAAGTTCATTGATAGTTCTTTAAGCTTTTCCAGTGCTTCATCCCTCCCCATGGCTTCCATGCAGGCATCGAACATCCAGCTGATTTTTATTGAATCTTTTGAAGCCGGATAATGTGCAAAAGTCTGCAGATAAAAATTATTAAATAAGCGGAGGATAAACTCATCAAAATTCTTAAAATAAGACCACCCTGCAATAGAAAATATCAAGGAACCTTTTTTGAAATGGGATTCAGGGACAACAGCATTTGACGGGGAAAAGTTTCCAGGTACTACTTTATAATCACTATTCTTTAATACTCTAAAATAAGCCGCAATTCCTCTAATAAATAATAATTTCAACTCGAATTCATAATTCTTTTTACCAATAAGGGAGAAAGTTGAATTAAGCATTCTTATTCTTTCCCATACCGATAAATCGTTAACAAATTCAAAAGAAATTACACCGAGCTTCGAACGGAAATTACCTAATCTAGGAAGCACAGATATACCGTCCGATGTACTGGATATTTTTATCGTTAGATAAATTGTTTCAAGCACTTCTTTACGGGTTATATCAGGTTTAATTAAAATTACCAGATCGAAATGTTTGTAATTTTTAGTATTGACACTTACCCTATATAGATATCTTCCAGGGGAAACGGAAATAGTAGAAATAAAGATTCCATTTTGATTTACTTCTCTTAAGTCGAAATGATGCTGATTGAAAATCAGCAAGAAAGCTTCCTTCAAGAAAGTCGAACGATAGAATATCTTTTCGATTCTTTTCTTTTCATCAGCAGGAATAGTATCCTGAAAAATAACTCTTTCCTTCCAATTCGAAGTAGATTTTTCGTATTGATTTAACTTAAATCTTGATTCAAACCATCGTGCTAATTTCTTAAATAGTTCCCTTGCGTACAGTGAAAGGACGGGTTCATCTGTGTGAAGAATCCAGATAATCAATTCTTCCCTAACAGCGCTGTAGGATGCCGGAGTTTTATGAACAAAATAATAAAGGAGATCAAATACTCTTTTAAACTGTTCTCTGGTATTTTGATTTGCAGGCCAGGTTAAACCTTTCCTATAAGCCCTTAAACGTTTTCTAAAAGCGGTAAGGTTAAATCCTTCGATATTATCCTGAAAAATATTTTCTATTACATTTTTATTTAGAAAAGTTAATCCAGAGTTGATAAAAGCGGGTAAATACCGGTTATAATCGATATCCGGTTTTGTAAAAAGGAGAATGCTATAGGCTTTGCTTCTAACGCTAAACTTAGGATGAAGAGCAAGTGCTTCCAGCCTTCTGTTTATGAGGTTTATAGTTTTATGTTCGCACCGTACAAGGAGGTTTTCAATTTCATTAAGGGCTTTTAAGATTTCATCTTCAGTCCCATAGAGTAATCTAAGTATCAGGGAATTTATTTCTTTTATTTTGGAAGATAACTTATCTCTGCCGATTAGAATCTTATAAGTAAGATGACTGTTAAAGTGGACAAAAATCTGAGAAGATATACCCTGGAAATCGGCTTCCCAATCTTCTTTACATACAAAAAAATCCATTAGTTCGATATTCCCCAGCCATAAAATCGGCTGCAGAATAAATGATTCCGAGATCTATTTCAATTTTTCTTAATTACATATTCAAAGTTTCCAATTTTAACCCGATGGGAGTGATTAGAATTTTTTATTGTCAGAGAGGTACCATTCACTTTATTTTTGATATGGCCTGGAAGTAGATATAATATCATTTTCAGTAATACCGATATCTTTTAGCGCCCAGAGCGGGGATTAAAATTCTTAATTTGTCGAAACCAAATTCTATGCTTGACCTGGTATAAAGCTTGTCAATTACGGATTTGAAATTTGCTTCAATATTTTTTCTTTTAAAAGTTCCTTTGGAAGTCAGCTCTCCTTTATTCTCTTCAAAATTTCTTTCGATAATAAGAAACTTTACAATGCGTTCGTAAGGATTCAGATTTCTATTAACTTCGGATACAAGTGTGCCGAAATAACTTTTCAACTGGTGCCTGGATTCAGCTTTTTGGATAAATGATTCATTAAAATCCGGAACAATTAGCAGAGTATTATAGGGTTTTCTATCGCCTACAAGAAAAGCTCTTTTCAAGCCGGGAATATTTTCAAATTTTTTCTCGATAAATGCAGGAGCTATGGTCTGCCCTTTGCTGTTTTTATAAATATCTTTTATTCTATCAATGATAAAAAGGAATCCATTTTGATCTTGAGTGAATAAATCGCCCGTATTTATCCAATATTCTTCGGAATTATGCTTATTTAAGTCTTCCAGGTATGTGGCAACGAAAGGACCGGTAATCTGTAATTCACCTTCTTCGGTAAAATTCAATTTAATTCCCGGTAAGGGGATACCGACAGAATCTTTTACATATTCACCAGGAGGAGTCATACTTATACCGCCAGTACCTTCAGTCATTCCGAAACCGCTACAAAGATCAACCGAATTGGAATTAAAAAATTTGAATACTTTAGGTTCAAGATAACCAGCCGCGGATATACCCCATTTAAGATTTCCACCGGTCATTTTCAGTAATAACTTATGATAGTCTACTTTTTCAAAAGAATGTACTTTGCTTTGGATTATAATTTCGTACAATTGTTTCCAGCGGAGCGGGATACTTACTAAACCGGTAGGATTAACCTTCTGCATTAATTGAATTAAAGAATCTATATCGCTTTTGGGGGCAAATACATAGGTGCCTCCCCAATATATCATTCCCATCATTTCAAAATATCTGCCGAATGTATGAAAAAGAGGAAGATAACAAAGCAGAGTTTCATTCTTTCCAACCTCCGGGAATACAGATCCTCTTGCGAACCGTTTTGTAAGTAAATTATAATTTGTAAAAGCCACACCTTTGGGAACTCCGGTGCTGCCGGAGGTAAACATAACAGTTGAGATGTCATCAAGATTAAAGCGATAGCGTTTTTCTAATATCTCAGATATTTGGTTATCGTTAACCCTTGAAATGAAGCTTTCAAATTCATAGATGTCATTTTTCTCAATGTCATGGACTGAAGATTTGCCGACAGATAAGATAGTAAAATTGTAATCAATTTTTTGACGGAGAGTATTTAATAGTTCTACCCTTTGCGAAGAATCAGTTATTATTATATCAAACTTTAATAATTTAAATATATAGGCGAGATTATCCGGACTAAAGTGGATATTTAAAGGAGATGTAAAAATATCATAGGATAAGCAGGCTATATCGCATAATGCGCCTTCGATACAATTATCAAGGTAGAGGGCAACAGAAGGTTTTTGGCCGGTGTAGGAAAGAAAAGAAGAAGCTATTCTTTTAATCTTTTCATTGGTTAGTTTATAACTGTAATCGTTCCTAATATTTCCCTCGAAAGCGGAAAACAAAGGTTTATCAGGATAAATTTCAGTGCGGTGATTTAACATTGCAAGTAAAGAATAATCAGAAATACGGATAGCTTTAAAAGCTGTATCTGCCCATCTGTATCTTGCTTCCCTATCTGTTAAGTTTGTCAGGAATAAGGGGGAAACGGTAATATTAAGGTACTTATGCCAAATATCTCTTGATATTGATTGTTTATTATTTTCAAGAAGGTTTTCTGCATCATGCAAGAGATCATCGGAGCGGAATTGAGAATGAGTGTTGATTAAAGCATCATTCAATTCATTGAGTTTAGAAATAAACTCATGTTCTATATTCTTTTTCATCTTAATTTTCATGTACAAGGAAATTACAAAATTGCAAAATTGCAAAATTACAGGATTAAATTACAAAATTACTAGATTAGATTAGACTATAAGATTAAAAAACAATCTTGCAATTAAATTTTGTAACCCCACCCCAACCTCCCCTTTGGTAAAGGGGAGGGGAATGAAACGATACAGATATATATTTGTTTATCGATATGAAACAATTGATTAGTAAAATATTTAGAATTTAATATATAATTGCAATTTTAATCAAGAGGCACAGAAATTGTGAAGGATATGATAATTAGTTTCTTATATGCTGAAACTATGAATTTTTTATTTCAAATATATTTTGAGGGATTAAATGGAAGATTTCCAAAAAATCGTGCAGAATGATGTAGTTATTACATACGTAAATCTAACACGAGCAACAATAAAAGAAGCCAGTGAATTGAAAGATATATTAGCAGAAGATATCGAGAATGGTTATAGAAAATTAGTGGTAGATATAAGTCAATGTGATTTTATTGATTCGACATTTCTGGGTGCAATAGTATTTACTCTCAAACAGATCGCTAAGGTTGAAGGGGATTTAAGAATAGTTAAATCAGAAAGACTTGCCGGACCTTTTATGAAAAAGCTGGGAACGCTGAAAATTTTTAATGTATCTAATTCGGTTGAAGCAGCAATTGATAGCTATAATTCAACGGAAGTTTACAATCATTATCTTGGTAAGAGTTATATGGTTCAATGATATTGGTTGGTGGTTGGTGGTTGGTTGCTAAAACCACAGAGTTAACAGAGAAGACACAGAGAACACGGAGAATTTTTATCTTTGTTATCGTTGTATTTGCTATGTTTCCTATGTGGTTAATTTATTTATCTTTTATGAATTTTTAACCAGTCTTCTTTTCATTTTTGGTCTTATCCTTTCTTCATTTACATTTTTTAATTATGATATAAATCAAACGCTCTAATTTTTATTACAATTATTTTAGCTTTCCATATTCAATCTTTTGTAGAGGTACTTGAGAATTAATGTGTTGTAAAAGGTTTCTCGACATTGCTGCAGTAACATTCATAATTTTATTTACCACATCGTCACTTTTCCCACAGGACAAAAATTCACGCGATTCATTATTAGGAAATGCCACTTTACAGAATTGTATTCAATATGCACTTAAGCACCAGCCTTCGATTAAACAGTCATTAATAAATGAGAATATTGTTAACCAGGAGGTAAAAAGTAAGCTGTCAGATTGGTTTCCGCAATTAGATTTTAATTTTAATATTCAGCACAATTATAAGCTCCAGACATCAATTTTCCAGGGTAATGCAGTTCATTTCGGAGTTATAAATACATCCAGCGCACAATTTTCTATAACACAAACAATATTCGACAGTGATGTATTATTAGCATCCAGTACAGCAGGAGATATTGAGAAGGAATCTGAACAATCGACAACTGAGACTAAAATTAATACGATAGTAAATGTAAGCAAATCATTTTATCAAACTCTTCTAGCGGAAGATCAAATCGCTATTGCAAATGAAGATATTACGCGTCTGCAGCAAAGTCTGAACGATACATATAATCAGTATAAAGGAGGAGTGGTTGATAAAACCGATTACATGAGAGCTACTATCGCTTTGAATAATGCTAAGGCTGAGAAGAAACATGATGAAGAATTATTTAAGGCAAGTTATGCTGCACTAAAAGAACAGATGGGATATCCAACACACAATGATTTGAAACTACAGTATGATACCGCACAGATGCAGAATGATATTTTTATTGACACAACTCAAACAGTAAATTTAGGCAGCAGGATAGAATATCAATTGTTGCAGACTCAAAAAAGTTTGATGCAGGCAAATCTTCATTATTATGAATGGAGCTTTATCCCCTCTTTATCGGCATTTGGTGAATATAACATAAACTTTTTTAATGATGAGCTATCAAAACTATATAATCAGAATTACCCGAATTCATATATCGGTCTTCAATTATCGCTGCCAATTTTCCAGGGAGGAAAACGAATTCATGAAATTGAGCATGCTAATTTAGAACTGGACCAATATGATTATAAGTTTGAGGAATTAGAAAATTCGATAAACACAGAATATGTTCAGGCATTATCAAACTATAAAAGCAACCTTATTAACTATAATATGCAAAAAGAAAACCTGGACCTTGCAAAAGAAGTATATAACACAATAGAACTTCAATATAAATCAGGCGTGAAAACTTACCTGGATGTAATAATATCGGAAACAGATTTAAGGACAACTCAGGTAAACTATATAAATGCACTTTACCAGGTGCTAAGCAGTAAATTAGATGTAGAAAAGGCTTTAGGTACAATTAAATATTAAAGATAATTGATATGAGAAAGAATTTATATTTAACCATTTTAACAATTTTTATTTCCTTGATTGCAGCATCTTGCGACGGAAACAAGAATAATCAGCCGCAATTTCCTCCTACAGCTGTTACTGCATATACAGTTAAAAAAGAAAGAGCACCTTATCATACCAAATATCCGGCAACTGTGGTTGCTTTAAACCAGGTTGAGCTAAGACCGGAAGTTTCAGGTTATTTAACTGATATATACTTTAACGACGGACAGCATGTAACCAAAGGGATGAAACTATATGCGATTGAACAACAGCAGTATAAAGCCGCATATGATGAAGCAAAAACAAACCTTAACAGAGCCCAACAGGATTATGATCGATACAAGGAATTAGCAAAGAATAAT
This sequence comes from uncultured Ignavibacteriales bacterium, assembly GCA_963742995.1. Lineage (GTDB taxonomy): Bacteria > Bacteroidota > Ignavibacteria > Ignavibacteriales > Ignavibacteriaceae > CAVQBP01. The sequence continues at coordinate 53,927 of CAVUOL010000086.1, forward strand.
GCAATTGCAACGCAGGTGCTGGAACATTCTTTAGCCGACTTAAAATCTGCGCAGAGCAACCTTGAAGCAGTAGAAACAAATTTACGAAATTCGATTATTTATGCACCATTTGACGGGACAATCGGAATTTCTCTGGTAAAATTAGGATCTGCAGTAACCGCAGGGGTTACCTTAATGAATACAATTTCTTCAGATAATCCGGTAGGAGTAGACTTTTCAGTAGATGAAAAATATATAAATAAATTCAATGAAATCCTGCACGAAAGAAACAGAAAAATGGATACAACATTTACCTTAGTTTTACCAGATCAGACCATCTATCCATATCCTGGAAAACTTCTTTTAATAGATCGTGCAGTAGATCCTCAAACAGGTACCATAACTGCAAGGCTTGAATTTCCCAATAAAAATAATACACTTAGACCAGGTTTAAACTGCAATGTAAGAGTTTTAAATAACGATACGACCAGGAGTATATTGATACCTTATAAGGCAGCAGTAGTAGAGATGGGAGAATATTTTGTTTTTGTAATTAATGGAAACAAAGTATCACAAAGGAAAATAGATATTGGTATGACAATAAAGGATATGGTGATAGTAACGAACGGATTAAGTCCGGGCGAGCAGGTTGTTACCGAAGGAGTACAAAAGTTAAGAGATAATGCACCGATAACCTTATCAAGTCAAACCGGAGGGGCAGAATCTAAAGGGAACAGAAAGCCACAATGACGCATATTGAAAAATTCTGAAACAGGAAGATAATGGTAGCAAATACTTTTATAAATAGACCGGTAACAGCGATAGTAATATCAATAGTAATAGTTTTAATTGGTATATTAGCCATATTCAATTTACCAATCAGCCAATATCCGGATATAACACCGCCTACTGTACAGGTATCAGGAAACTTTACAGGAGCGGATGCACTTACAGTTGAACAAACGGTAACAACACCAATAGAATCGCAGATAAACGGAACGCCGGGGATGGCATATATGTCCAGCAACAGTACTAACAGCGGCCAATCTTCAATAAATGTTGTACTGGATGTAGGAACAAACCCTGATGTTGCAGCATTAGATATTCAAAACAGAGTAAGTGTTGCAACACCTGCGCTGCCCGACGCAGTTAAAAGATTGGGAGTAATAACCAGGAAAAGGACATCAAGCATCCTTTTAATAGTGGCCGTATATTCGCCGGATAGTACACACAACATAAGATTTCTTGACAATTATTCTAATATATATATAAAAAATGCTCTCCTTCGTGTTAAAGGTGTAGGTGATATATTTGTCAGGGCAGATGATTTCAGTATGCGGATCTGGTTAAACCCGGATAAATTAGCGCAACTAGGATTAACAACTGAAGAAGTAGTTAGCGCATTACAGCAGCAAAATCTGCAGATAGCAGCCGGGACGGTAGGAGCACCTCCCCAGAATAAAAATCAAACTTTTGAATATACGGTGTTCACTAACAGTGCTCTTAGCACAGTTGAACAATTTGATAACATTATAGTCCATGAAAATCCGCAGACCGGTTCGGAAGTATACTTAAAAGATGTCGCAAGGGTTCAATTAGGCAGAGCCAGTTATTCAAACAATTCATATGTTGACGGTAAAAGATCCTCTTTCTTATTAGTTTTCCAGGCACCGGGAAGCAATTCTATAGAAGTGGCAAACGGTATTTATAATGAAATGCAAGAATTGCAGAAGTCATTTCCTAAAGATGTAGCGTATGAAATACCCTTTGAAGCTGTTTCAGTAGTAAGAGAGTCAATTTCCGAAGTAGTAACAACATTACTGGAAGCGTTAGGTTTGGTAGTTCTGGTAGTTTTTCTATTTCTGCAAACATGGCGTGCAACTTTAATACCTATCTTAGCAATCCCGGTATCTATTATAGGAACATTTGCTTTTTTTCTTCCGATGGGATTTACCATTAATACGCTAACAATGTTTGGATTTGTATTAGCTATAGGGATAGTAGTTGATGATGCCATAATTGTTGTTGAGGCAGTTCAGCATCATATAGACGAAGAACATCTTTCACCAAGGGCTGCGACAGCCGCCGCGATGAATGATATTTCAGGACCTGTTGTTGCGATTGCATTGATATTAGCATCGGTATTCATCCCTGTTGGTTTTATTCCGGGAATCGTTGGAAAATTATATCAGCAGTTTGCAATTACAATAGCAGTATCAGTTTTAATATCGGCATTCGTTGCACTTTCTTTAACTCCGGCTTTATGTACTTTAATATTGAAACCTATAAATCCGAGAAGCAACGAAGAAAGCACCAAGAGGAATAAATAAGTTTTTCTTTAAGTTTAATGATTGGTTCAAGAGAACGACGAGTAATTATTCTTCGGGAGTGAGAAAAAGCATAAAAATCGCTCCTTATTTTTTGATTATTTTAATTCTAGTGTATGCCGGAACGGTGATATTATTTATGAATAAACCGACAGCATTTATACCTAATGAAGATGAAGGGAGGCTTTATATAACATTTGAATTACCCGAAGCAGCGTCTACTACAAGATCAATTAATGTATTGAATGAAATGATGGATATAATAAAAAAGACGCCGGGAGTTGCACATTTTGCTGCGGTTAGCGGATTGAATGTAGTTTCATTTGCATCAAAATCAAACAGCGGAACAATATTCACGCAACTAAAGCCTTGGGATGAAAGGTCAAGTAAAGAACTTCAATTAAACTCTTTAATAGCAACTTTACAAAGGAAATTTGCGGCAATTAAAAACGCGAATGTATTAGTGATTTCACCACCTGCAATACCTGGTTTAGGAACAACAGGAGGTTTTACATTTGAATTAGAACAGCAGGAGAGTACCGACAATATACAACAGTTTGAAGGAGTGGTCAGATCATTTGTAATGGCAGCTAATCAGCGTCCTGAAATCAGCAGGGCATTTTCTTTTTTTACAGCAAGCACACCGGGATACCAGTTAAATGTTGACAGAGAAAAATGCGCAAGGTTAGGGATATCTATAGCAAATGTATTCAGCACAATCCAAACATATTTAGGAAGCAATTATGTAAATGATTTTACGATTTTCGGAAGGAATTTTCATGTTATAGCACAGGCAGACACAAATTACCGTTCGACAATTTATGATTTATCGAAATATTATGTTAAAAACGGCCAGGGTAAAATGATACCATTAAGTACGGTAATTGATTACAAAATAACTCAAAGCGCACCATTAATTTCACATTATGATTTATTCCGTTCGGCGGAAATAAATGGGAGTGCATCTCCCGGATACAGCAGTGGTGAAGCAATTGAGGCTATGAGAGAAGTGGCAGCAAAGATATTGCCTGCGGGTTACGGATATGAATTTTCAGGGTTAAGCAGAGAGGAGATTAATGCGGGGAGCAGTACGTTTGCCATATTTGCATTATCACTATTGTTTGTATTTTTATTTCTCTCGGCTTTATACGAAAGCTGGTCGGTACCATTTGCAATCTTATTTGCGGTTCCAATAGCAGCATTCGGAGCCATAATAGCGCTGACATTTTTACCGAGTTTAAGTGATAATGTTTATGCGCAGATAGGTTTGGTAGCATTAATCGGCTTAGCTGCTAAAAATGCGATCTTAATTGTTGAATTTGCCAAAACGAGGGTGGATAACGGAGTTCCCCTGTTGGATGCAACCATAAATGCTGTAAGGCTAAGATTGAGGCCGATATTGATGACATCTTTGGCTTTTGTTTTTGGAGTATCTCCGTTGGTTTTTGCGAGCGGTGCAGGTGCACAAGCCAGGCAGACAATTGGGTGGACAGTATTGGGAGGTATGTTAGCTGCAACTATGCTTGCGATTTTTATTGTTCCTGTTTTGTTTGTAACTATAACGAGAATTGCTTATGGTAAGAAGAAGTTGGCAGAGCTAGAAAGGGAGGGGGAACAAAATGAGGGAGGGACATCTACTCAAACTTAATTCATTTTAATAAAGGATAATTATGAAAATCAAAAGGGAATATTTCCTAATTTCATTATTAATACTTCTGACAGCAGGCTGCAGTAAAAAACAGGATACAAATATTCCTAAAACAGTGAAAGATACAGTCACGTCAAATTATTTTGGAAGCTCAGTACATGATCCGTATAGGTGGTTAGAAGAAGGCACTTCGCCGGAAGTAAAGAATTGGATTAAAGAACAAAATGATTATGCCGAAAAAGTGTTATCGAGCTTTTCAGAAGAAAAACATATCGAAAACAGAATAAAGGAATTGTCGAATGTATCTGTTGAACAAAGTTCACCGAAACTGGTAAACGGTAAGCTCTTTTTTAGGCAGCAAATACCTCCTCAGGCACAACCTGTAATAGCTTATAAAACCTGGCCAGATGGCAAAATTGAAATATTGATCGATCCGAATAAAATGGGTGAACATTTGGCTGTAACAGGTTTTTGGCCTTCACCGAAGGGGAATTATTTGGCATATGGAATTGCTAGCGGAGGAAATGAAGCAACTACAATTCACATATTGGATATTAAAACAGAGAAAGACCTGCCTGATACTCTAATAAGGGCAGGCGGAGGAGCAACACCAACAGGCATGATATGGGATGCTAATGAAAATGGATTGACTTATGTAAGATTGCCGATGCCGGGAACTGTCTCTGAATCGGAGTCTCAATTCTATGCTGCTTTATATCACCATATATTGAATCAATCACAAGATGATGATAAAGTGGTTTTCGGAAAAGATTTATCAAAAGTTGCGGAATATACTTTTATACCATCGGGAGATGGGAAAGAGGCAGCAATGTTTGTACACTTCGGAGATGGAAATCCTAATTATGTTTATATTCGAAAAGGGGAAGAGAAATGGGACCAGGTACTTGATACGAGTGCAAATGTCAGGGTTTCCGATGAAGTAAACAGCGGAGCTTCATGGGACGAGAAAAATAACTTACTAGTTATTTCATATGAAGGGGTACCGAAAGGAAAACTTTTATCAATAGATTTGAGTGGCAAAGCTACTGTATTGCTGAAGAATGATAATGATGAGATGGCATTAAATTCAGTTGATGCAATTCGAGGAGGGTTTATTGTTACAAAAGTAAAAGGACCGGATTGGAAAGCAGAACAATATGATTACAATGGCAAAAAAATCAGAACTATAGATCTGCCTGAAAGTGGAATTGGAATCAGTGCAGTGGTATCCTCACCGGATAACAACCAGGTTTTGATTAGTTATTCAGGGTGGATCATTCCAGATACATGGGTTCAATATGACATTAATAATGGTAATCTTAAAACAATTTTTGAAGTAAAACCTGCTGGGAATTATTCAAATGTAAAATTTGATGTAATAGATGCAGTTTCAAAGGATGGGACAAAAATACCTGTAACTATTCTATCCTTAAAAAGCATTACACCAAACGGAAAACGCCCGGCTATTGTTTATGGTTATGGCGGATTTGGAATTCCTACAAAACCCCGTTTTCTGGGGGCTTATTTAGCATGGCTCGAAAATGGGGGTGTATTAGCATATGCAAACATTCGCGGAGGTGGTGAATTCGGTGAAGGATGGCATGAATCAGGGATGCTGGCTAAAAAACAAAATGTTTTTGATGATATGTATGCCGCCGCCGAATCATTAGTAAAGAATAACTGGACTGATTCACAACATTTAGGAATAATGGGGGGATCAAACGGCGGATTGCTAATGGGTGCAGAACTTACACTGCATCCGGGAGCATTTAAAGCAGTTGTCAGTTTTGTTGGAATTTATGATATGCTAAGGGTAGAATTATTTCCAAACGGACAATACAATATAAGTGAATATGGGACATCCACTAAGGAAAATGATTTTAGGTGGCTTTACGCATATTCACCTTATCATAATGTAAAACCAAATACGGCATATCCGGCAGTGTTATTGGAAACGGGGATTAATGATCCAAGGGTAGCATCATGGCAGTCCCGCAAATTTGCAGCTGCTCTTCAGGCAGCAAATACATCCGACAATCCGATAATATTGCTAACAAGGATGAATGAGGGACATGGAGTCACGGCGTCATTTAGCCAGCGAGTTGGAAATACTGCAGCGGCGATGACGTTTTTTTCTCATGAACTGGGTTTAAAAATACAGGAGTAGCGCATTAGTTCTGAATTCATTGAAAGTTGTCATAGTACGAAAGCACGTTGTTTTATAAACTGTTTATTATATCCATTAAATGGGGGTGCATTTTTTCATTTGAGGCTAATATTCTTTTAGCATAGATGTCAATTTTCTTGCCGTGGAAGTCTGTAATAATCCCGCCGGCTTCTTCAACGATTAAAATTCCGGCGCAAATATCCCATGGATGCAGGTAGACTTCCCAAAAGGCATCAAAAACACCTTTGGCAACATAGCACATATCAATGGCAGCGGATCCCAGTCTTCTTATAGCCCTTGCTTTGCGGGTAAGTGCCGAAAAGATTTCAAGAGTTTTCTCGGGATTTTCAGAAATATTGTAGGGGAAACCTGTAACCAATACGCTATGATTAATTTTGTCATTTAGACTTACTTTTAATCTTTCTGAATTTGCATAGGCACCATTCCCCTCTTCTGCAAAATAAGTTATATCCTGCATAACATCGTAAACCACACCTAATAGAGTTTTACCATTTTTCTGCAGTCCGATTGAAACAGAAAATATCGGTAAGCCATGAGCAAAATTTGTAGTACCATCCAGTGGATCAACAACCCATAAATATTCAGACCCGGATTTCATTTCCCCGCTTTCTTCAGCGAGAATATCATGCTTCGGATATGTTTTTTTTATAAAGTCCGTAATAAGTTTTTCCGAAGCTTTATCAATCTCGGTTACTAAATTAGTTTCATTAGATTTATATTCTATCTTTAATTTTTTTCCGAATCCTTCTCTTACAATTTCTCCAGCTTCTTTAGCAATATTTATAACATCCTGAATCATAAAACTCCAATATGATTTTTTTGAAAGTTGAAAGATAGTAAAAAGGAAGAACGGGATATTAAAATTAGAAGGGGGAATAAAAATTACAAATAAATAACAATTTCGAGATTCAAATATTCAAACAAGACAGTCAAAGATTGAGCCTACTGTGGGTTTTATTGCTAAATTGCCAAATTGCTAAATTGTTGTATTGACTTGTTTATCCTTGATTAACCTTGGAGTTGCCTTGGAGTTAGCTTGGATTTACCTTGGAGTTATCTAGGAGTTAGCTTGGGAAAAACCGATACTATTCCTCGAAGGGATAGGATGGGA
>CAVUOL010000087.1:0-107078 GCA_963742995.1 uncultured Ignavibacteriales bacterium
TGCTATTTCTTACCCTGAAGCGAAAGCGCAATTAACTTTGAATTTAATTCCTCCGGTTCAAAAATATCCGTATCATAGTTAGCCTGGAATGTCGGAACATAATATTTGAAAAGTTCAATCCAATCCCGTTTGGTTGTACCACCGTTCATACTTGCAAATTCTCTTACCATTGATTCGATTGATTCCGCAGTATGCATACATACCAGCCGTGCTTTGAATATTTTTTCATGTGAAGTTGAAATAACTCCTTCTTCAGCAGTAAGCACTTCTTCAAATAACTTCTCACCTTCCCTGATTCCTGTATATTCAATTTTTATATCTTTATCTGGAATAAGGTTATGGAGAAGAATAAGATCTCTTGCTAAATCAAGAATCTTAACCGGTTCACCCATATCCAGAACAAAAACATCTCCGCTCTTCCCGGTTGTTGCTGCCTGCAGAACAAGAGCAACAGATTCGGGAATAGTCATAAAATATCTTTTCATATCGGGGTGAGTAATCGTAATTGGTCCCCCGTTTTTCAATTGCTCCATGAATATCGGTAAAGCACTCCCCCTGCTTCCTATTACATTACCAAATCTTACCGCTACAAAATCGCACATACTTCGCTTTGCAGCACTTGTTACTATATATTCCGCTATTCTTTTGGAAACACCCATTATACTTGAAGGATTAACAGCTTTATCAGTAGAGATTAAAATGAAATTCTTGACTCCGTACATTATCGATGCATTTGCTAGATTATATGTCCCGATAATATTTACTCTTACTGCTTCTTCTGGAAATTTTTCCATTACCGGAACATGCTTATATGCTGCTGCATGGAATATAACATCGGGCAAGAAATCTTCGAATATTTTGTCAATTTTATGCTTGTTTGATATATCACATAAATACATCTTAATTTTTGCCGTTTTCTGCATCCTTGAAAGCTGCATGTCTAGATTTGAAAGGTCACTCTCATTAATATCAAGTATTGCTATTTCAGCAGGTTCATAATAAGTAACCTGTCTCGCAATTTCAGAGCCGATTGATCCGGCAGCACCTGTTATTAATACACGTTTATTCTGTATATAGCTCCTTATATCTTTTGTATTAATCGATACAGCCTGTCTCCCGATTAAGTCGCTTAAATCAATATCTCTTATATCTTTAATCCCTACACTTATTGAATTATATATATCATTTATAGTAGAAACTACTTTCACATCATTTACGCCACATTCCCTTGCAATATTCAATACCTTTCTGTGAAATAACCTGTCTGCCGACAAAACAGATATAAGAATTGATTCGACATTATATTTTTTTATTATTTCCGGAAGTTTAACAACAGGACCTAACACCCTGATCCCCTGTAAATATAAATTTTGTTTTGTAGGATCATCATCAACGAATCCAATGGGATAAAATCTTCTTGTTTGACTTCTGTTTATATCCCTCAATAATTGTTCACCGCTGCTTCCCGCCCCTATTATCAAAGTTCTCTTCAGCTCCGGTTTTATTATACTCTGTCTCATTACTTCCAGGTATAAACGTTTGGAAATTTTAAATCCGGAAGAAAAAAGAAAACTTAGAACTAGATCAATCAGAATAACACTGCGGGGAAAACCTTGAAAAGCGGTAATGTTAAATCCATATATGACAATAAATAATATTCCATTGCTCAGAAGGCATGCCTTCCCTATATTAGCAAGATCCTGCAGGGATACAAATTTCCATGAAATATCGTATAATTTGAATGTTGAGAATACAAGTAATTTTATTATTAAGAAAAACGATATTGTTATATATAAATTAGAATTTATAAATTCTCCGCCGTGTAACTCTGCCCTAACCAAAAAGGCCAGATATACGGCAATAGTAAAAGATACGGCATCAAGTAATAATAAAAGTAATTTGCGTTTTAAGTTTGAAGGATAAAATAATCGCGCTGTAAATCTGTTCATCGAATAAGCACCTTAAATGTAGAAAAAATTATTTTGAGATCGGTTTTAAGATTAGCTTCCTTTAAATATTTTTTATACAACGAAATTTTTTCAGGTAATATTTTATTCAAATAAACTTTTTCATTATCGTTTGAATTGTTTAATAAGAGGCTTTCATCTTTAAATTCAATAGAAGCATAATCTGTTATACCGGGTTTTATTTTTAAGATTTCCGAATAATCATCTGCATAATATTCAGCATACTTTAATAATTCAGGTCTCGGTCCTACCAGGCTCATATTACCTGCAAAAACATTGAAAATTTGAGGAAGTTCATCAATTTTGAATTTCCTTAATATTTTTCCAATACTTGTAATTCGGGTATCGTTGTAGGAAGAAATGCCCATCCCCATTTTTTCGGCATTTTTTACCATCGTTCGGAACTTAATTATTTTAAAAATCTTCCAATCCTTTCCAACTCTTTCCTGCAAGAAAAAAACAGGATATCCTGAACTCAATAAAATAATTAGCGAAACTGCAATTATTAACGGAAAAAACAATATTATACCAATCAATGTTATTAAAATATCCAAAATTCTTTTAACAAAAAAATACATCCTAAATAAAGTTTAATTCTCAAAAAGTAAAACAATATTATCACATTTAGTAAATTTTACTACTTAACCGAATTATTTTGTAAATTTTTTCATCAAAGAATTCACTTTATCAATAACTTGCTCAATCTGAGAAATTTTCATGCCAGGCCAAATTGGAAGGGTAATTATTTCAGGATAAACAAGTTCGGAAACTGGGTAATCTTCAATATTTAGCTCAAATGTCTTCTGATAATAAGGGTGACGATAAAGAGGAATAAAATGAACACTTACTCCAATTCCGTTCTCTTTCAATTCTTCAATGAATTTGGATCTTGAAATCTTCAAACGTTTAGCATTTAGTTCAACCGGATATAAATGATATGATGACACACGGTCTTCCTTAATCCCATAAAGCTTTATTAATTCATTATTTTTAAAACCTTCATTATACAAATCAAATATTTCTTTTCGTTTTTTATGCATCTTATCAACTTTTTTAAGCTGTGCCAGACCTAGCCCTGCTTGAATATCGGTAAAATTATATTTGTAGCCGGGTGCAACTACTTCATAATACCATGAACCCTCTTCAGTATATCTTTTCCATGCATCACTATTAATACCATGCAAACGCATAATTGAACATCTTTTTGCTATTTCTTCATTCTCAGTGCATATCATTCCTCCTTCACCGGTAGCTAACGTCTTAGTAGCATAAAAGCTGAAACATGTGACATCACTAAGGGTACCCACAATCTTTCCTTTATAAAATGAAGGTAAAGCATGTGCTGCATCCTCAATTATATAAAGATTATGCCTTTTTGCAATATCAATAATTTCATCCATATCGCAAGGCTGACCGCCGTAATGAACCGGAATAATTGCCTTTGTGTTTTTAGTTATATTTCTTTCAATCTCATCCGGATCAATATTATAAGTATCTCTCTGAATATCAACAATAACAGGTTTCGCATTAAAATAACAAACAATTTCGGCACATGCGGTAAAAGTCATTGCAGGTACTATAACTTCATCACCGGATTTTAAACCAATAGCTTCCAAAGACAGATGAGCAGCTGCTGTCCATGAATTTACAGCTAGAGCATTACTCGTACCTATATAAGACTTAAATTCATTTTCAAATTTCAATGTCTTAGGCCCTGTAGTCCACCATCCCGAACGTATTGCCTCAGTAACTTCAGCAATTTCATCATCAGATATGTATGGTCTATGAAAAGGTATAAAAGATTTCGCCATTTATTCACTTAAAAAAATTATTATTCCAAAACTCCAATAATTACAATTGAATGACACACCTGATTAACCCTCGAATGACCAATGACCAATGACTAATTACCGATGACCAATGACTAATGAATCAAATCCAAATTCCTCTCCAAAAATTCCATCACCTTCCTATTATTTTTTATTTCGGTGGGCAAATTAACAATCTTTCGGGAAATATCTTTTGCAACTGGAAATAATTCAATATTTAAATCCCATAATTCAAAATTTTCTTTTACCGGATGAATAGGTGAAAGAAACCAATCGCCCAATATGACTTTTTCTTTCAGAGCTAAACTAAAAAATAATTCCTTGTCTTTTACCAGCAAAGGATATTTTAGGAAAAGATGGTTTTCAAATAACCCTTCATCCACATAAGTTTTATTTTTTGATTTAAGATATTCGGTATAAGCATGAGCATTTTTTCTCCTCAGCTTATTTATATTCTGAAGGTCTTCCAGTTGTTTAATTCCGGCTTTTATCTGGACAGATGAAATGTCTCTAAAATAATTATCCGGCATCTCAGTACCCGTCAACTCATTCCCCTGAGAGGAGCCCAGGACTAAATTATGTTTACTTAGAAATCTAAACAATTTGACTAAAGTCTGCTCAGTGTAATTATTAATAAAATATTTTCTAAAAATTATTAGAAAGTAAAGAATAATTTTGTTAATAGGGTTTGGTTTGATCTTTTCAGCCTCAAGATTCCTTACTTTTTCAACTAGCTCAATATTATTTACAACTAAAAAACCTCCGATACCGGTTGAAAACGGTTTATTCCATTGAGTAGAATAAAAAGCTGCATCACAATATGAACCGTTAGGTTTTCCATTATAGTAACCCCCAAATCCATGCGTACAATCTTCAACAGTATAAATATCATGCTTTTTAGCTATCTGTATTAGCCTTTCAATGTTAGAAGATAACCCGAAAGTATTCTGGCAAATTATTGCTTTTGTTTTCTCAGTTATTGCATCTTCTAACTTATCTATATCCATATTATAATTTAAGGGAGAAATATCAACATATATTGGCTTTGCCCCTAAATATTTAATAGCATTCGGAACTACCACGCATGTAAAAGCAGGCAGAATTATTTCATCCCCTTCTTTAATTCCCATTGCTTTAAGAACAGCGTAGAGAGCAACCCTCCCTTTCCAGTATAAAAATACTTTTCCAGGCCCGCTATCCAGAACTGATGCTATCTTTTCTTTATACTTTTTTTCTCTCATTTACTTGCTTTTGAATAAATAATCAATTCTGAATAATCCTATGAGAGAACCAAATCCGTAAGAAAAGTGAAGCGTCACGAATGTCCAGAGAATAAAATAAAATTTAGAATCTCTATCTTTAAGTTTTACACTAATTGAAATAGTTACTAATGAATAAAGGATAAGAATAAATACGGATATTAAGCCGATATAAGGATACCATAATATAAGGATCAATGGAATTATTAAGGAAAAAATAAAAATTAAAGGTACAAAATGTCTAACACTGATTGAACTTAAATTTTTAGTAATATAAACAGTTAAAACATTCCAGAATCCATTGCCAAAATTATTTTTACCGATATCTGAAAAATTCTCCCTGGCAAAATATTTACAAAACAGATTTGGAATTAAAAATATTTTACCATTACTATTTTTTAATCTTTTATTTAATTCGATATCCTGGTTTCTCGTTAATCTTGTATTATATAATCCGATTTTTTCAAAGATATTCCTTTTATAACAACCGAAAGGAACAGTATCTACCTCTTTAATTTCTTTAATCCCGGTTCTAAAATATGAATTTCCAACGCCTAATTTGCTGCCCAATACTTTTTTTATCGAATTTGATTTCGGATTTTTATTTTTGACATCGGTTATACAAACTACACCAATATTATCTGCGTCTAATTTTTTGCTCCACTCAATTAGTTCAGAAAAATAATTATCCGGGATCTCAGTATGAGAGTCTATTCTTATTATATAATCTCCGGATGATTCTTTAATACCTAAATTCATCGCATACGGGACTGTTAACTTGCTATTATTCATTAAATAAATAAAACCATTTGTTTTGGTATATCTATTGATCATTTCTCTGGTAGCATCAGTGCTTTGTCCGTCAATTACAAAAACTTCAATACATTCTTTAGGATAATTATTTCTTAAAACAGAATCGAGACATCTCTCAATATATTTCTCTTCATTCCTGCATGGGATAATAATTGAAATTTTATTTTTATTACAATCTTTCATCAATAACTTTTTTATTTTAAAGCGTTAATTTATTTATAATATTTAATTATTGCTCTAACTTCTTTTTTCAATATAAAGTTTTTATTAAAATATGGATTCAAACTGTCCTCTATGTAACTCTGCAAATTATAAAATAATCGGTTTACCAAAAACAAATGAAATTTCTAAAAGTTTTATAGATAAAGATTATTATGTTGTTCAATGCAATAATTGTGATGTTTATTTTGTTGCTCCTCAGATAACATTCAGCAATAATCAATGGTCAAATTTATATAACAATGAATATTTTTCATATCAATCTAGCTGGCTTATCAATAAACGTTCAAAAGAATTGTCGGATCGCTTCGATAAAGCTTTAATTAATTTGCCGGATAATAATATCAAATTTTTAGACATAGGTGCGGGAGAAGGGAAAGCTTTAATTGAAGCTTTAAGTAGAGGATGGGAAGTAACCGGAATTGATATAGTTGACAATAGAATTGAAAAAGCTAAACAAAAAGATGTAAATTTTACTATTGCAAATTTTCTTGAATATGAATTACCAGAAAATTACTTTGACTTCATTTATGTTGATTCCGTTCTTGAACACGTGTTAAATCCCAAAGAGTATTTAATAAAAATCAAACAATTATTAAAACCTGGTGGAATTGTCTATGTGGGAGTTCCAAATGAAGACAGCTTATTTAATGTTGTGAGAAAAATTGTATTTATATTAATCGGTAAAAAAAATATTTCTGTAAAGATAAAACCGTTTGATGCTCCGTATCATGTTATTGGATTCAATAATAAATCATTGAGTTATATATTTAATAAATTAAATCTGAAAATCGTTAATATGAAAAACATTGGAAGAAAATTTGATTTTTTAAGTCATCGACCGAATCAGAGAGGATTTTGGATAAGTCTTATATTTTTGTTACCAATTGAATTCATCGGTAAAATATTAAAAAGGGATGTTTACTATGCGGTTTATCTATCAAAAGGAGTATAAAATAAGTGAAAGACTTAAATGCAAATTATAATGAACGATTGTTTTCAAAAGGTATTAGAAGTAGGATACACTACTCCCGTTTTTATTGGTTGAGATCGAGTCTAGACCGTTTACAATGCAAGCCTAATAGTGTTTTGGAGTTAGGTTGTTTTGATGCAAAAACAATTAATTTTTTACCCGAGCAGCCAAAAATATATATAGGGATAGACGCCAATTTTGAAGGGGGTTTAGATATCGCAAGAAATAAGTGGAGAGAAAAAAATTATCAATTTTATGAATCTCATTTTCCAGATGATATTAAACTCAATAGTTATTTTGACATTTCGATATGTATGGAAACATTTGAGTATATTCTACCTCAGCACCTCGACAGTTATATCGAAAAACTATTTGATTTGACAAATCAATATATTTTTATAACAACATCCAATCAGAAGGGATTGGTATTTGCCTTTAAACATCTGGCAAAAATGTTGTTAGGTTATAAGGTATCTAAATATACCTGCAATGAATTTTTTAATGCAATTTGGGGAAATATGAATAAAGTTAAACGAGAATCTCGTAAAGGTTGGGATTATAAATTTCTAATCGATCGCATCTCAAAATATTTTAAAATAATAGAAGTATCTTCCTATCCATTTCGTTATTTACCAGGTTTTGGTATATGCATTATAGGTAAAAAGCCAAATACATAGAGGATTTTTGATTAGTCTTTTATTTTTATACTTAGCAATTCAAAGGTAAAATATTAAATAAAGATGTTTATTATACATTATATTTTTCAAAAGATTCTAATACATAGTATTATTTTTTATAGAGAACAAAAATATTATTCATCATCTTTTTTAACAAAAAATACAAATTGCCCACAAAACAAAAGTTTAATGAGATTTAGCTTGAAAGGTGAAGTTCTAATTATTTTACCAATTAACGAAATAAGAAAATTTAATGGAGATTCAATTTTCCAAAATAGATTAAATAATGATAAATCTCTTAATCCCCTTCTAATAATTAAAGTCAAAGAATCAATACTAGGTCTTATTTCTAAAAGTTTTAGCTTTGCTTCTTCAATTAAAATACTGAAGCCATATGGAGTATAATTCCAATAACTCATAGAATGATATGGTTCCAAATGAGAAGTTGAACCTATAAAATATCCTCCCGGTTTTAATACTCTTTGAACTTCAAATAATAATTCTTTGGGATATCTAACATGTTCAAGAACTTGCTTACAATATATAAAATCAAAGAAGTTATCCTCAAAAGGTATGTCTATTCCATTAAAGCTTATAAATTTTTTGTTATTAGCTTTTCTAGCCTTAACTTCAGGAGAATCTTCTATATCCAGTCCATACCATTCTGCTTTTTTATTTAGATTTAAGAAATAGTCTAATGATTTTCCTAACCCACAGCCTAAATCTAATACTGTAAATTTTTTATTAATATTTTTTAATTTTATAATATCTTCAAGATAATATTCAATTTGAATTTGTCTAGAATGATTGGTGGGTATATAGTAATGTGTAAGAGTTTTATCCATTATATTGTTTAATAAATTGTTGATAAATATTTATCATCTGTTCTAAATTATCTTTCCAATTATATAACTTTTTTACATTCATTCTTCCTGCATTACCCATTTCTTCTCTTAATTTTTTATTTAATATCAATTTTATTAGCACATCGGACGTCTCATGTATATCCTTCCTTTCAACCACAAATCCCGAAATGTTATTTTCAATAACTTCAGTAAAACCGCTAACATTTGAAACTACAACTGGTTTCTCACAAGCAGATGCTTCTAATACTGCAACTCCGAAGCTCTCACTATCTTCTATTGATAAAGCTGCATATACATCGATCATATTATGATATTGGGGAACTTTTTCTGGGATTACAAAACCTGTAAAGGTGACATCATTTTTTATTTCTAATTCTATTACCAATTTTTTTAAATAGTTTTCGAGAGATCCGCTACCTACGATTAATAATTTTAACTGGATAAATGGAAGTTTTTCCTTAATTAATTTGAATGTTCTAATTAAATATTCAATTCCATATTTGTTTTCAAGTGTCTTAATTGTACCAATTACAATATCTTCTTTATTAAATATCGAATCTATTTCCATCTTTTTAAATTTATCTATATCAATTCCAAAGGGCACAACTGTAATTTCTTTATTCGTAAATTTTTTTGTCTGTTGCACCATTATACGGCTAGTTGAAAATATCTTATCAGCTTTACTCAGACTGAATTCAATTAGTTTACGGTAAACAATATTTTTCTCCGGAACATAATATATGTCAGTACCCCAAACAGAAATAAAAAATGGATGGAATCCAGTTAAAGCACCAAGTATGCCATAACTAGATACATAATGAGCATGCAAAATATCCGGTTTAATTTTTTTAATAAATTTTTTTAATTTTTTTATTGACATTAAATAGATAACTTTTGAAAATGAACCATCCTTATTGCTTTGCAATTTTTGCGGTATATCAAATATCTCAATATTTATTTCTTTATTAAACGAATTCTTATTATAACTATTTAATCCAAATAGATAAACCTCAACACCTTTTTCACTTAAAGAATTAACCCATTTTATTGTATGGGAAGAAACAGGATTAGCAAGAATTAAAACTTTCATTTGGTAAAAATTATAGAAGAGAATTATTGTTTATCACTTTTTTACTTATTTCCACTTCCGCCTTAGGAATTTGATATAGATAAATCAAAATAATAAAAATAAGCCAGAACGGCAGGTCTGATTCAAGAGTTCCATAACTAATCAAATTCCCCCACTCGAAAAAGCCTCTGACGAATAATCCGATACCGGCAGAGGTAATCCCCATGCTTAACCAGTAATATTCAATATGGATATTTTTAAATTTCTTTATTGTTTTTAATCCTAAACTGATAAAGGCGTATGGTAAAAATAATGAAGTAATAAATCCAGGTATTCCAAGATCAGTCAGAAAGAATAAATAAAAATTATGAGCATGACCAAATTCAATCTGATCAATGTGTAATGAAATATATTTCTCAGCAGCAGAACCAAGCATAAACGGCATGTATCTATACATTTCAAATTTTGTTGCTGCAGGACCAGCACCAAAAACAGAATTATTTTTTACAATATTTGATACAATTTCCCAGATCAAATTTCTTCCTGTTGTAAGTCTATCTACTCTAAAGTAAATATCAATATATTCATTTATTGGACTTACAAATAAAATCGGTATAAGGAATATAAATGTAGTAGTTATCCCAAAGAATATTTTTCTATTGAAAAAATATATTAAAAAAAGCGAACTAATTGCAGTAGATAATATTGCAGCTCTGGAATTTGTTATCACCAATCCAAGAGAAAAAATTCCTAAAAGTATTGCTGGAAGAAATCGCTTTTTTTTATCTCTGAGTGAAAAATAATATACGAGCAATAATGAAATAATTATTATAAAAAATGACCCTATACCATTTACATTGATATAGTTTCCCTTCACTTTCAATAATTCGTTAACATTTAATTCGATTAAGCTGAAATCATTCTGAGCAAAATTGTAAAAAACATTTGCGAAATAAATCAACCCTGTAACAAGAAGGGCACTTAAAAATAGTTTTATATCTTGCGATTTTTTTAAATATCCAAAAAAAGCATAAACAATCATTAAAAAAACTGTTAATCTTATAGTCTCTTTAATACCGAGAAATAAATAATCTGAGAATAAAGTTGATATTATCATTGATAAGTATAAGAGGGCTATAAGGATAGAAATTTGTTTTGGGATTTTCGGATATATAGAAAAATCTGCACCGTATTCTTTTATAAATATATAAAATAAAATTAATATGGCAGTTGCTTGAACAATAGTTCTTAATTCTACACTTATAGTACTAGTAAGCGAAAGGAAAGAAATTATTGAATAAAATATAAGAGCTTTTTCACCATACAGAAATAAAGGAATCAATAGAAATGGTATTAAAATTATAAACCAACTGATTTTCAACAGCAGCAGGGATAAGACTGATAAAAGCAGGGCAATAATAATAACCTTGGAGTAGTTAAAAGATAAAGTATTTAAATCACTCACTTTTATCATTTGTAATTTTTTCTGTTAGAGACATTTCGATTCTGCTTAAAAATTCATTTAACTTTTTGAGGACTTCATCAACACTCAACTGGTTCATGCATTCAAATGAAGGACATCCTCTTCTCCCTGCATCGGTAAAACAATATTGTTTATCCTTTTCAGGTGAACATTCAATTTTCTTTTGAATGTAATCATGGTTCTTACCGAAGGGTATTGAATATTCCGGATTTGTTGGACCGTAAATAGTAAAAGTCGGTTTTCCAAGCAGATTTGCTATGTAAAGAGGACCTGAATCATTAGATATAATTAATGCACTATTTTTTAATTCATTTATCAGTTCATCAACAGTTTGAGTTATTATTATAGGAATATTTGATGACTTTAACTCATTTTGAATATCAGGAGGAATTAAACCTGGCTTAGACAAAAATGCAATATCAAACTTATTTTTTAAAATCTCTCCTAATTGTACAAATTTTCTAATATTCCATTCTTTCGCCTTCCAACCTGCAAAAGGATGAATTAAAATTCTCTCTCCTTTATTTATGACGCCGCTGAAACTGTACGTTTCATTACTTCTTTTAAAGGGAATTTCTAAAGAAGCTACATCTAAATATTTATCTATAAGGTGGGGTAAAGTTCTTTTTCTTACAAACCGATTATATACTTTTTTGAAGATACGATCATTCATTCCAATAATTCTATCAGCGTTAGATCTAAAAATTAAAGTTGCAGATGTAACTGCACCTGTGAGATCAAATATAATTTCAGGATTTGTTTCTTTTAAAGTTTTTGCTGCAAATGAAGAAGCAATTCGTCCTCCATATTTGAAGTCGGTTCTATCCAGAGTTATTATTTTTTCTGTAAAAACAAGTTTATATACATTCTCAGATTCGGAATAACTTATAATTATTTTATTATAGTTTTTATAGTATTTAAATATTTCTTTAATAGCCGGAATTGTAAAAACCGAGTCCCCTATTCTGTGTAATGCAATAATTACTAAATGTCCGGTTTTCTTCTTTGAAGTAAAACTTCTGACAAAACTGAAAAATAAGTCCGAAAAAAAAATTAAGACAACGCCAAACCTGGAATTTTCAATTCTTTCCGGAAGATCACCCTGGCTGTTCAATTTATTATTTGTAATAGTTTTTTTCAAATTTCAATAAATAATTTAGCCTTAAATTTTTGATTTTCTGAAGTCTATTACTACACAATAATTTTTAACCTTTTTTTACAGCAAAAATAAACCATGCAAAACCCGTTAAATCCCAAATACTAAATCCGGAAAATCCTTCTTTCTTCAGAATTTTTTTTAAAATAAAATAAGGTGAGAAAAATATTCCCACTTTATCCCTCCTAATCCCGGCTTTTATAATTCTGAAATTCCTTTTAATAAGGACATTAGCAACATCAATTATATTATAAATCTTTTTATGAGTCTCATCATCACAAAAATTAAGTGTACCGGGCTGACTTGGTAATGACAGGGATTTGACTGAGGGTGTTTCAATATATATGTATCCATTACTTTTAATTTTTTTTGTAATAACTTCCAGTATTTCAGTTCCATTCTCGATATGCTCAATAACATGGTTCAGAATTACAACATCAAAAAAATTTTCCGGTATTTCTCCCAGAGAATCATTTTCCAGATCAATCTTATAAAATTTCGTCATAAGGTCAAAATCAGATTTATCGTTATTATATATTTCCCTATCTACACCATAATAATGGCATTTAGGAAAATATTTCATTGTTACTGTAGCAGAATGATTTCCGCATCCGATATCAAGGATACGAAATTCTTTATCTTTATAAAAATGATAGATTCTTCTTAAATGCACGGGCATCTTTAGATATTTGATAATTTTCATATAAAGTTATTTAATTTTTAAATTAAACTGGAAAAATATTTAGCTCATCCGGCAATTCTCTGATATTTTTCAGTATTCTGTCTGCTTTAGAAAAATCACCGCTGCTGGTTAAACCTCCCGGTATTACAAAGCAATGTATACCGGCACTTTTTGCGGATTTTAATCCTCTTTCTGAATCTTCGATGGCAAGACACTCTTCTTTTTGAAATCCCGTTTTTTCAACCGCCATAAGATAAGGATCCGGATTAGGTTTGAAGCTTGAATAATCATCTCCTGTTAATATAAAATCAAAATATTTGAGAAGTTCCGTAGTACGGTGAATAAGCTCGAAATGCATTTTTCTTGAACTGGTTACAATTCCCATTTTATAGCTGCCGTATAGTTTTTCAAGTACATCTTTGGAACCTTCAACAACTTTACACTTTTCCTGAAGTATCCCGGCATAGAGTTTATTCCGTTCATTCCTTAAATTATCGATATAATCTGCCGAAAATCCTTTGTCTTTTACCAGGTGCCACGTACCATTTCCTTTAATTAGAAAATATTCAATATACATCTCTCTGGACAGATTTATTCCTGCCGTTAAAAGTATCTGTCTTGTTGCATCAAAATAAAGCTCTTCAGTATCTACAAGTATACCATCATTATCCCAAAAAATTGCTTTTATCATTTTTTATGAAATTTTTATTATTATAATTAGTTTGCCATCTAATGAACAATATGTGCAAATAATTCTGTCATTAATCTTATATTTTCAATCCAAAAATAAAAAAATCCCACCAATTATGAGCTGCCTTTACAAAATAACTAAACATATTCCAATTTAATTGAAAAATCAGTAAGCCTACAAGCCTACTCAAATTAAAAAAATCTTTTCCATCACAAAAAGCCCTCTAAAAGATTATCCGATTTTCTAAATTGTTCTTCTAACATAACTCCAGGATAAATCCAGGGTAACTCCAAGATAAATCCAAGATAAATCCAAGGTACTTCCGGAATCAAAGACCCCCAAATCCTTTCGAAATCCTTCAAAATTCTTGCAAAGATATCCTTAGTTACGTTTTATTAATAGTCAGGGGTATGAATTGAGAAAGTCCCTGTAGAGAAAGGCTTTAAAATAACGATTGGATGGTTTTCATTAAGTTTTACCTCAAGTACTTGCCATCCAATCAAGCTCTAATATTTAATTTAATAAATTTAGAACTTAAAATTGATAAAATTAATTATCAACTTCTGATATGCAATTTAGCAATAGAAAATTTAGAGTCAATAGTAGAGTAAAAGAAATTTATTGAAATTATGGTGTTTGTAGTACAAAGCACAGGGACAAAATTTCTTAATTTCTTTAATTCATTTCTCTTATATTATTTATTGCGTCCAAATCTTCCAGACGAAAATGATAACATTTTTTTCGAATGTGCTTTTGCAAACAACAGTGATTATATAGTTAATTCAAATATTAAAGATTTTAGGCAAAGATATCCTCAAGAGAAGTGCCTGATTGGGATAAAATAGATTAACATGTAATTAAAAGATCGTTTTAAGGGAGGAATTTTAGTAAAGTAGGGATAAATGATAGCTAGAACTATTTTTAACGGCTTAAAAATGAAAAAATTGCCAAAAACCTACGCTATTTCGTACCTATTTTTAGAACTCAGTACAAATAGCAATTATCAGAACCCTGGTAATAAATGGGTATTGAGAAAATATCTCCTCCCATTTTAATAAAAAATCTTCAGGGACATGTAAATAAACAAGCTTCGTAGTTTCTTCAGTGTTTATAACCTTAAGGTGTTTTATTTGATTAAATATTTGAGTTTCTTCATCAATGGACTTTTTCCCGGTTAATACCATTTGTAGAACCAATGAATCGGGATTTGTACTACTTGAAAGAATAAATTGTATCGTTGAATCATTTTTAAAATAATTGTACCAATAATTATAATCTCCGGAATCTGCTAAAAGATAAATTGTTCCTCCTAAAAGAGTACTTGAAATCTTTATTGAATCGAAACCTGATAAAAAATTAATGACAAAATTATAGGAACATGTATCTTGAAAACTTAATTCAAGTTCATTTGATGTACAGGATCCCGGAGTTCTATGGGGTATATAAATTGAAACCGGGTTTAGATTTCCCCTGCATGAAATAAAATAAAATGAAAGTAATATAATTATTGCAACAAGGGTTTTTTTCATTTATTTACCCCTAAAACAATCCAGCTTAGAACTCCCTACTAAATAATATTTTTACTTAGCTAAATGACCAATGACTAATGACCATTGACCAATTTATTTAGCTTTTTCCCAGATATAACCTCCAGCTTGTTTAATACGCCCCTGGAGACAAATAGAGATATTTTTTACCTTTAGTTTTTCGCTCGCTTCGCCAATAGATTTAAACTGCCCTATTATTTTTCCGTCTGCCGTTTTAGCAATAACAGCGATAGGCTGCTTAAATCCGCCGCCGTGATTCTTAATTCTATTTTTATCTTTTGGATTTATATACTCTGCTGTAAATTCACCGCTCTTTTTATTTTTATTTTTACACAATTGCCTGATTGTATGTGCATTCAACCCGATTGCTTCTGCAGCGTCTTTGGTTGAAGAAAATTTTGCAAAGAATTTACCCTTCTTAAATATATTTATTGGTTTGCTTCTGGGATTAAATCTTTCCGATTTCAAGGGTACTTTCAAAGGTCTTTTGCCGTTTGCAAAAAGCCAGTAATAACCTTTTACTGCTATACCGTCTCTTACAGCATGTAAAATATTTGAGGGATGTGAATTTATTTTTCTGGCGGCTTCTGATACGCTGTCATATTTGCGTACATATACCCCTGTCCTTTGTCTGTATGCCCATACAGATTTTGCATCTGCCATTAAATGCTCCTTTCGTAAAGTTTATTTTATAACATTAAATTAGATTATTTGCCTTTAGTTCTGATAGTAACTATACTATAATCCCTTGTATAGCTTATTTCGATATCCTCTGAACACCTCAGAATTGCCTCCCTAATGAAATTATTCTGATTAGTTATCTAAATTTAAGAGAATTTCTATTAAAAAAGCAAAAAAAAAATAAAAAACTTTTTATAAATCAGATTTCAGATTAATTATATAGCTGAAATCCGGGAGTTTGACTTGGAGATTGTGGCTAAAACCTAATCCTTCTCTTCTTTCTTTTCCATTGGGACAAAGGTTAACACCGGACTTTTAGTCCGGTGAATGGCTGACTTTTCACGCAGCCTCTAAATCCAGCGACAATCTATAAAAAAGACAATATTTTTATTACCTTTCCTTTTTAATTATAAAAACATTTTAATGAGCATAGTATATCAAATTCTCGGGAAACCCGGTAAAGACAACGCGCTTTTTGTCAGTCTAAACAGCGGTACAAGAATATATAAGCTTCTTTTCGACTGCGGAGAAAAGACAATCGAAAGTCTGAATAATTCAGATGTAAGAAGCTTAGATTACCTTTTCTTTTCCCATTTACATATAGATCATGTTGCCGGTTTCGATTATTTTTTTAGAAGAAACTATGACCGTATAAAACCTATTTTTATTTGGGGACCGGAAGATACTGCAGAAATTATTCATCACCGTCTGCTCGGCTACAAATGGAATATTATCGGTGATACCGGTGGAAATTGGTTTATAACTGAGATAAAAGAAAATTCACTAAAACAGTTCTATATAAAATTTCCGGATGGTTTCAGGTATAAAAATGTTGTCGGCATAAAGGTAATCAAAGAAAATCTTCTTGAGACAAGAGATTTTGTAGTAAAGTCAATAGATCTGGATCATATTATTACCTCAATAGGATATTACCTTGCCGAAAATCCTTCTCATAATATTGATAAAACCGAACTTGAAAAATTACATTTATCTCATGGGAATTGGCTGGAAAAATTAAAAGATCTTTCCATTCCTGATTCTAAAAATATTGAAGTAGATGAAAAGAAATTTTCTTTCGGAGAATTAAGAAGTAAACTGTTAAAAACTACAACAGGTAAAAGTATTGCATATTTAACCGACTTTCGTATTGATAACGATTCAAAAGAAAGATTAATTAATTTTCTAAAAGGATGTCAAACGCTGGTATGTGAGAGTCAATATCTGGATGAAGATGCGGAACTGGCAAAAGCTAATTACCATTTAACTGCTTCACAAGCAGCCTCAATAGCAAAAGAAGCCGGAGTAGAAAAGTTAATTATATTTCATCTTTCCGAAAGATACCAGCAGGACTTCACACCTTTATTAAAAGATGCGAGAAAGATCTTCCCAAATACTTTCTTCCCTGAAAACTGGGAAGATAGTTAATCAACATAGCCATTATATTCAATTTCTTTTAATTCATCATGGTCAAATGTGAAAACTAGATATTCCTGTGTTTCCTTTCTTCCTACAGTAATTTTTGAAGGGATATATTTTCTTCCCTTTAAATCATCAAATTTATCTTTGAACTGATCTTTTGTCATTCCCACATGAATATCTTTATAAAATAAAATATTCTTATCCCGTATAACTGCACTTTCAAGGAATTGTTCTGCTGGAAGCTTGTATATAATGAATTCGGAATTGCCTGACTTAATTGTAAGGATAGAATCCACCTGGTTCTTTACATGCATGTTTTCAATTGGTGCTGCTTTAATTTCCAAATTATTAAACTCATGTTTTAAGTTCTCTTCCGATACCTCGCCAAACTGAAAAGGATGATCCATAAAACCTTCATCTATTATCGCCAATTCTCCCTCTGCTGTGTCTATAGGGTTCTCATATCTCTGCTCTTTTGTAAGAATTTCTTTTTCATCTTTCCTGCAGGAAGAAAATATTATTGCTGCAAATAACATTATATACAATGTTTTCATTTTTTAAATCTTGTTTTCTGAAGTTGTATAAAAACCGGTATTTGAAAGATGTACGCAGTGTAAAGATGACATCTTTAAAAAGAAAAAACATGTTCAATTTATTATTAAAATGTAAGTTCGGATAAAGCTAATTATTAAAAAATAAAGATGTCATCTTTCAAATACCTCGTATTGCGTAACTTGAGTGAATAACTTACATATATAAAAATATATAAAATGGATCACTATTATCTTAATAGTGCTAAAAATATTTTAGTCTAATTCGAAATTGGTTTATATTAATTCTTAAATAAGGAATAAAAATGAATTTAACAATCAAAGGTAAAGTAAAATTAAACAGCGGTTATGAAATGCCGTATATTGGTCTCGGGACTTATCCGCTTAGAGGTAAAGATGCAGTAAAGGCCGTCGAAAATGCTCTGGAATCCGGGTACCGCTTAATTGATACGGCAAAAGCTTATGGTAATGAAAAAGAAATCGGAGAAGCTCTTAAAAAAAGCAATATTCCGCGAGAAGAAGTATTTGTCACTACTAAACTTGATAATGCTGATCATGGATATGCTGAAGCGCTTAAAGCTTTTGATAATAGCCTAAGAAGATTAAACCTGGATTATATTGACCTTTATTTAATTCACTGGCCTTCGAGCAGACAAAGGAATAAAACATGGAAGGCATTTGAGAAGCTTCTGGAGAAAAAGGTCTGCAGATCAATCGGGGTAAGCAACTATACCATCAGACACCTAAAAGAATTATTCGATAGTTCTTCAACTCTTCCCGCTGTAAACCAGGTTGAATTCAATCCTTTTGTTTATCAAAAAGAACTCCTCAGCTTGTGCAAAGAAAAGAATATTCAATTGGAAGGCTATACTCCTCTGGCAAGAGCGAAAAAATTGACTAAGAAGGAAGTAAAAATCCTTTCCGGAAAATATGGTAAATCACCTGCTCAAATTTTAATTAGATGGGCTGTTCAACATGATATAGTTGTTATTCCTAAATCTTCACACATCGATAGGATTAAAGAGAATATCAATGTTTTTGATTTTGAAATTTCTGATGATGATATGAAAATACTCAATTCGCTGAACGAAAATTTAAGAGAATCCCCTGACCCTCATTATATGGAATGAAAATTACAAGATTACAAAATTGAGTCCACTCCGAAAAGTACATTTTTAGGCTTTTGGGTTTTGATTTCAGTCAAAAATTAAAGCCAGAAATCCCGAAAACTGGGTTTTCGGAGGGGACTCAAAATTACAAGATTGGATTAGATTTACTAGATTATAAAAAATAACCTTGCAATTTTGCAATACGAGTTAAAGTGAAGCAATTTCCTCTTCTTTATTATCAACTCTCGCCCCGAAGAAATAAAGTATCAGAATAAAGCATACTGTAATTATTAGAATAGAAATATAAGGGGATAAACCAAAAGCCGTGGGAATATCTCCGATAAGCATACATAAAATTGCAGTTACAACTGCATATGGAAGCTGGGTACGGACATGATCGATATGGTCGCAGCCCGAAGCCATTGAACTCAATATTGTGGTATCCGATATTGGTGAGCAGTGATCCCCGAAAACAGAGCCTGCTAATACTGAACTTATAACACCGTGCAGAATTATCATATGATCCGGATAAGAATAATGGTTTAATTCTGTTATATGGTGACTCAGCGGTATGACTATAGGCATCATGATTGCCATTGTTCCCCAGCTCGTACCGGTCGAAAAACTTATTATTGCACAAACAAGAAATACAATTACCGGAAGAAACCTGGGATTTAATGAATCACTAATTATATTCACTATATAATCAGCCGTCCTCAGGTCCTGTGTAATTGAACCAATTGACCATGCGAGCGTTAATATTATACATGCCAAAAACATAGAACGGAGCCCCGTAAACCATGCATCAACGGTTTCACTCAAGTTCATTATCTTCTGGCTAAGTATCATAATTCCTGCAGCAATACATGCACTAAAGCTTCCCCATAATAATGAGACGTATGAATCTGAATTACCAATTATTTCTCTAATCCCGTAATCAGCCAAACCTTGCTGTTTAACGGAAGAAATACCGGTAAAAATTAATCCTCCAATGGTAATAAATACGAGGATTACAATCGGAATGACTCCGTTATACCATTTTGCCTTTTCTTCATTTCCGAATATTTCGGAAGATTCAGTTAGATCTTTTGATACAACCGCATCATCCCTAATTACTTTTCCCTCATCAACAGCTCTCTTTTCAGCTTTTAACATGGGACCGAAATCCCTGTGCAGCCATGCAAGAAGAAATATAAATATCAGCATCATTATAGGATAAAATCTATAAGGGATCGTTTGAAGGAATACATTATAGGCATTCTCATCTGAATGGATTGTAATGAGACTGTCATGGATTAATCCAACTTCATATCCAATCCATGAACTTACTATAAATATGCTTGCTACTGGAGCTGCGGTAGCATCTACAATAAAAGAAAGTTTTTCACGGGATATCTTTAATTTATCCGTTATTGGACGCATCAAATTCCCGACTATAAGCGCATTTGCATAATCATCGAAAAATATTAGAATACCTGACAGCCAGGTTGCAAGTTGTCCTGATTTCCTTGTACGTGCATATTTAGTAACTAAATTTGCAATCCCTTTTGTACCCCCGCTTTTGGATATTAAACCGACAACGCCTCCGAATAAAAGAGTAAAAACTACTATTTTTAAATGGGATGAATCACTCAAGGAGTTTATAACATAAGTATCGATTAACCTTAATAGCGCTGTAAAAGGATTGTAATCAAAAATAAAAACAGCACCTATATAAACACCAAACATTAAAGAAATGATTACCTGTCTGAATACTAATGCCAGGATAATTGCAAACAGAGGGGGAATTATGCTTAAAATACCTGGAAGGATTCTAATTTTTGATTCCCGAGCTTTTATATTCTCTAAACTTATCTTATAATCTCCGGTTCCTGATAAAATTAGAGATGTATCTGATTTTCCATTCTCAACATCTGCATTTATGACTTTGGAAAATTTTTCACCCTTAATTAAAACTTTTACATTTTTTAATGAATCAGGCAGGTTCTTAATACTTAAAGAAATTTTTATCCCTTCAAGTCCGATTGAAGCATTACTAATTGTTTGAGAAAATAACGGATGAAATGATAAAAAAAATATAAAAATTATATAAATATACTTTTGCAATAAAGAAATAAGATTATATTTTATTGGTGTAATTTATTATTTTTGGAATTAAATGAATAGAAATATAAATTCTAATTAGATTAAATCAAAAATACTTATATAAATTAATAACTCATATTATGCATAGCTGTCATTCTGAACGAAGTGAAGAATCTCAAGGTTTATCATTTGCACAATTTTTGAGATATTTCACCTTCCTCAGTATGACAAAAAAAATAATTTGACGTAACATGAGTTAATAATTTGTCATTTGGAAATTAATCAATCATAAACCTGATGAAAAAAATAATTACTACCTTACTGCTTACTTTTTTTATTATCAGTTGTAATAATTCTCCGGATATTAAACCTCCGGCAAGTGGTCAGTCTATCGAAAAAACTATTCAAAGGGCAAAAAACGGTGTAATTTCTGCGAACGATTCGATTTCAACTTTGCTCGGGTTATCTCTTTCTGAAAATCATAATTATAATAAATTAAAAATCGATAGTTTATCTCTCCCTTCCGGTAAATATTTTATTATCCTAATTGCATACCCCAATCCTGTTAATAATAAGTTTGGGATCTATAATGATTCATTGAAAACTTTATTATTGGATAAATCTTTGTACGGAGAATTATCCGAAGAAATTATCATTCTAAATGGCACTAAATATATTAAAGTAAATGAAGGTTTTACCGTTAAAAATAATTTTGAACTAAGCAGACTTTCTCTCTATAAAATTAAAAATGATAAAGCCGGATTAGTTTTTAGAACATTTACAAGATTAAAAGAGCCTGATGCAGAATATACTCAAGTCATAAATAGTTATTCAGATGCTCAAATTACTACTAAAATTAATGGTAATAACCAGGATTTAGGTGGAAATGAAGATACTTTTAATTTTGACAACAGCTCCGGTTCTTATATAAGCAAACAGAATTTATTTACCGACTTTGTCAAACGGGAAATTAGAAATTTATCTCATGATCAGGGTTCTTTTTCTCAGTAAAAAATTATTTCACTCCTTTAATCCTTATTTAATGTAATGAAATCTAAACTTTGCCTCCTTCTTTTGCTTTTTATATTAACATTTCAACCGGTATTTTCTCAGTCAGAAAATTCATATGAAAATAATGCAGTTTTTGACCCGTCTTTTGATATTCAGCCGGGCAATGTTTATCGCAGTAAAAGTGGTGCCCCCGGCACTGGTTACTGGCAGAATAAAGCCGACTATAAAATCGCAGTTACTCTTAATGATAATGAAAATACAATTGACGGTAATGTTGAAATAGATTATATAAACAACAGCCCGGATACTTTATCTTATGTTTGGCTGCAGCTGGAACAAAATAGATTTAAGACGGATTCTAAGAGTTCTCTATCTTCAACTCCTCGAAATGAGTCCGTTACTTTTGAAGGCGGTTATAATATCAATTCGGTAAAGGTTGAAAATAATGGAAATATATCAAACGCCGATTATGTAATTAACGATACAAGGATGCAGATAAGGCTTAATAAGCTTTTAAATCCGGAAGGAGGAAGCTTAAAAATTTTTATAACCTATTCGTTTGAGATTGCTCCTGAAGGATTAGGAAGGTCAGGCTTTATGAAAAGTAAGAACGGGAATATCTACGAATTAGCTCAGTGGTATCCTAGAATGGCTGTATATGATGATTTAAAAGGGTGGAATAATCTCCCCTTTCTCGGTTCGGGAGAGTTTTATCTTGAATACGGCAATTTTGACTACTCAATTACTGCCCCCTGGTATATGATTGTTGCCGGTTCCGGTGAATTACTAAATCCGGAGGAAGTTTTAACCGCAAAAGAAATTGAAAGATTAAAAAAAGCAGGGCAAAGTGACAGTACTATATTTATTGTCGATTCTTTAGAAATTGCTTCCCCTAATATGAGACCGGTAAAATCAGGTAATTTAACCTGGCAATTCATTATGAAAAATTCAAGGGATGTTTCCTGGTGTGCTTCCAAAGCTTACATCTGGGATGCTGCAAGGGTAAATCTTACCCTCAAAAAAGAAATGCCTTGCTATGTCAGTTTATCCAATAGAAAGCGCAGGAAACAATACATGGGGAAGATCAACCGAATACTTAAAAAGAAGCATTGAAATATATTCAAAAAATTGGTTTGAATACCCCTATCCTACTGCAATTAATTCTGCCGGTCCTGTCGGCGGAATGGAATATCCCGGTATTATTTTCTGCAGCTGGCGTGCAAGAACAGCCGGAATTCTATGGATGGTAACTACACATGAGATAGGACATAACTGGTTTCCAATGATTGTCGGGTCTAACGAGAGAGAGAATGCATGGATGGATGAAGGTTTAAACACTTTTATGAACATATATTCGACAGACGAATTTAATCATGGGGAATTTGCTCCTAAAAGAGATAATGAATATGCTCCCAAAGGAGGTAATCCTACACAGGAAATTATTCCCTTGTTAAAAGACCCTGAAGCTCCGCCAATTATCACATTCGCTGATGCTATACCTTATAAATATGTTCATCCGCTTGAATATTACAAAGCTGCACTCGGGCTGGTACTGCTCAGAGAAAATATTTTAGGGCATGAAAGATTTGACTATGCATTTAAGACATACATCAATAGATGGGCCTTTAAACACCCTTCTCCGGAAGATTTTTTCAGAACTATAAATGATGCTTCCGGAGAAAATTTGAACTGGTTCTGGAAAGAATGGTTTTATGAAAAGTGGACTCTCGATCAAGCAGTAGACAGTGTTAATTATATTAACGGAGATTATACAAAAGGAGCTTTGATTACTATTAAGAATAATGATAAAATGGTGATGCCTGTAATCGTACAAATTAAAGAGTCAAGTGGTAAAATCGGAAAAATAAAACTGCCCGTTGAAGTATGGGAAAAATCAGGTTCTTTTCAATTTAAATATAATTCAGAGAATATAATTGATTCGGTAATTATCGATCCTGATGAAACTTTTCCGGATATAAATAGGATTAATAATGTTTGGAGTTCACCCCATTAAATTAAGAAGATAATAATATCCATTTCCAGGTTAAATAATGTATAAACTTCTATTATTTTTAAACAAAACAAATGAAGAAAGCATAATAAATCATTTTAAGAACTTTACTTTAAAATATTTATCCAATGCATTAAAGCAGGAAATAAAGATCGGTACTGTTGAAAGTAATTTACTTCTTGAACAAAAATACAGCTTATTTATTGAAGTTTCCGTTGATTCTAGTAAAGAATGGAATTCACTTATGGCTTCAAAAGACGGTAGGGAATTTAATAAAGATTTAATGGAATTCTATAAACACATCACTCCAATTTTCATTAGTTACTCATGATATAAAAAACCCGGGGTGACGGCTACACAAGCTCATACTGACCGCTGCTTCCTTCCGGACCTGACGGGGTTGGGTAATCACATGTTAGCCGTTCCCGGAAATCTCTTATTTATATCATTTCGGGGATGTAAAGATTACAAATTTTCAATTTAACTTCAAGTTTTCTAAAAACATTTGCTAACCTCTAAATTGGCAAAGCTTGTTATATTGTTAAAGACATAACAATTTAACAATTAAGCAATTTAACAATTAAACAATAAGTATTACTCTTCAAATAAATTAAAATCGCCCCGGGAATTCTTAACTTTTCTTTGATTACTAAATGTGTTCCTTTCCCAAAAAACCCCGTCATGAAATCCTTGAATTGATTTATCTCCATCAGCTTCATTCAGTCTCTTTTCAGCAACACAACAGAAGTTCTCATCTATTTCAATACCGGAATATTTTCTACCCAATTTCTTAGCAACTACGGCAGTTGTTCCTGAACCAAGAAATGGATCAAATATAAAATCATCCTCGTTTGAACTTGCAAGGATTATTTTAGCTAATAATTTTTCAGGCTTTTGCGTTGGATGATCAGTATTTTCAGGCATAGACCAGAATGGAACGGTGATATCAGTCCATATATTTGATGGATATGTTATTCTATAATTCTCATCACCATCATTGTTCCAATCTTTCGGTTTCCCCGATTCAGTTTTATAAGGCGCCATTACCTTTCGTTTCAGCTTTACATCTTCAACATTAAACTTATATTTGTTAGACATTGAACAAAACCATATATCTTCGGAACAATTCTTCCAGTTAACTTTAGCCCCCCTTCCCTTTTCCCTTTCCCATGTTATCCGGTTTTGAACCTTAAAATATTTATTTGCTGAATTAAAAATTGCAGCGGAAGAATTCCAGTCACCGCAAATATAAATTGAAGCATCTGGTTTCAGAAGCGTTACCATTTTCCCAAGCCATGAATCCATCCATATTTCATAATCTTCGTTCTTCATTGATTTAAATGAAGTACTGCTGAATTTTTTATTTAAATTATAAGGAGGATCAATAAAAAGAAGGTCTATGAAACTATCCGGAAGAAGAGAAAGGACTTCAAATATATCCTGATTAATTATTTTATTTTCAATTTCATTAACGGAAACTGAACTATTGAGTCTAATTAATTTTTTCTTATATTTTTCAATTTCCTTTTCATTAAGTTCTATTGTGCGGTTATATGGGGCTCTTTTCTTCATCTATTCTTATAAAATTATAATTTCCGGAATGATAAAATAAGGAAATTTTTGTATTTGTCATCGAAATTGCTCTTCAGAGACCCCTATTTTCCTCTTTCCTTAAGCCCTGCTCTTTGCCCGATGCCCCTTGCACTATAAAACTTTGCACCTACATGTTGCTGTACTTTGCTCTAATAAATTCAAGCTCCTTAATTATTTTTCCAAAATCAAAAATAAGTGCATCGCATAATTGAATTGTTGTTTCATCAATTCTGTTTTCTTTTCCCGCGTTCTCTAATTGAGAACTTATTTTAACAAAAAAATCGATTCCTAGAGTTAGACTATTCCCTTTTAATTTATGCGCATAAAATCTTAACTTGTAAAAATCTTTTTCATCCACTGCCGACTTTATTTTCCCTATAACTTTAGGCATATCGGAAATATAGATATCCAAGAGTTCTATAAAAAAATTGACATCCTGTGCTGTCTGTATGTCATTTATAAAAGTGATTTTTGATTCATCAATTATTTGCGACGGTCGTTTCTCCTTCTTTAGCTGTTCTATGATATCTTCCTTCTTTCTGTTTATCTTCTTTGCCCAATCGGAAACCACTGTATATATTTCTTCTAATTTTAGCGGTTTAGCTATATAATCATCCATTCCCTTTGATAAGCATTCGCTTTTATCTTCGTAAAAAGCATTTGCTGTCATAGCAACTATAACAGGCCTTTTATTCTCCGGAAATTCCTCATGTATATTCTTTGTAGTTGTAAATCCATCCATTTCCGGCATAAATAAATCCATAAATATAATGTCATAATTTATATTCCTAATTGCATTAAGAACTTCATATCCATTTGCCACCACATCAATTCTATAGCCTAACTTTTCAAAAATTCTTAAAGCAACCTTCTGATTTATTGTATTATCTTCGGCAAGTAATATTTTTAACTTGTAATTTTTTGCCAGTATAAGTTCTTCACCGGTTATACGCTCTTTTAATTTAGCTCTTCTAATAGTCTTAAAATTAGAGATTAAATGATCATAAAGCTGGTGGTGCCTGACGGGTTTGGTGATTACCGAAATGTTCATTTTTGTATTTTCAAGGATAACATCCTTTTTACCTATTGAGGATAGGATAATAAAAGGAATATCTTTCCCTTTTTCCAGTTTACTTATTTTTTCGGCTAATTTTACCCCATTCATTTCTGGCATATAAAAATCAAGAATGGCAGCATCAAATTTATCACTTTCCGAAACGATACTTAATGCTTCAGATGGAGTTGCTGCAGCCTTAAATTCCATACCCCACTGTTCTACCTGTGCAGTCAATATTTTAATATTTGTTTTATTATCGTCAACTATTAATACTCTTTTCCCTTTTATTAGCGGAGTCTTTGCCTTTATATATATTTTTGACTGCGGCGGCACCTGTTCGGCCTTTATTTTGAAATAGAAAGTTGAACCTTTACCCGGTTTGCTTTCAACCCACATTTCTCCGTTCATCATATCTGTAAGCCTCTTACTAATTGCCAAACCTAAACCTGTTCCTCCATAATTGCGGCTTGTTGAAGCATCAACCTGGCTGAAAGATTTAAACAATCTATCCATCTTTTCATCAGGTATTCCAATTCCGGAATCTTTAACGGAAAAGGAAATCTCACATATTTTATCATCAAGATCCTTTGCAGAGGCTTTTACAAAGACTTCCCCTTCGTCAGTAAATTTTATTGCATTACTAAGTAGATTAGTTAGGATTTGTCTTAATCGTGTCACATCCCCGTTAATTACAATAGGCGTATTATTTTCAATTAGGTATACTAAATCAAGCCCTTTCTCTGCAGCTTTAGTTGCTAACAAATCCAGAGAATCCTCAATACAGTCCCTTAAATCAAAGGGCTGATTTTCAAGATCAAGCTTTGCTGATTCAATTTTTGAAAAATCAAGAATATCGTTTATAACAACTAAAAGTTGATCTCCGCTAAGTCTGATTGTTTCAACATATTCTTTCTGATCTACCGATAAATTCGTATCCAAAAGCAAGCCTGTCATTCCTATTACACCGTTCATCGGTGTTCTTATTTCATGGCTCATTAATGCTAAAAATTCTGCTTTTGCTTTTACAGCAGTTTGTGCTTTATCAACTGCATAATTCAACTCAGCATTATTCTTTACCAGCTCATCAAGTGCACTGTTTAGCTTTATAGCCGCGCCGAAACTGGATGCCATGGTTCTTAATAATGATTCTTCATCACTTTCCCACCATCTCTCGTATTGGCATTCATCAAATCCGATAAACCCCCAATATTTTTCATCAACCATTATTGGGACCAGAATTATCGATTTGATGTTAACATCAATAAAAACTTTTTTAATATCTACGGACAGTTTACTTATTATGTATTTTAATGAATTTCCGTTTGAAAAACTCTCATAAAAATTTAATGTTTCAAATCTTGAATAAGATAGGCTCTGTAAAGCTTCATTTTGAATTTGCGAATATGATTCCTTATTTACCCACTCATAAAGCAGGCTCATATACATTTCTTCTGTATCCGGTTTAACTTTATGTTTATATATGTATACCCTGTCAACATCTACAGACTTACCCAATATTTCCAGTGCAGAAGTAAAACTTTCTTTTATATCCATGGATGATATTAAATTTTTTGTAGCTTCTGCTATTCCAAAAAGTAGGCGGTCTTTCTTTTCCAGTAATGAATTATTCTTTATCTGTTCTGTCTCATCTCTGAATATGCTCAATACCATCTTTTCCCCGTTTATATTATCAATAAATGAGTTAATCATCCTGATATTTATTGTCTTGCCATTCCATAATTTGGCTGACGAAGTGTATTGAGTTTTTATATTTGAATCTCGGAAATTAATAATATAGCTGGTTTGAATATGCTCACGGTTAATTTCTTCATATACGGAAGAAAGCTGCTCCCCCTCAATTTCTGCTTTACTTTTACATACAAGGTCAGCATAAGCATTATTGCACATGTATACAATGCCGTTACTTGTAGTTAACCTTATTCCGTCAATTGATTTTTCCCAGATTTTCTCCAATATCCTTTTACCATTTTCCGAATCAGTTTTAATTTCACGTTTTTCTAAGTCTAATTTCTCAATTAGTTCAAATATATTGGAAAAGTAATTGGAAAACTTTTTAGGAATATTATTTTCAGTTAATAATTTTTTAAGGAATGATTGAAATTCCAGTACCTTTTCAGGATCTAATTTGATATCTGAATTAAGTTTCTTTTTCAAAATCTATAAATAACAGTTATTATGTTTAATGCTTTAGATTTAACCTGATGATTAAAGCATCAAAAATAGAGCCAAAATTTATAATACAAAGATTTCAATTATTTTTATAGGATAGATAAATATACTGCAAAATAACGCGTAAAATATAAATTTTAATAACAAATAAATCCAAACTTTTTTATTCTATTTTATTATTCTTGCCAACTTGAATATTATTCTCTAATTTTTGGTAAGAAATTTTTAACCTTTTAAGGGGATATATAAAATTATGAAACGGAAAATCGTAGCTCTCCCTGGTGATGGAATTGGAAAAACTGTTTTGCCTGAAGCTATCAAAGTTTTAAATGCTGTTAACTTTGAAGCTGATTACATTTATGGAGATATTGGATGGGATTTTTGGTGTAAAGAGGGTAATGCCCTTCCTCAAAGAACCATAGATCTTTTAGAAGAAAATAAAATAGGATTGTTCGGCGCTATAACCAGCAAACCTAAAGATGCTGCAGCTAAAGAACTTGATCCTTCTTTGAAAGACAAAGGGTATGTCTATTTTAGCCCTATTGTTGGGTTAAGACAGCACTTCAATCTTGATATTTGTATTAGGCCATGCCAGTCTTTTAAAGGAAATCCCTTAAATTTTATTAGAAGAAAGAACGGTGGTTTTGAAGAACCCGAAGTAAATGCAGTTATATTCAGGCAGAATACTGAAGGTTTATACTCCGGGGTTGAATGGACCAACCCACCTAAAATTGTTAGAGACGCTTTTGAAACTCATCCCAAAATGAAAGCATTTAAGAATGTAGTAAGCGAAGACCTGGCTATCTCATCCCGAATAGTATCAAGAAATGCTTGTAGGAGAATAATTAAAGAAGCCTTTGATTATGCAAAGAAGTTTGGTTATTCAAATGTCACTGTTTGCGAAAAGCCGAATGTCCTGAGAGAAACGTCAGGTATGATGTTTAGCGAAGCCAAAATAATTGCAAAAGATTATCCTGAAATCCAATTGTGGGATACAAATATTGATGCACAGATGATGTGGCTTACTAAAAATCCTGAAATATACGGAGTATTAGTAGCAGAAAACATGTTTGGAGACATTATCAGCGACGGCTTTGCCGGTTTAGTTGGCGGTTTAGGATTTGCATGCAGCGCAAATATCGGTAAAGATGTGGTTCTATTTGAACCTACTCATGGCTCGGCACCTAAATACCAGGAATTAAATCCTTCCATTGTAAATCCAATTGCTATGATTCTTAGTGCTTGTATGATGCTTGACCATTTAAATGAAAATGAAAAAGCAGATAAAATAAGAAAAGCTATTGCTAAGGTTATAGAAGAAGGGAATGTGAAAACTTATGATATGCTGAAATTAAAAGGTGGTCCGGATGTATTTAAACATGGTGCATGCACTACGCAGGAGATGACTGAAGAGATAATTAAAAACATTGTTTAATTGCTTAACTGTTTAACTGTTAAATTGTTTAAAAAATATTTACTGAACTTACACTAAAATTGTCATTCTGAACGGAACGAAGTGGAGTGCCTGTCCCGCTTCTGCGGGGAAGAATCTCAGGCTTTAACATTTAAATAATATCATCTTACGTAACTTCAGTAATTTAATAATTGAGCAATTAGAAAGAAAATTTATGAGAGATAAAGTTCTGGGAATATGGCCCGAGATTAGTTTAATAAAGAATGCAGAACTTCGCGAAAAAGTCTTAAACTGCTGGATTTATGCGATTGAGAATAGTGTTTTATCTATTGAAGACCTTGAATCAATTCCCTTTTCTCTTCTTATTAAAGACTGCAAAATTCCGTTCATGACACATAAACGTACAGCCGTCCAGCTCTCGGTTGATATAGCAAAAAGGATGAAAGAAAATTTCGGTGATGAAATTAAAATCGATATGGATATCCTTATCGCAGGTGCAATATTAATTGATGTTGGAAAGTTAATCGAATATGACAAAATTGATGGTCAATTAACCACAAGCAAAGCCGGTAAATTATTACGCCATCCCTTCAGCGGTGTTGCAATTGCAGATAGGTTTGACCTTCCACCCGAAGTTCTTCATATAATCGCGTATCATGCGAAAGAAGGAGATCTCGCAAAAAGAAGCATTGAAGCAATAATTGTTCATCATGCGGATTTTGTTTCCTTCGAGCCGTTTCTTTAATTGTCATCTTAATTGTTAAATTGTTTAATTGTTATTAAAAAAGAAGGGATATGGAGAATAAAAAATTTTTGAAATTAAATGACATAGAAGCGTATAGAATTGCTTTTAAATTGAGTAATCATGTATGGGATTTAGTTCTGAAATGGGATTATTTTGCTAAAGATACTATTGGAAAACAATTTGTTAGAGCTGTGGATTCAATTTCAGCAAATATGGCTGAAGGTTTTGGAAGATATTCTAAAAAAGATAAGATAAAATTTTATAGATATAGTTTTGGATCATTATATGAATCTTTAGATTGGAATGAAAAAGCTCATATTAGAAAATTATTAAATGAAGAAGAATATTCTTGTATATTTTCAGAGTTAATTAAACTTCCAAAATCAATTAATAGCTTAATCCTTTTTACTGAAAAAAAATTACAAATCTGATTCTAACAATTAAACAATTAAGCAATTAAACAATTAAGCAATTAAACAGTTTAACCTTATGAATCAAACCTTAATCGAAAAAATAGCCCAGAAATACGCAGTAGGCCTTGACAAAGACTCATGAAGTTCATGCAGGCGACTATTTATCCATTCGTCCTGCTTATATTATGACGCACGATAATACAGGTGCCGTTATACCTAAATTCAAATCTATCGGAGCCGCAAAACTTTATAATCCCTTACAGGTTGTTCATACCCTCGATCATAATGTACAGGATAAAAGTGAAAAAAATCTTGAGAAGTATAGAAAGATTGAAGAATTTTCCAGATCAATGGGAGCAGATTTTTATCCTGCCGGCAGAGGTATCGGACATCAAATCATCTGTGAAGAAGGATATGCATGGCCGGGCACTATGGTTGTTGCTTCCGATAGCCATTCGAATATGTACGGAGGATTAGGCTGTCTGGGTACTCCTATCGTTCGAACGGATGCTGCTGCAATCTGGGCTACAGGCAGAACCTGGTGGCAGGTTCCTCCAATTGCAAAAGTAATTTTTACAGGTAAATTAAAGACAGGTGTTAAAGGTAAAGATGTAATTTTAGCCTTATGCGGTTTCTTTAATAAAGATGAAGTATTAAATCATGCAATAGAATTTTTAGGAGAAGGAATCAAATCACTTTCAATTGATGAAAGATTAACTATTGCAAATATGACTACTGAATGGGGAGCTTTAGCCGGCGTTTTCCCCGTTGATAGCATAACAATAAACTGGTTAAAAAATAGGGCTGAGTTTATTAAAAAAAGAGGACCTGAAGGTGTAAATTCTGATAAAACCGGAAATGGTGCTAATCCAAGGATAAATGAAAGTAGAATAGCAGAACTAGAACATAATATTCCTAAAGCAGATCCTGATGCATTTTATTCAAAAGAAATTACAATTGATCTTTCCACTATTCAACCTTTAGTTTCGGGACCAAATACAGTAAAGGTAATGACTCCTGTTTCGGAAATAAAAGATAAGAACATAAAAATTAACAAGGCATATCTGGTTTCCTGTGTAAACAGCAGGGTTGAAGATCTTGCGGAGGCTGCTGAAGTAATAAGGGATAAAAAAGTGGCTGAAGGTGTTAAGTTTTATATTGCTGCTGCTTCAAATGAAGTACAAAGCGAAAGTGAAAAAAGAGGTGATTGGCAAACTCTATTAAACGCAGGAGCAATTCCCCTTCCACCCGGATGCGGTCCCTGTATAGGTCTGGGTACCGGTCTCCTGGAAGATGGAGAAATCGGCATCTCGGCAACTAATAGGAACTTTAAAGGTAGAATGGGTTCGCCAAATGCTCAAGCTTACTTAGCTTCTCCTGCAGTTGTTGCCTCATCAGCAGTTTCAGGTAAAATTGATTATTCATGGGATAATGAAAACCTTAATATTATCGGTGAAATAAAATCAAATATTAAAAGAAATGATGCAAAACAAAAAATAAAGATAATTGAAGGATTCCCTGAATCAATTAAAGGAGAATTAATATTCTGTTATCAGGATAACTTAAATACCGATGGTATTTATCCCGGCAAATATACTTACATTGATGATTACTCTCCTCAGCAGCAGGCAAGTGTTGTTATGGAAAATTATGATCCGGAATTTAAGAATATAGTAAAAGGTGGAGATATATTAGTGGGAGGTTTCAATTTTGGAACAGGCTCTTCACGTGAACAGGCTGCAACTTCATTAAAATATAAAGGAATAAAACTCCTGATAGCAGGTTCGTTAAATGAGACTTACAAAAGAAATGCATTGAATAATGGATTTCTACTAATAGAATGCCCTGATTTAGTAAATAAACTTAAAATTAAATATGGTAAAGAAAATCTTACCGTAAAAACTGGAATAATAGTAAAAATAGATTTCACAACTTCTTCTATGTTATTTGATAATAAGAACTACTCCTTTGATCCAATAGGAACAGCAGCTCAAGAATTAATTGTTACCGAAGGATTGGAAGAGTGGGTTAAGGACAGAATTTGATTGCTATATTGTTGTATTGCTTTATTGTTTTATTGTTTATTTAATAAAAGATTATATTGGATGATTTTGATAAAATAGCATTTTTATTTGGATCAGGAATTTCTATCCCAGCCAAAATTCCTAGCACCAAAGAAATTTCGGAAATTCTATTAAATAGCCAATCAATAGTTCGTGGTTCTGCTGAGAATTTCTTCTTTGATGATCCTAAACGATATGAGTGGTCTTTGTATAAAGACATTCTTCAACGAGTGCAAAATTTTCTAAACGTCCTTAAAACTGAAATAGAACAGTACTATAACAATATTACTCGTCCTATTAATTATGAAGACATATATGGGTTATGGTTTTAATGACAGAGGAATAAATCAAAAAATATTTAATTGGCTTTATAATCCTTTAAATAAAGTTCTTATAATTGATCCGCAAACCGAAAATAAAAAAGTTAAATTTCCTTCTTACTTATTTAGTGAATGGTATGAAAGCAAAAGAATAAAAAAAATTTCTGATTATATTGAAAATATTTCGTGGAATGATATACAATCTCAATTAACTTAATATTACAATATAGCAATTTGACAGTTTAACAATTCAGCAATAAAACAATTTAACAATATGAATAACTCAATCTCTCGCACCATCTCAGAATTTGCAGTAAATCTAAAGTTTAAAGACCTGCCTAAAGAAGTGGTTTACGAAGTTAAAAGGTTTCTTTATGATTCCATCGGCTGTGCATACGGTGGATATCATACAAAAGATGTAAAAATCTTAAGAAATATTTACAAAAAAATGGGGGGTAAAAAGGAAGCTTTAACTATTGGATTCGGAGATAAGCTTCCCGCTGTGAATGTTACATTAATAAATTCCTTAATGATACGTGCTCTCGACTTTAATGATATTTATTGGAAAGAAGACCCATCCCATCCTTCTGATTTAATTCCCGCTGCATTATCTGTTGGTGAACTGGTCAATGCTTCGATGAAAGAGGTAATAACTGCAATAGTACTTGGATATGAATTTGAACAGCGTTTATGTGAATTTGCTGTTCCGGGAATCCGTGAAAGGAAATGGCATCATGCAACTTTAACTCAATTTGTTTCTCCGGTAGTTGCCGGGAAACTTTTAGGTTTGAATGTTGATCAAATGGTCAACGCTATAGGAATAAACGGAAGCCATAATCATACAATCGGGTGTCCTACTGCAGGTAAATTGACCATGATGAAAAATACTGTCGATCCTATGGCTGTCCAATCGGGAGTTTTCGCAGCTCTATTAGCTAAAGAAGGTTATTCGGGTACGGAAGCTGTATTCGAAGGAAAAGAAGGTTTTATGGATTCTTTCTTCGGATGGAATGTTAAAGATCAAATTGTAGAGAGTATTAAAATGAAAGGCAGGGATAACCTTGGTGAATGGAAATGGGACCCGGATAAACTTACTGGTAATCTTGGACAAAAATATAAAATTCTGGAATGCAGTATGAAAGCTTTTCCAACGGAAGCTTTAACTCATACTCATATCTCTGCAGCACTAAAAACTGTTACAAAAAATAATATTACTTATGATCAGATTGATTCTGTAACTGTAACCACTATTGCGAGGGCATGCGATATTCTTTTTGATCCTCAAAAGTATAAACCTGAATCACGTGAAACAGCAGATCATTCTCTCCCCTACTGTATTGCTGCTGCCCTCGTTGACGGTAAAATTACTACTCAATCATTTTCCGAAGAGAAGCTGAATGACGCTAGAATCCGTGAAGTAATTAATAAAATTAAGGGCGAAGCTTCAATTGAATTTGAAAAGATGTTCCCTGAAAAGCAGCCTTCAAAAGTTGTGATAAAAACTAAAGACGGTAAAGAATTTTCAGAATATCTTGAGTATCCCAAAGGAGATCCGAGAGAACCGATGACTGAAGAAGATCTTGAAAATAAATTCAATGCTTTATCCGGTAAATTGTTAACTAAAAAAAGACAAAAATCTATTAAAAAAATGATATTTAAGTGTGAAAAGGAAAAAGCAAAAGAGTTTATGGAAAGTTTGATTGTATAACTCAAGCTGAGCGCTTAAACATTAACCCCGGGATTAATCCCGGGGTTAAAGCAAGAAGAAAAATATTTATAACCGTTTCAATTTATCTACTGAAGGTAGACGGTTTATTCAAAAGTTGGTTAACTTATTATTTGATTATTTTTAATTATTCAACTAAATTCAAATGTCATTATAATGTCATTATGAGGAAAAAATGCAGGCTGTAATATATACCGAAGCAAGGAATAAATTGAATAAAATTATCGATAAGGTAAACGAAAACAGCGAACCTTATATTATCGTTGGAAGCAAAGGAAGGAAAGATGCTGTTTTAATCTCTAAAGAAGATTATGATAATTTGATTGAAAATCTTTATATCCTAAGCAGCCGGGATTGGGCAAAGAGTATAAAGAAAGGATTGAAAGAGCTCGATGAAGGTAAGGGGAAAAAATTAAATATCTATGAAGTCTTAGGTAAATAAGGTTGGGAAAAATCTTAGAGGTTGTCTGGTCTCCTGAATCACTTAGACAGATAGATAAAATAAAGAAAACAAAATCAGCAGCTTCTTCCGGATTATACTTCTCAAAAATAATCTTATTGATAGAAGACATCAAAGAGAATCCTTTTAAAGGTTTAGGCAAACCGGAACATCTAAAGCATGAATTTCCTAATTGCTGGTCAAGAAGAATTAATAAAAAGGATCGCCTGATTTACAGAATTAAAGAAAATCAAATAGAAATTATTTCAATTTTAGGTCACTACCAATAATATGAAAGTTATTAAAACATCTTCGGCAGGTAAAAGAGGGGAAAATGTCCGCTCCGATTGTTATTTTGAGATTGAACTACATGACTCAGGCGGAATAAAAATCGACTTAATTAGTAAAGTCTCTTCAATGTATGGGGAATCCATCAAAACTCAAATTAAAGAGCTTTGTAAATATTTTGGAATAAATAATGCGAAAATTTATCTGCAAGACAGCGGTGCTCTTCCCTTTGTTATTGAAGCAAGATTTGAATCTGCCGTTAAAAGACTAAATCCTGATATAGATAAAGAATATTTTATTCCTTTTAACAAAAAGAATTCCTATAAAAGTTCAAAAGATAAATTAAGGAGAAGCCGATTATATCTTCCCGGTAATGAACCGAAATTTTTTATAAATGCCGGGCTGCATAGACCGGATGGAATTATACTGGATCTGGAAGACAGTGTAGCTCCTTCTGAAAAGGACTCTGCTCAATTGCTTGTTAGGAATGCTCTCAGGACAGTAGATTTTTATGGTTGCGAAAGGATGGTTAGGATAAATCAACTGCCGCAGGGTTTGAATGATTTAAAATATATTGTCCCTCATAATATTCATGTTATTTTAATTCCAAAGTGTGAATCAAAACAGCAAATAATAGATACGGAAGATGAAATAAATAAAATAAAGCAAAAACATAATATTAAAAACGAAATATATCTGATGCCTATTCTTGAAAATGCCTTAGGAATTCTAAAGGCATTTGAAATTGCTTCTGCATCAAAAAATATTTGTGCTCTGGCGATAGGCCTTGAAGATTATACGGCAGATTTAGGAACCCAGAGAACTAATGAGGGTCGAGAGAGTTTCTTTGCAAGGTCAATGCTGATAAATGCCGCTAAGGCCACTGGTATACAAGCTATTGATACTGTTTTTTCTGATGTAGCCGATATGGAAGGATTAAAACAGTCTGTTCTGGAAGCAAGATCCTTAGGCTTTGAAGGGAAAGGATGCATTCACCCCAGACAAATTCCAATTATTCACGATGCTTTTGCACCATCCGGTGATGAAATTGAAAAAGCCACAAAAATTGTCCAGGCATTTGATGAAGCTAATAAATTAGGTTTAGGTGTTGTATCTCTTGGAACTAAAATGATTGACGCCCCTATAGTAAAACGCGCACAAAAGATCCTGGAGTTATCTAAATTAAATAATAGTTAAACATTAACCCCGGGATTAATCCCGGGGTAAATAAAAAAGATAAATATTTATAACCGTTTCAATTTATCTGCTGAAGGTAGACGGTTTATTCAAAAGACAGTCAACTTAATAAATTAAAATTTAATAACCTCTTGAGATTTCTATTTAACAATTTAGCAATTAAACAATTAAGCAA
This sequence comes from uncultured Ignavibacteriales bacterium, assembly GCA_963742995.1. GTDB lineage: Bacteria > Bacteroidota > Ignavibacteria > Ignavibacteriales > Ignavibacteriaceae > CAVQBP01. The sequence continues at coordinate 37,719 of CAVUOL010000087.1, forward strand.
TTAAGCAATTTAACAATACAACAATGAAATTAATTAAAAATGCAGCAGCCCGTTTAATCCCAACCGAAATAAATGGTCAGAAACAAATTCCCTTCAAAGGAATAAATAACTATAAACCTTCCGGATACAAAGCAAAGCCTCTCATTAGAACTTGTATCGATTATCCTGAGGATGGAAATAAAATTGTTAAAAATTTAAAGGAAGCATTAAAGAAATCAGGGCTAAAAGATGGTATGACTATATCAACCCACCATCATTTGCGAAATGGGGATGTCTTAACAAATCTTCTCTTTGATACAATTAAATCTCTTAGAGTAAAAAATATTAGGTGGTTTCCCAGCGCATCTTTCCCAATTCATGAACATTTGATAAAATATCTTGAAGATGGTACTATTCATCATATTGAAGGGAGTATGAATGGACCGTTAGGAGTTTTTACTTCAAAGGGGAAAATGAAAGGTATTGGGGTTTTGAGATCCCATGGTGGAAGATATCAGGCTGTTCAGGATGGAGAGGTTCATATTGATATTGCTGTTATTGCCGCACCAACTGCCGATCCTTTTGGAAATGCGAATGGTGTAAATGGAAAATCAGCAAGCGGTTTAATCGGCTTTGCCCTTGCTGATTCCGAATATGCAAATAAAGTTATTGTAGTAACCGATAATCTCATTCCCTTCCCCTGTATTCCATGGCAGATCCAGGGCAATAATGTGGATTATGTGATACAAATAGATTCCTTAGGTGATGCTTCAAAAATTGTTTCAGGTACAACTGAAGTAACAAAATCTCCGGATAGACTGTTAATTGCCGAATATGTTGCTCAGTTTATTGAAGAAGCCGGTATTATGAAAAATGGTTTTTCATTTCAAGCAGGCTCTGGCGGGACTAATTTAGCTTTTGTCTTATTTCTCAAGGAACGCATGAAAGCTAAAGGAGTTAAGGCCAGATTCGTAAGAGGTGGAAGTACAAAATATCTTGTTCAAATGCTTGAAGAAGGGCTTACCGATTATATTCTTGATGGACAAACATTCGATCTTGAGGGTGTCAGATCAATGAGAGAGAACCCTAACCATGTGAATACCAGTCCTTTTACAAGTTATAATTTCCATGGCAAAGGTAATTTCGCTTCAATCATTGATGTTGCAGTTCTTGGTGCGACTGAAGTTGATATAAATTTTAATGCAAATGTGGTCACTCATTCTGACGGCCTACTCCTACATGGCATAGGCGGCTGGCAGAATTGTCTTTATTCAAAATGTACTATACTCGCAATACCATCTTTTAGAGATAGAATCCCCGTTATTGTCGATGATGTAACCACATTATGCGGACCTGGTGAATTAATCGATGTGGTGATTACCGAAAGAGGAATTGCTATTAATCCTTTAAGAAAAGATCTTATTAAAGCAGTAAAGAATTCTTCTCTTCCTGTAAAATCAATCCGGGAAATTAAAGAAGAAGTATATGACATTTGCGGCGGAGCCCCTGTTAAGCCAAAATTAAATAAAAATAAAGTTGTTGCAGTAGTTAAATGGGTTGACGGAACTATACTGGATTCGGTATTTCAGGTTCTTACAAAATAAATTATTTAATTATTTAATTATTTAATTGTTTAATTGTTTAATTGTTTTTATTTTGTCTTAAACCATGAAGAAAATAATATGAGTATAAAATGGTAACTATCATTAAGAAAAAGATCAAGAAGGAAAAAATAACTGAGCTTCTAATGTATACAAATAATAGAGGAAGACTTCTTGATGTTTCCAAATATTCCGGCAAGTTAAGGATAAAAGAAAATCCGCTTAAGATACAGAAAAGACTAAGAAATGAACATCCCTGATAAAATGACTGCAATGGTGCTGGAAAAAAAGGGGGAGAGATTGAAGGAGAAACAAGTTCCTATCCCTTCTATAAATCCGTATCAGGTATTAATTAAAATAAACGCATGCGGAGTCTGCCATACAGACCTTCATATTATTGATCAAGAACTTACCAAACCTAAACTTCCGCTGATTCCCGGACATGAAATTGTTGGTAATATCGTTAAGATTGGGGATAATGTAAAAGAGTTTAAGATTAATGACAGAGTTGGTATTCCATGGCTTGGATATACATGCGGGCATTGCCGTTATTGCAAACGGGGACAGGAAAATCTTTGTGAAAATGCCCTCTTCACCGGTTACACAATTGACGGGGGTTATGCTGAATACACTGCCGCTAATCAAAATTATTGTTTTCACATTCCAGATGAATATGAGGATGCCGAAGCTGCTCCTTTACTATGTGCAGGACTAATAGGATACAGGACCTACAGAATGGCTGGAGATAATATTGAAAACCTCGGCATTTATGGATTTGGAGCAGCAGCTCATATTATTGCACAAATTGCAGTTCATCAGGGAAACAAAGTATATGCATTTACCAGACCAGGAGATTCAAAAGCTCAGGAGTTTGCCAAAAGGCTTGGCGCAGTTTGGGCAGGAGATTCAACTCAATCTCCGCCTGAAAAACTTGATGCCGCATTAATCTTTGCTCCGGTTGGATCTCTCATTCCGGCTGCACTTAAAGTATCTGATAAGGGAGCTTCAATAGTCAGCGGTGGAATTCACATGAGTGATATTCCTTCGTTTCCTTATCGATATTTATGGGAGGAAAGAATTATCCGCTCTGTTGCAAATCTTACCCGAACCGATGGTGAAGAATTGTTAAAAATTGCTCCTAAAGTTCCTGTTAAAACAGAGATTACAAAGCTTCCTTTGAATAAAGCGAATGAAGCCTTAGATAAACTCAGAGCTGGTGAAGTTGAAGGTGCATTTGTTTTAACCATGCCCGCAGAATAAGCATCTTGTATTTTGTATTTTCTTCCTATGTCCGTTATGTACCTATGTGGTTTTTCTTGTTTGAGATTTTGAATTTTGAATTTGTTATTTATTTGTAATTTGTATTTTGTGGTTTGTAATTTCCTGATCAATATTTACTTAATCTTATTAAACTTTCTTTGAACCTTTCTTTAGGTAAAAAGTTTCTCTCCAAATTTATTGAAAATGGAACCGGTGTATCAAGACTTCCACACCTTATAATTGGAGCATCAAGATATTCAAAACAATTTTCTGCCAGCCATCCCGATATCTCCCCTCCTATTCCGCCTGTTAATGTATCTTCATGCAGTATTATTACTTTTCCGCATTTTTTTACCGACTCAAAAACTGTTTCCTTATCCCATGGTAGAAGTGTTCTTAAATCAATTAACTCAACAGATAAAGAGTTCATTTCATGAAGAATATCACCTGCCCAATGAACTCCCATTCCGTATGTTATGATGGTTATATCATTGCCTTCCGTTACCTTTTTAGCTCTTCCAATTTCAACAGTATAATAATCATCAGGAATTTCCTCCGAATTTGATCTATATAAAGCTTTATGTTCAAAATACAAAACAGGGTTAGGGTCTTCTATCGCCGCATTAATTAAACCTTTTGCATCATACGGGGTAGAGGGATATACTACCTTTAAACCCGGTGTATGAAAAAACCAGGCTTCATTCGATTGTGAATGGAAAGGTCCTGCATTTACGCCTGCTCCGGTTGGCATCCTAACAACTACATCTGCATTTTGTCCCCACCGGTAATGAACTTTAGCCAGATTATTCACTACCTGGTTAAATCCGTCGGTTATAAAATCTGCAAACTGCATTTCTATCACTCCTTTTCCTCCACATATGGCATATCCTAACCCGGCACCTATAACAGCAGATTCACATAATGGAGTATTTCTGATTCTCTCTTTTCCAAATTTCTGTTCGAATCCTTCGGTAACTTTAAATACTCCCCCATATTCTGCTATATCCTGACCCATGATTATTAAATCATGATATTTCTCCATACTTTGTTGAAGACCGTCTCTTAAAGCATCAACGAACCTTTTCTTTGATTTACTTCCGGATTTAGGTTTAACTTCTTTTTGTTTGAATGGCTTATAAACGTCCCTTACCTCCTCTTCAGTTGAAGCAGCCGTTTCATTTTCGTTAACGGCAATCTCCCAATCGTTATCTATGATTGCTTTTATCTTTTCTCTAAATGCATGTATAAGTTCAAAATTGATAACCTTTTCCTTTTTAAGATATGATTCATAATTCTTAAGCGGATCTTTTTCAGACCAATGCTCAATTAAGTGTTTCGGCATATATTTAGTGCCTGAAGCTTCCTCATGCCCCCCCATTCTGAAAGTTACTGCTTCTATTAGAATAGGACGGGGGTTATTTCTTAATTCTTCTGCATATCTTTTAATTGTACTATATACTTCAAGAATATTATTACCCTCAATTCTCCTCGCTTCTATACCATATCCAATCCCTTTATCAATTAATTGTTTACATTTATATTGTTCACCGGTTCTTGTTGATAAAGCATATTCATTATTTTCAATTACAAAAATCACCGGGAGTTCCCAGACAGCAGCTAAATTTAAGGCTTCATGAAAATCCCCCTCGCTCGTTCCCCCTTCTCCTGTAAAAACTAATGTTACTTTTTTTTCTTTTTTAATTCTATGATATAAAGCTATACCATCTGCTACTCCCATTTGGGCTCCAATATGCGAAATCATACCGGCTATATGATGTTCCTTAGAACCGAAATGAAAAGACCTGTCTCTCCCTTTTGTAAACCCATTATATTTACCCTGAAATTGCGAAAATAACTTTCTTAATGGAATATCTCTTGATGTAAATACCCCTAAATTTCTGTGCATTGTAAGAATATATTCATCACCGTATAAGGCATGGGTACAGCCAACTGAAATTGCTTCCTGTCCAACTCCGGAAAACCATTTTGATATTTTTCCCTGCCGAATAAGGTTTATCATTTTCTCTTCGATTATTCTCGGAGTCAGCAAACCAACGTACAACTGCAGTAATATATCATCAGGAATACCGTTTCTATCAAAATTCATATGTATGTTTTTGCCCTTTAGAATTTTTTTCAAAAAGCTTGAAAAAGTTAGAGTATTATTGGTTAATGTTCAAGGAACCGGAATATATTGGAACTTGATTAGCTCAATATTTTTCGATATGTTAAAAAGGACAAACGGGGATTAAAATGAAAAAGTATGTTTACATATTTGCTCTTCTCTTTGTTTTAAATGCTAATGCACAGTCCAAAGTTTATATCCTTTCCATTGACGGTTCTATAAATCCCGCTGCATCCGATTATATCGTAATGGGAATTGAAAAAGCTAATGAAGATAATGCTGAATGTGTAATAGTTAAACTGAATACTCCGGGAGGTCTGCTTAAATCAACACGCATTATGGTCTCAGAATTTTTAAGTTCGAAAATTCCCGTTATTGTGTATGTAACTCCCGGAGGAGCACAGGCTGCTAGTGCAGGTGTATTTATTACTATGGCAGCAAATATTGCAGCTATGGCTCCGGGAACCAATATTGGTGCGGCTCATCCCGTTAATATGCAGGGACAAATGGATTCTACCATGTCTGAAAAAGTTACAAATGATGCCGCAGCTTTTATAAGGACAATCAGTGAAAAAAGAAATAGAAATATTAAGTGGGCCGAAGAGGCTGTACGCAAAAGTGTTTCGTTAACTGAAAATGAAGCGCTTAATAAAGGAGTGATAAATTTAGTTGCAAATAATATAGATGATCTGTTAAAAAAGGTTAATGGAAAAGAAGTGGTAACTGCCGCCGGAGAAAAGATATTAAATACTGAAAATGTGAAAATTATAAATTTTGACATGAACTTTTCTCAAAAGCTCCTGAATATTTTAAGTGATCCTAATATCTCTTATATCCTTTTTATGCTTGGACTTTACGGACTACTATTTGAAATATTCAATCCCGGTGCAATTTTTCCCGGAGTAATCGGCGGTATTTGTATTATTCTTGCCTTTTATGCTATGCATACTCTTCCAATTAACTATGCGGGCTTAGCTTTAATAATTTTCGCAGTTATATTATTCATTCTCGAAATCAAAATTGTTAGTCATGGAGTCTTAATGATAGGAGGAATAATTTCTCTAATCCTTGGCTCGATTATGCTGATTGATGTAAAATCAGCATGGGGAGCTCTGTCAGTTTCTTGGGAAATAATAGCAATGATCGTTATTATTACTGTATTGTTTTTCTTAGTTGTAATCGGACTGGGCATTAAAGCTCAGCATAGGAAACCTTCAACTGGTGCAGAAGGAATAATCGGGGAGATTGGAAAGGCTATCTCTGATCTCAAACCCGGTGGTTTAGTCCGTGTACATGGAGAAATTTGGGATGCGGAAAGTATCGATAGTAATATTGAAACCGGAAATAGGATTATTGTTGAGCAGGTTAATAATTTAAAATTGAAAGTAAAAAAAGTTTAGGAGTAATAAAATGGAAATAGTATCAACTTTCGTTGTTGTATTAATAGTTTTTCTTATATTCGTATTCTCAAGCGCTATAAGAATCCTTAGGGAATATGAAAGGGCTGTTGTTTTTAGGCTGGGTAGACTGATAGGTGCAAAAGGACCCGGTTTGGTTATACTTATCCCAATAATTGATAGGATGGTTCGGGTTAGCCTTCGTACTATTGTAATGGATGTCCCGCCGCAGGATATCATTACTAAAGATAATGTTTCGTTTAAGGTCAATGCCGTTGTCTATTTTAGAGTTGTGCAGGCTGAAAAAGTAGTGGTCGAGGTCGAAGATTATTATGCAGCTACTTCTCAAATTTCGCAGACTACTTTGCGAAGTATAATTGGTCAGTCAACTCTTGATGAACTTTTATCTGAACGCGAAAAAATAAATAAAGAACTGCAGCAGATTATTGATGAACAAACCGAACCCTGGGGCGTTAAAGTTACCGTTGTCGAAGTGAAACAGGTAGATCTGCCTGTAGAAATGCAGCGTGCAATTGCTATTCAAGCTCAGGCTGAAAGGGAAAGAAGGGCTAAAATTATTAATGCAGAAGGAGAATTTCAGGCCAGTCAAAAACTCTCCGAAGCAGCAGAGATTATTGGAAAATTCCCTGTCGCTATTCAATTGAGATTCCTGCAGACTTTAACGGAAATATCATCCGATAAAAATTCAACTATTATTTTCCCGATACCAATAGATTTACTAAAACCGTTTATGGAGAAATTCCAAGAGAATAAAAAAGAATAATTATAATTCTTGAAAACTTGCTCTTGCGCTTGAACTCGCACCCTCTGTGACTTAAAACAATCCTCGTACGGTCTATTAAAATACCGCGCTGCGAATAATCTTCCTGTCTTTCCGAAATTTTTTCAGAGAATTTATATAAGAAATAATTTACATTTAAATATTCCATTTATTCCTTCTTTAATTAGAAAATTTCATAAATAACTTTATCTGGCATACCCATTGTACTATTAGAAATGAATACAAATAGGAAACGTTATCGATATCACATGTAGAGAATATATCAAGGAGGTTGTATGTGTGAAAATTTTAAGAAGCTTATCTCGGTTGTAATATTTGTATTTGCTTTTGCATGTGGTTCTGTTTTTGCTAAAAACGTTAATACTGCAACTATTCAAAACTATGACTTTGCAGCAAAGCATGCCAAAGATTTACAAAACCGGATTGGTTTAACAAACGAACAGACCAATCAAGTAACAAATATTTTAAGCGAATATAAAGACAATATCCAGAATAATAATCCCGCAAATCCATCTATAAATAAATCAACCGATCCTCAGCAAACAGCAAATGATAGAATCGTAGGTTTATTAGATTCGAGTCAAAAAGCTGCCTTTGCACAAATGGAAAAGGTATGGTGGGAGAATGTTAATAAAGATGTCGGTACTATTAATGGAAAAAATCAGAATAATTCTTATTAAATAACCTATCCCTGACCCCCTCAAAAAGCATATTAATGGCAAAAGTTTTTAATATGCTTTTCTATTTTAAGCACTGTTAATAAAAATCAATTCAAATATTCCTTTAAATACTTCCCTGTCCAGGATTTCTCATTTAAGACTATCTCTTCCGGTGTCCCCTCAGCTACTATTTCACCCCCTTTTTCTCCTGCCTCAGGTCCTAAATCAATTATATGATCGGCGCATTTAATTACCTCTAAATTATGTTCAATAATAACAACCGAATTTCCTCTTTGCAAAAGAAGATTAAAACAATCCAGGAGTTTTGAAATATCATCGAAATGCAGACCTGTGGTCGGTTCATCGAAAATAAAAAGAGTATGTTTTCTCTCCCTCTGTGAAGTAAGGTGAGAAGCCAATTTTATTCGCTGCGCTTCTCCTCCCGAAAGTGTATTGGACGGCTGACCAAGTTTAATATATCCTAACCCTACATCCGAAAGTACCTGTATATATTTAACAATCTTTTCATTACCTTCAAAAAATTTAAGTCCTTCATCAACTGTCATATCAAGAACATCTACCATATTCTTCCCCCTATATGCGATTTCTCTGATTTCTTTTTTAAAACGCGTACCTTTACAGTCTTCACATTCCAAATAGAGATCTGCAAGGAATTGCATTTCTACTTTTATAAAACCATCACCCGAACAGGTCTCACATCTGCCGCCCGGAACATTAAATGAAAAATATCCTGGTTTATAGCCTCTTGCCCTTGCCTGATGGGTGGATGCGAAAAGTTCACGTATATGTTCATATGCCTTTATATAACTGATAGGATTCGATCTTGGTGTCTTCCCGATTGGCGACTGATCAACTATTTCAATTTCATCTAAGTATTCGGCTCCTTTTATATCATTGAACAAGCCAATCTTCGAAGGACCTTTCCCTAGATACTTTGCCAATCCTCCATAAAAAATATCATGGATTAAAGTACTTTTTCCTGAACCGCTTACTCCTGTAACTACAACTAATTTATTTAAAGGGATTTCAACATTTATATTTTTTAAGTTATGCTCGCTTGCACCTTCAATCAATATAGACTTTGTCTTCTTTGTATTCCTTTTTTGCGGAACAGGTATCTTAATTTTCCCGGTTAAATATTTTCCTGTCAATGAGTTCTCATTTTTTATTATATCTTCATATGAACCCATTCCGATTATTTCTCCCCCTTCTATCCCTGCTTTCGGACCCATATCTACTAAAATATCTGCTTCTCTCATCATCTGCGGATCATGTTCAACTACTAATACTGTATTCCCAATATCTCTTAAATTTTTTAATAAATTAATAAGTTTGAAATTATCTCTTGGATGAAGTCCGATGCTTGGTTCATCAAGCACATACAATGTGCCCACCAGAGAAGAACCTAATGATGTTGCAAGGTTTATCCTTTGTGTTTCTCCTCCAGATAAAGTGCTGCTCAATCTTTCAAGTGTTAAATATCCAATCCCGACATTATTCAAAAAGGACAGCCTCTTTATAATCTCTTTTAATATTCTCTCCCCTACTTTCATATCATAATCGGATAACTGCAGTTCTTCAAAAAATTTAAGTGAATGTTCAATAGGAATTTTCACAATATCATAAATAGATTTTTCATTTATTTTTACTTGAAGCGCTTCTCTCCTTAACCGGGATCCTTTACATGCCGAACAGATTGAATATCCTCTATATCTGCTTAATAGAATTCTGATATGCATCTTATAAGTTTTACTCTCGAGTTTTTCAAAGAACTTATCTATTCCTTTGTAATCTCCAAATCCTTTTCTTATCAAATCTATCTGGGCGGTTGTTAAATTTTTAAATGGAATATTAATTGGTATTTTATACTGTTTTGCATTTTTTACCAGGTCACTGAGATAACTGCTGTATTTGGTTGTCCTCCATGGTGCAATTGCTCCGTCTACTATTGAAAGATTAGGATTAGGCACCACTAAATCCATATCAATTCCGATTGTTTTACTGAATCCCTGACAAACAGGGCATGCTCCAAATGGATTATTAAATGAAAAAAATCTTGGCTCCGGTTCTTCGTACCTTATGCCGCAGCATTCATAAAACTTATTAAATTCCTTTTCCTTTCCGTTGTCCGCATTGATAAGGATTAGCCTGTTCTCACCTTCCTTAAAAGTAACTTCAATCGAATCAGATAATCTTTCCCTTATACTCCCCTTTTTAACTTTGAATCTTTCAACCACAATTCTGACATCATCTTTTTTTCCGGGCAGCTTATTCTCTTCATTCAGATCAACCATCTTTTTATTAAAATATATTCTGAAGAACCCCCTCTTCTTTAAAAGTTCGATTTCATCTTTTACCGCAGTCCCTTCATGAACATGTAATGGGAAAGTGAGATAGAACTTTGTATCCTCCGGTTGTTCTTCCAGCCAATCAGAAACAGTAGCCGTAGTAGCTTTCTTTACTTCTTTACCGCATTCAAAACAGATAGTTTTGCCAATCCTTGCAAACAACAGCCTCAAATAATCATATACCTCAGTTGTTGTTCCTACAGTTGACCTTGTATTTCTGGCACCTGTTTTCTGCTCGATAGCTACTGCCGGACTAATACCCTGGATAAAATCTATATCCGGTTTATTCATTCTTTCAAGGAATTGTCTTGCATAAGCAGACAAGCTTTCAACATACCGTCTCTGCCCTTCGGCATAAATCGTATCAAAAACTAAAGATGATTTCCCGCTTCCGCTGACTCCTGTAAATACAATCAGCTTATTTCTTGGTATTTCGAAGCTTAAATTCTTTAAATTATGCTCTCTTGCACCTCGAACAATTATCTTTTTCTCTTTATATGAATTATTTTTTATTATTTTTTCCGTCTCTTCTAAATACATTTTTGTCAAAAGATTTTTATTAGCAAACAGGTAATTTACAAAATATTACAACATCAAAGAGTAGAAAATTTGGGTAGCTTCTATGAAGTATATCAATAATCTATGGCAAAGCAAGTAAACTCATTTGAGTGCCGATTTGACTGTATCACAATCGTATAATCTCGATTTGACGCCGTTGTTAAATGCCGCTGTTAGATGACCATTTGATAATTTAGAACCAAAGATATAATACAGGATGGTAAATTGCAATAAACTGCTTTAACCTATGAGATGTTCTAAGTATAAATATGTTCATCTTATATTATGCTATAAAATGCTTTGTGAATTAAAATTGAATGGGTAAAGATCAATAGGCATGTCAAAATAAATTAACATAGTCCGGCACTTTCTCATTTTACTCGAAGGTTGATAATTATAGTATAAAGTATAAACACTTCCCCGACATAGGGCTTTGAAAGTCTCGATATTTAACCTATAGATCAAAAAAGAAGTATATTTATTTTTGGGATTGTAAACTCTTAAGAGTCTCGATTTTCTGATCTATTAAACGGATTTTGTCATTGAGTTCATTCATTTTTGAATCAATTGCATCCTGGTATTTAGCTTCATCCCAATAACCTCTCTCTTCAAAATAACCTTTGAACAGCCAGTTATGTTTCAGTGCTTCCATATTTTCAGCTAATCTTGAAGCTGCAAGCTTTGCTTCCGAAGTCATACTTTCAATATTATTTATTGTCTTTGAAAATACTGTATCATACCTGGTTTTATCTACAAGCATTGCTCCCATAACTCCTTTCCCCTGTTTGATACCCGTAATTATTGTATCAAGGTCTACTACTACATTATCAACATTGCCTATTACCGATTTGATTCCGTTGCCTAACTCTTTAAAAACAACGGTCAACTGGTTAACTTGTTTTGTTATAGATTTAAGCTTGTATCTGCGCTTTGTGTTAACTTTGTAGCACTATTATAGAGTTCATTATCAACCAGCAGCTTACCAATAGAACCTTCTCCTCTATTGACTCTCGCCACAATTTCAGATAGATCTTTGGTCATATCCTTAGTGTACTGCATTATTCCCTTTGTTTCTTCAATAATAGCCGAGATACTCATAGGCTCTTTGGATTTAATTGTCCCCCCTTCTTTAACCAGTTCAGCCGATGCACTCCCTACTGTTAAGACAACAACCTTGTTTCCAACCAATCCTTCGGTTTCTATTGATGCTCTTGTGTCGGTACGGATAAAACTATGAATATCTTCCTTTAGATTCATTGTGACTTCAACCCGGCCGCTTGTATCATTGGCAATTTCTACATTGCTTACTGCACCAACATCAATCCCGCTCAATCTTACTGTAGCTCCATTCCTTAACCCTTGAATATCTTTAAAATAAGCTTTTACAGAAAAGGTTGAACTGAAAAGGGCCTGCTTTCTCCCGATTAAGAAAATTCCAATAATCAGAATAGCTATCCCCACAAAGATAAAAAGTCCGACTTTAGCGGTTGAAATTTTTTTAGCCATTCTTACTCCTTATTTACCTGACTGCCAGGTGTATTAGATTCTAAAACTTCATTGCCGAAAAATTCTTTTAAGAATTCATCATCTGATGAAACCAGTTCTTTGATATTCCCTTCGAAAAATATTTTAGCATCTTTCAAAACTATAGCCCTGTCAGCAACTATCTGTGCACAAGCAAGATCATGTGTTACAACCACAGAAGTAACATCCAGGTTTTCTTCCAGTTCAACAATAAGATGACTAATCTCTTTAGATGTTATTGGATCAAGTCCTGTGGTTGGTTCATCATATAATATTAACTTTGGTTCTGTAATAATAGTCCTTGCCAGCCCTATCCTCTTTTTCATACCTCCGGAAAGTTCAGCCGGCATCTTATCTATAGCCTCTTCCAAAGAAACTTTCTTTAATCCATCATGAATTTTTTCATCAATTTCTTTTGGAGAGAAATCGAAATTTCTAATTAATGGAAACTCAAGATTTTCTCTTACACTCATTGAATCATACAAAGCTGCACCTTGAAATAAAAATCCAATTTGTTTTCTTAATTCATTTAATTCCTTCGCGGAATAATTTAAAATGTTCTTTCCTTCAACTATTATTTCTCCTGAATCGGGAATCATTAAACCAACAATACATTTTAGCAGAACGCTCTTACCGCTGCCGCTTTTCCCGAATACTACCGTATTTTCTCTTTTGGGAATATTTATGGAAATATTATCCAAAACTAGATGTTCTCCGAATTTCTTCGAGAGATTTTTAATTTCAATCATGAAGTCGGCCATAACCATATCGATAATTTTACAATAATCATATCGCAAAGTAGAATTAATAATGAAGAAACAACTACTGAAGTTGTAGATGCTTTTCCGACTCCAACAGTACCGTTTTCTGCGTTATAACCCTTATATGCTCCCACTGCCCCGACAATAAATCCAAAAATAAATGTTTTTAAAAAAGGCGGAATAAAATCTCCAAAAACTATTGCCTTAAAAGCTGAATCAATATAAAGCTGAAAATTAATTCCGGTTGAAAGTGCAATTGCTACAAACCCGCCAATAACTGCTAAAAAATCAACATACATAGTTATTATAGGCATAATCAATGTGCAAGCTAAAATCCTGGTAACTACTAAATACTTATATGGATGAATTGCGGAGACTTCCATTGCATCAATTTGTTCTGTAACTCTCATAGAGCCTAATTCAGCCCCTATTCCGGAACTAACTCTTCCCGCAAAGATTAATGCAGTTAAAACAGGTCCAAGCTCTCTAATTACAGATAATGCAACCATACTTGGAAGAAAATATTCTGCACCGAACCTCTGCATTACCGGTTGACTCTGCATTGCTAAAACTAATCCAATTATAAAACCTGTTACTGTAACAATTGGTAATGTTTTAATCCCCAGTTCTACCATATGTTTTTTTATTTCATTAAACTCAAAAGGTGGTATAAAAACATTTTTAAAAAACTGGAGGGAAAAGGTGGTTAATCCTGCAACTGTCTTAAAAAATTCTGTTAATTTTGGACTATTTAATAATAGTTCGTTTTCAACTTTTGTATCTTGTTCCACTAAAATAACTTAGAGATTTTTTTTCTTTGTATTACGGAAAATAATAAAAATTATAACCCAAAAAAAGAAAGCAATCCCACATGTGCTTTTAATTCACTTGCTCTTGCTCTTGCACTTTCAAAATTTATTTCATTTTAATTAAAAAAATTCATTATTTTCTGTATACTATTTTTATTTTCAAATATTAACTCATGTTACGCAATATCCGGAATTTAAAAGATGACATCTTTACTAATTAAAATAAGCATTTATCTGAACTTACATTTTAATAAAATTTGAATAATAACTTTTTTTTAAAGATGTCATCTTTATTTAAGTTAATTAACCTCTTCAATCAAAAGGAAAAATAATGAAAAAATATATCCGCCGGGATTTTTTGAAAACAGCTTCTGTCGCTGCAGCCGGTGCAGGCGCTCTTTCTCTTTTAGGATGTGAAACAAAAACAGGCTCTTCACCTGCTCAAGAATGATGGAAAGACTTATGAATGGAAAATGGTAACTACATGGCCTCCTCACTTTCCTATTCTCGGTGAATATGCTGATGAATTTGGAAAGATGGTGGGTGATATGTCTGACGGAAGATTAAAAATTCAAGTATACGGCGGAGGTGAATTAGTTCCTCCTCTGGAAGTTTTTGATGCTGTTTCTCAAGGTGTGGCTGAAATGGGGCATGGGGCTGCATATTACTGGGCAGGAAAACTCCCTTCTGCACAATTCTTCGGATGCGTTCCTTTTGGTATGAACGCACAGCAGGTCAATGCATGGCTCTATTTTGGGGGAGGATTGGAACTATGGCGTGAACTTTATTCAGATAATAACCTGCTCCCCTTCCCCTGCGGAAATACTGGCGGACAGATGGGAGGATGGTTTAATAAAGAAATAAATTCCATTAAGGATTTTGTCGGCTTAAAAATGAGAATTCCCGGCTTCGGAGGAAAAGTTATTTCAAAAACCGGTGCTACTTCTATTTTGGCTCCAGGAGGTGAACTTTATACAGATCTCGATAGAGGCGTAATTGATGCTCTTGAATGGGTTGGCCCTTATCATGATAGTCTTATGGGATTCGATAAAATTGCTAAATACTATTATTATCCGGGATGGCAGGAACCCGGCTCGGTACTTGAATTAATTGTTAATAAAAATATATACGATAAGCTCCCTGCAGATCTAAAAAATATTATTGAAGTTGCAGCTGCTAAAGTTAATATACAAATGCTTTCAGCCTTTGAAGCTAAGAACACTGAATATTATCTTAAAATGAAAAAAGAAGGGAAAGTCCAGTTCAGACAATTTTCGGATGAAATTTTTGAAGCATTGCGTAAATATACTAACGAAGTAATCGATGAAATAACCTCCTCTAATCCAATGGCGAAAAAAGTTTATGCTTCTTACAGTAGTTTTAAGAAAAATATTTATGAATGGGATGCAATTGCTGAAAGAAATTATATCGGGTAATATTCATTCGTCTTTTTTCGACATTTTTTTGATTTTACAAACTTCTTATCTGTAAAATCGATAAATTAAAAGTCTTAATCCTGAGGAGTTTGAAATGTATACAGTAATTATTCTTGTACTTGTAGCAATAGCGGCATTCTTTTTAATTACTGGATTTAAGAAGGGGAAGCGCAGTAAAATAATCATTGGCGCTATAATCGGTTTTCTTACCTGGTATATATTCTGGTTTATGGATTTTTGGGGAGATGCACTTTGGTTCTTTTCTCTGGGGTTTGAAAGTAGATTCTGGACTGTAATACTTGCTAAAACAATTTTTCTTATTGTTGGCGCACTATTCGGAGGCTTGATTCTTTATTCTCTTACTCTCGAATTAGCCAGCAAAAGAAAGTATATTAAAATTTTTGCTGTATTAGCTGGAGCATTCAGCGGAGGTGTATGGGGATTATCCAATTGGGAAATAATCCTAAAATTCATAAATAAAGTTCCATCATCCGTTAGTGATCCTATTCTCCATAAAAATGTTGGATTCTATCTTTTCAGTCTCCCCTTTTGGAATAATTTTTACGGGCTTTTAATATCGCTCTCTATAATTGGATTGGCAGCTTGTGTCATTACGATCTTTTTCTGGTTTGATGGGAAGAATATATTGGTTCAACCTCCAGCCGGAGATGACAAGACATTATCACAAACATATAAGCCTTTATTTTTAAACGCTTCTATTTTTATATTTATCCTTGCTTTCGGAAAATATCTTAGCAGATTTAATTTAATGTATTCTTCAACCGGTGTAGTTTATGGTCCCGTTTGGACTGATGTTAATATCCTTTTACCTGCTTATAACATTATAATAATTTTAACACTTTTAACGGGGTTAGCTTTATTAATTTCACCTTTAAGGAACCTGCTAAAAAAATTGCTTGAAAAATTCAAGATATATGGAAGCAGGTTTTATTCATCTGTCTTTTTAGCTGCAGGTATTTTTATAATTGGCACCTGGTTCCTTGGATTAACAGTCCTTCCCGGTATATTCGAATGGATTTTTGTTTCTCCGAACGAAATAACTTATGAAAAGCCATACATTATTAATAATATTAAATATACCAGGTACGGCTTTAATCTAAACAATATAGAGTCAAGACAATATCCGGTTTCCGGGAATTTCACCCAGAAAACTGTAGATAATAACCAGCAGATATTTTCAAATGTAAGACTCTGGGACTGGAGAGCATTAGATGCAGTATTCAAACAATTTCAGGAATTTCGTCTCTACTATGAATTTGAAGATGTTGATATAGACCGGTACTTTTTTGATAGTACATATAGACAGGTAATGATCTCTGCAAGAGAGATACAGCCTAATAGTCTACCCCAGCAAAGTCAGACTTTTGTGAACAAAAGATTTCAGTATACTCACGGTTATGGTCTTGCTCTAACAACCGTAAGTGATTTTACAAACCAGGGTTTGCCTAATCTTTTAATTAAAGATATTCCTCCAGTTAGTAAATATCCGCTTCTGGATGTTACCCAGCCCAGAATTTATTACGGTGAGTTAACAAATAGTTATGTAGTTGTTAATTCGCAGGAAAAAGAATTTGATTATCCTAGTGGTGAAGAAAATATGTACAATAAGTACGATGGGAAAGGCGGAGTTATACTTTCCAATATTTGGCTGAAGTTTTTATATGGCTGGAAATTTGGCGGTTCACAATTTTTCTTTTCAAGTTATACTACAGACCAGAGCCGCATACTTTTTTACAGACAAATTGAAGAGCGTGTAAAAAAACTGGCTCCATTCCTTCATTTTGATCAAGACCCATATGTAGTACTTGCAAACGGAAAGATTTACTGGATTATTGATGCGTATACTACTTCGGATTATTATCCCAACAGCCAACCTTATTCTTCAGCCGAAACTATTGAGTACAGTGAAGGAGACAATGCTACCGAATTGCATAGCAATACTGTCCCTTATCTTAATGGAGTAAATTATGTCCGCAATTCTGTTAAAGCGGTCGTTGATGCATATAACGGCTCTGTTGATTTTTACATTGTTGATAAAGAAGACCCGATTATTCGAGTATGGAATAATATTTTCCCCGGTATGTTCAAAACTAAAGCTGAAATGCCAAAAGATTTACTCGATCACATAAGGTATCCAATTGATTATCTACTTGTTCAAGGATTAGTTTATGCGAAATACCATATGACCGACCCGACAGTTTTTTATAACCAGGAAGACCTATGGATTAGGGCAACCGAAAAATATTACAGCCAAATTCAACCGGTACAACCGTATTATATTATGTGGCAATTTCCTGATTCAAAAAAACCACAGTTTGTTTTGATTTTGCCATTCACCCCAAAGAACCGTCAGGTAATGATTGGCTGGATTGCAGGTATGTGCGATGGTGATAATTACGGAAGATTTTTAGCTTACCAATTTCCAAAGGACAAGCTTGTACTTGGTCCCCAGCAGATTGAAACTAAAATTGATCAGGACAGCTTCTTATCCGGGCAATTAACTCTATGGGATCAGCGGGGTTCAAAGGTAATACGGGGGAATGTACTTGCCATCCCTGTAGAGAAAACATTGTTTTATGTAGAACCTATTTATCTCCAATCAGAAACCGCAGCATATCCCGAATTGCGTTTGGTTGCAGTTATGCATGGTGAAAATTTAACTTACGCACCTTCATTCGACCAAGCACTACAAAGTTTATTTTCAAAAACTAAACCCCAAATTGCAGTACAAACAACAACATCTAAAGAAACAGTTGCAGAAAGCAGCACAGTTAAACAACAAATTCAAAATGCAAATAATGCGTTTGAGAATTATCTGAAATATCTTGGAGATAAGAAGTTCAATGACGCAGCGAATGAACTTCAAAAATTACAGCAGGCATTAAAACAACTGCAGGAAGAAAATAAATAGCAAGAATAAATCTTTAATCAACTTCAAATAATAGACATTTAAATATAAAAAAAGGGTTAATCCATTTTTTTTTAACCTTTATACATTCAAATACCTCTCATACCACATTTTTCTTTGCTCATCAACTTCTTTCCTGTAATTTTTTAGAAAGTGATCGCCGTTTTCAAAGATTATCAGTCTATGCAAAATTTTTCTTTTATAAAATTCTTTTGATAATTCCAAAGTCTGAATAGGTGAAACTGTATCGTCCTTTCCTCCATGCAGTAACAAATACGGAATGTCAGGAAGTTTATCGACTCTACCGATTATAGTCCGTTTATCTACTTCTTCATCATAATTTTCATCAAAAAGAACTCTATAAGAATTCTCTCTTTCCGAATCTGTCTCTAAATAAGATTTTAAATTAGAAATTGCTCCGCTTAAAACTGCACATTTAAAGGATGGATTTTTCATTAAAGTTAATAAAGTCATCATTCCACCGCGGCTCCATCCTTCAATTCCCCATCTATTACTATCCGCTTCAGCAACTTCTTTTACCAAAGGAATTAAATTCAAAATATCATTAACATCCTCACCGCCAAAATATTCTTCTCCTTCACTTCCTGCATTTCCTCTATATTGAGAAGCTAAAACAATATATCCCCAGCTTGCCAGTTGACCGAATATTCCTTTGGCGGTAAATTTATCAATAGCCCCTTTCTCCCTGAACCCCCCGCGATTCCATATAATACATGGAAATTTTTTATTTTTTCCCTTTATCGGATAAGCTAAATAACCTTTAACCTTCAATCGGTCAGATAGATATGTAATTTTTTCAACTCTGGAATTATCATGAACTTCTTTCCCCCATCCGCTAATAACCATTTTGATCTGCGATTCATTTAACTTTATTTCTTCTCTATCTATAATTTCTGATTTCATTTGTTTTTACTCATTAAACATAATAAAATAAAAAAAATTTAGTTTTTATATCCTAAAATAATATTGAAACGTTTCATTTACATTCGATTAATAAACGTTAGATTTTTCTATTAATTGGTTCAAAATTTGCAGTGTATAATCCGTATTAGAATTTCATTTTAATTGGATAAAAACCATAAAAATAGTTTGATTATAATTAATTATTGTTTTAGATTAGAATCAATCTCAAAAGGAACAAATAAGGGGAAAGATGAAATTTAAATTCTTTCCGTTAAAATTTTTCAAAAGGAAATAATAATTACACTGGGGATAACCATGAAAAAATTAATTACAATATCTTTTCTTACTAGTTTACTTTTTTTGGTAATAGCTTCATTCTCTGAAGTATACGCTGTGGGAGCACTCTTTTCCCGGCCAAGATTCAGCAATGATGATTATCAAAAAATGTGGATTAAATCAGTAAATGCGGCAATTGATATCCATGGCCAAATTGCTGTTACTCATATTGATCAGGTATTTCATAATGAGCTTAATGTTTCGGTAGAGACTATTTATATATTCCCGTTACCTGAAAATGCCGTTATGACCGAATTGATTTATTGGGTTAATGGAAAGCGCTATACTGCTTCGATAAGGGAAAGACAGCAGGCAATAAATGATTATAATAATAAACTGCGTCATTGGCTTGATCCAGCACTCCTTGAATATTTAGGGAATAATCTATTTCGATTAAGCATTGTTCCGGTTGATGCAAACAGTGATGTCCGGACGGAAATTACTTATGTTGAACCTCTTAAATATGATCTGGGAACTGTTGGTTATACTTTCAAATTAAATACTTTGGGACTATCATCCAAGCCTCTGGAAACTGTTTCCGTAAATCTTGATGCACAGTCTCAGACACCTTTTAAGGAATTCTATTCACCTTCGCATGCCAATTCCTCCGCAACAAAGATTACTAAAGTTAATGATAAGTCATTATACATTGCTTTTCGGAGATGAAAATTTTTATCCTGATAAAGATTTGACTATTAAATTTGAAACATATAGAGACAGCGTAAATTATCAAATACTTACTTATACTCCATCGACGTCTGATTCAATAGGTTCCGATAATTACTACGCAATATGGATAACTCCTCCTGATAGTATTTCAGGCGAGGAAATTATTCCTAAAAATATTGTCTTTACTGCTGATGTTTCTTCCAGTATGGAAGGGCTTAGGATCCAGCAAATGAAAGAAGCACTTAATGATTTTTTAGCTCTCCTTAATCCTATTGATAAGTTTAATATCGTTACTTTTGGAACCTTTGTTAATAAATATAAACCTGACTTGGTTGAGGCTAGCACAAATAATATTAATGATGCTAAAAACTATGTTAATCAACTATATGCTCTGGGTTTAACAAATATTGATGAAGCTTTGACAGCTTCCTTAAGTGAAGCTTTTGAAGATACCACATCAAACAATTTAATATTTCTTACCGATGGTTATCCGACCTGGGGAGAAATGAATGTTGATTCAATAATCAGTCATACAAATAAGTATAATCAAAAAAATGTTAGAATTTTTTCTTTCGGAGTAGGAGACGACATAAGTAAAAATCTGCTTATCAGTCTCTCCAGTGCAAATCATGGTTATGCTCAATTTATCACTTCGGATGACAGCATTTCTCTTGTTGTTAGTAACCATTTCAAAAGAATTTCAAAGCCAGTAATGACAGATATTAAGATAGATATGGGAGGTTTAGATAACTGGGACCAATACCCCAAAATTATTAATGATTTGTTCTGGGGAAGCCAGGTCACCCAGTTAGGATTATACAATAAGAGTGGAATCTTTAATGTAACATTATCCGGAAATATTAGATCAAAAAAGGTTGAATTCAAAAAGACAATTAATTTTACAGACACGGTGGGAGGAGATCGATTTGTACCGCGTCTATGGGCAAAATCAAAAATAGATAATATATTAAATCTTATCGAAGTCTATGGAGAAACAGATGAACTGGTAAACCAGGTAATTGAACTAAGTTTACGTTTCCAGATACTAACACCATATACTGCGTTCTATTCGGATCCTACAGACCCTACTGCTGTAAAAAAAGATGAATCTAATTTGCCCGATAATTTTTTATTAAAGCAAAATTATCCGAATCCCTTCAATCCGGAAACAGTAATTGAATATAGTTTGCCGGCTAATAATTCGGCTTATCATGTAGTTGTAAGAGTTTATAATTCTCTCGGGCAATTAATTGCTGTTCTTGTAGATAAAGAACAAGGTCCGGGTCTTTATAAAATTATGTGGAACGGGAAAGATTTATACGGTCAGAATGCAGCAAGCGGAATCTATTTCTGTTCGATTCAAGCAGGCTCTTTTAATCAAATTAAAAAAATGGTTTTATTAAGATAATTATGAATTTACTTCTTTATTAACGGGGATTTAGGGAGGAAATATGAAAAAAATATCTCTTTTAATTATTATTTCATTGGCATCAATACTTTACTCACAAAATAAAATGATGTATGATATAAATAAGCCGATCATACAAAGCAACCAGAATATAATGTCAAAAGTAAGTTCGTCCGATAATGAAATTAGTAATGATATTTTATCATTTACTTTATTACCTGATGGATATTATACGATTGGAACCTCCTCGGGTTTATCAGATTCAAAGTTAGATGATAATTGTGACATTACATTTGGACATCCGTATGCTAAAACTTCATATCCGGTTTTTTCAATTGATAATATTATTTACAAACTTGACGATTACTTCAGTTTGTCAGAATTAAATTTTACTATGAATGGAGATACCCTTTTAATAAATGCTAAAAAGGAATCCAAAATCTCTGTTACCTTTTTAATGGTAATAAACAGTACCGGGCATGGAGTAATACTAAAACAGAAAATAAAAAATCTGGATTCTGTTGAACATTTAATAGGCTTAGGCTTTACCTTCGATCCGGCTTTAGGGAAATGGGGCGATGGATATTTTGAACAGCAATCCGGATATTTAACTGGGAGTAAAACATTTATTAATTCTGAAGTTCCTAATGATTTGGTCCTATGGGAAAAATCAAAAGGGGCAAAAGGAATTGGGATTGATTTAAATTATCTATCTAAAAAGCCCAATAAAATAACTGCTGCAAACTGGGTTGATCTTTTCAAGCAGGATGTATCTGCATTGGATACTTCAAAAACATTGTACGATCTAGATCTGCAAATTCTATGGCAGAATAAAAATCTCGCTCCCAATGAAGAGAATAGCTGTCAATTGAATGTAGATTTAAAAGCACCCGATTTTTCTTCAAAACTATTTTTAAGATGGGATATCCCCGGTTATTTTGATATGACTGATAACCTGATGTTTCCGAAAACTTTTACAACTTATGCTGAAGTAAATAACCTTACAAGTGCTCCAATAAACTGCAATATTGATTTAGCACTTCCATCAAATTTAAAATCAGGGAATTCAGATAATTTCAAAACTGTTGATAATATTAAGGCTACTTTTTATCCTATACTTCTTTCATCATCTATTTCTTACGAAGATAAAGTTGTTGAGGCAATTATTTCGGTTAAAGAAGATAATGAAGTAATCGATGAATTACATCGTAATATATTTATACCGGCAACTCCGGTTGCCGATACAGGATTGGCTATTGTTGATGATTCATTATCAACTAAAGATTTTCCAGCAGTAAAATTATTCTTTAGTGTTGAAAGAGAAAGAACAGGTCAAAGAATATTTAATCTTGTCAAAGAGAATATCTTCCTGTATGAAGATAATGCCCGGATTAATGATTTTGAATTTGGAAAATCTTATTCAGGGGCAGCTTTACTGGCTGATGTTGTTTTTGTTTTGGATGTCAGTGGAAGTATGGGTGATAATATTAATAAGGTCAGAGACAATGTGGGAGAATTTGCGGATAGTCTTGCTGCACGCGGATATGATTATCAAATTGGCATTGTTACTTTTAGCGATTATGTTGATCACATCTGGGATTTAACTAATAATATTGAGCTTGTAAAACAAAGATTAAGTTCAATTGTTCTTTGGGGCGGAGATGAAGATTCTCCTTCCGGTTTGTATAAAGCTACGGAATTGTCATTCAGACCAGGCAGTAAAAGGACAATCATTTGGGTTACAGATGAACCGTATCATCAAAGAAGTTATACCCAACAGCAGATTGTAAATCGAATGCTTTCCATGGAAATTACGGTAAATGGAGTCGGTTTAAACGATCTTCAAATGGATTGGTTTGATCCGATAGTGATTCCAACCGGCGGTAATTTTTATGATATTTTCGGAAACTTCCGTGATATTCTTCTTGATGTGAGCAGAATGAAAGCTACCGATAAATATTTATTAAGCTACCAAAGTGCATCGGAGAATCCAGCTACTCATCAAATTAAAATTAAAATAAATTATGCAGGAATGGGAATTATTAAAACTTATAATCTGCCGGTAGAATCAAGTAGTGAGCCTGCTTCTCACCATCTCAGTTTTTATCCAAATCCATTTAATCCGGTAATTAATTTTGTTGTTAATAATTCGAATTATATAAAAGGAGAATTGAAAATATTTAACGTACTTGGACAATTAGTTAAAACATTACCGGTTGAAAATAATCAGCAAAAGATAACCTGGAATGCAATAAATGAAAAAGGTGAACATATAAGCTCCGGTCTTTATATAGTAAGATTGGTGCTCACCGATATGAAAGAATCTAAATATTATGAGACTGCAAAAATTCTATTTTTAAAGTAATACCGGGGATTAGAAATGAAAAAAATTAATATTAAAATTATTTATTTAGTCTTTTGTTTATCAGTCATTTCTTATGCAAACGGTTTATTGCTGCCGTCAAATCAGGAATATCCGAAAGATTTTTTAAGAAATACAGTCACAGAAGTAACAGTTAATATTTCAGGCGAGATTGCGGAAACAATTGTGTACCAGGAATTTAAAAATGAATGGTATGATTCAACCGATGCAGTTTATTCTTTCCCTCTTCCTCCAAATGCAAGGGCAACAAAATTCTTATACTGGTATAATGATAAAGTATATCAGGCAGTTTTAAAGGTGAAAGAACAAGCTGTTAATCCCGGAACCGGAGAAGGCGGTGTAGCAGCCGAAGTAAATAAGTATATTGGAAGGAATGGTATAAAAATACTGCTTAAAGGAATTAAACCGGGAACGATACAAAAGGTGGAGATACATTATGTCAGTCTATGTGAATATTATCAGCGAAGAGTCTCTTACGATTTTCCATTAAGTACTGAAAATTTTGTAACATATCCCCTGGATCAGCTGCAGATAAATATTAACGTTAGTTCTAATAACGATATTACTGAATTTGATTTACCGGGGAATTCTGATTACAAGGTTGTTCAATCTGACAAAAATAATTTGAAGATTCAGCTATTAAAGCCGAAGACTTATGCTAATGAGGATTTTAAATTTTATTATGATACTGATAACTCAAACCTGGGAGTTGATTTTTATTCCACAGCAAATGATACATTGGATGGGCATTTCACTTTATTTGTTAAACCACAAAATGAAGCTCAACCTGACAGTATCTTTCCGCGACGAATATTTTTCATTCTTTCAAATTCTTCGGAGATGTATGGGAATAATTTAAATCAAAGTATTTATGCAATTTCGAAATCTCTTGATCTATTAAATTCAAAGGATTATTTCAATATTATAGTTTTCAATTATAACACCGAGGCATGGAAATCAGCACCTATTACAGCAAGTCCCGAAAATATTCAAAGTGCAAAAGATTATTTATCTTCTATAAGCACTTCTTATGGTTCATATATGAATGATGCAATTAAGGCAAGTTTTAATCAAATTAAAGATGACAAGTTTAGCAATTCGATAATAATATTTACGAATGGGAGAACAGTAATAGATCCAAAAGAAATTGAATCGTTGAATACAAATAAAGCAGGAATTTTCCCGATAGGTATTGGTGATAATCTCGATAGAGAACGTTTGGAAATGACTGCTGCATTAAACTACGGATTCGTAACATATCTTAATCCATTGGATAATCTGGGTGAAAAGATGCTGCAGGTTTTTGATCAAATAAGTCAGCCTGTATTAAAGAATATTGCATTCGAATATGGAGGCGCGGGAGTTTCTCAGGTTATACCCGAAAAGCTGCCTTCCACTTATGCAGGCTCCCTTTTCTTTATGACCGGAAGATATAAAAAATCAGGAGAATCGGGAATCAGTATTGCGGGTACTTCTGTAAATGGAATGAGAGCGTATGACTTTCGCCTAAACTTTAATGACAAAACCAATGAGAATAAGTTTACAGAATCTATTTGGGCAAAAGAGACTATCGATGCAATTGAAAGAGAAATTGAGGTTTACGGAGAAACTGCTGAACTGAAACAAAGAGATATCGACCTCAGCCTAGCTTATAATATTAGATGCCGTTATACTGCATATATAGCCGATTATACTTCTGAAGCACTCTCCGTATTATCTTCAGGAGATAAAGGATTGATCATTCCAGATTCATATTTGGCTGGTAATTTCCCTAATCCGTTTAATCCCACTACTAATATCCGGTTCTTTTTAGATCATAGTTCATTGGGTATGACTAAGCTTATAAAAATTTACAACTTATTAGGTGAATTGGTTGCTGTAATTGATATTTCTTATTTTTCGGAAGGCTGGCATGCAGTTACATTTAATGGTAAAGATGCATCAGGCAATTACCTTGCGAGCGGTATCTATCTGGTTCAGCTGCAGGTAGGAAATAGAATTGCTAATACAATTAAAATAAACCTAATTAAATAAAAGCTCTAACAATTAAAAACAGCAGCCGGTTTCATTCCGGCTGCTGTTTTTTATGATTTAATTATTTGCTGCAGCACCTGCTGTATTTCTTCCCCTGCTTCTCTCGATTGATTGGAGTGCAAGGTAGCTGTCGCCGAACTTTTTTAGATTATCCAGTTCCGTATCATACTGATCAAAGTGGATTTCTTCTTCAGACACGAGTCCTTCAAACAACTGTTTTGAAATAGCATCGGCATTTGCTGAACATTCATTGGCCCAAAGATTATATTCCCTTGCGCCATCTTCTTCCATTTTTGCAGCTTTCTTTAACATCCCATCTACCTCATGAATTTTCTCTACTTCTTCAGAAGCAATCATTTCAACTTCGCCTTTTAGAAATAAAATGCGTTCAGCCAATCTTTCTATATGCAGCATTTCCTGAATAGCCGTTCTTTTGAATAAGTTTGCCAGTAAATCATAACCATAGTCATCGCAATAAAAATGAAAAAGCATATATTGATGTACAGCAGATAATTCATCGGAAACAGCTTTGTTTAATAATTCAATACTTTTCGGATACATTTTTTCTCCCTTTCTTAATTTGAGATTTCCTTAATACAAATTTAACTATATTTTTTCTAAGAAGTTTGATGGATGAATGGATGAAGGAATGAATGGATGGGTTGGAGTTATAAAAAAACCCGGTATAAAACCGGGTAAATAGAAATTTTTATTTTATGATTTTAACTACACTTCCATGATTTCAATTTCTTTATGTTTTAATATCTCATCAACCCTTTGTGTATGTTCATCAGTAAGTTTTTGAATTCTATCTTCTGCATCTTTCAATTGATCTTCGGATATCTTTTTATCCTTTTCTTCCCGTTTCAAATGATCATTTGCATCACGTCTAATATTCCTTACCGCTATTTTAGTATCTTCACCAAACTTTTTAACAATTTTAACCAATTCTTTTCTTCTCTCCTCATTTAAGAGAGGAATCGGAATCTTTAAATTAGTTCCATCACTCACAGGGTTTAAACCAATATTAGCTTCAAGTATAGCTTTATCAGCGGGATTTACCATAGATTTATCCCAGGGTGTAAATGATAAAGTATGGGCATCAAGCACAGTAAGATTCCCGACCTGATTTAACGGCGTCATATTACCGTAATAGTCAACCTTTATTCCATCAAGCAAAGCTGTTGTTGCTTTACCCGACCTAACTTTTGAAAGTTCTGATCTCAAAGCTTCTAAAGACTTATCCATTCTGGATTTTGCATCTTTTATTGTCTGTTCCATTTAATTTCTCCGGTTAATTTTTATAAAAAAGCAGGAGAAGTTAACTTTCTACTTCTTCCAGATTTTGAATTAATGTTCCTACGTTTTCTCCCTTTACTAATTTTATTAAATTATCGGGCACATTCATATTAAAAACAATAATTTGCAGCTTGTTTTCCTGGCATAAACTGATTGCGGTTAAATCCATTACACGCAGATTTTTCTTTAAAATATCCATATATGTAATATTATCAAACCTAAAGGCATTTGGATTTTTTTCAGGGTCCGAATCATAAACACCATCAACGCGAGTTCCTTTAATAATTACATCTGCACCAATTTCAACCGCTCTTAGAGAAGCTGCAGTATCAGTACTAAAATATGGATGACCGGTTCCCGCACCAAAAATAACAACTCTTCCCTTCTCAAGATGCCTTTGGGCTCTTCTTCTAATATAGGGTTCAGCCATTTCTTCCATTTTAATAGCGCTCATCAGTCTAGTATATATTCCCCTGTGTTCAATTGCATTTTGAAGAGCCAGAGAATTTATAACTGTAGCAAGCATTCCCATCTGGTCACCGGTAACCCGGTCAATTCCCTGATCATCTGCGCTTAAACCTCTGTAAATATTTCCGCCGCCGATTACGATACCGAGCTGGACACCAATATCATGGACTTTTTTCACTTCCGCTGAAAAAAAATCCAGAACTTTAGGGTCAATTCCAAATCCTTTTTGCCCCATTAGAGATTCGCCGCTTAATTTCAAAAGAATGCGTTTGTATTTTAGCTTATTCATTATAAATCGCGTAAAAGTTATAGGTAAATATAAAAAAAAAGGTCTTAATAATATTAAGACCTTTTAAGAAAAATTATTTTTTTTGATCCCCTAAATGGAAACGGTAAAACAGAGAGATTTTAGCATTACCGTTAGTTTTAGTATTATATTCTTTAATCAGATCACCAACTGATTTTGAATTATCCTTTATAAAAGCCTGTTCAATAAGGCAATTTTCCTGATAAAACTTATTCAGCTTTCCCTGTGCAATTTTATCTAAAATCTGTTCCGGTTTACCTTCTTTTTTTGCAACTTCTTTATAGATTTCAAGTTCTTTACTTATAGTATCTTTTGGAACTTCTTCACGGTAAACGCATATTGGATTCATAGCAGCGACCTGCATTGCAATGTCTTTCCCGAGTCCTGAAAGACTTTCAGTGTTAGTACCATCCTCAAATTTAACCAGCACACCTAACTTTGAACCGGGATGAATATAATCAACCACTAAGCCATTTGAAGCTTCTTCAACTTTGAAACGGGATATTTCGACTTTTTCTCCGACCTTACCCATTACATCATTTTTTTTATTTTCTAATGACTTATCATTTAATAATTCTTCGACACTAAGGGGTTTTTTAGCTGAAACTGTATTTATGACATCCTCTGCGAAATTCTTAAAATCTTCACTATTTGCCACGAAATCAGTTTCGCAGTTTACTTCAACAATAACACCTTCTTTTTTATCATCGGAAACTTTAGTTAATATTAAACCTTCTCCGGCAGTTTTTTCTGCTCTTTTAGAAGCTACCGAAGCTCCTTTTTTTCTTAAAATTTCAATAGCTTTTTGAATATCGCCATTAGCTTCTGTTAAAGCTTTTTTGCAGTCCATCATTCCTGCACCGGTTTTTTGTCTTAACTCATTTACTTGTGCAGCAGTAATTGCCATAATAACTACCCTTTTTATTGATTTTTATTTTCTTCACTGGAAGCAGCATGTTCCTTTGCAGCTTGTTCCTTTGCAATTTCTTCTTTTTTAGCTTGATCCTTTGCGGCTTGTTCCTTTTTAGCTTCTTCTCTTTCTGCTTCAGCTTTTTCTTTATTTCTGATTTTTTCTTCTTCTCTTTCTTTTTTCAATCTTTCCTTTTCAGCGGTTTCTTCGGCTTTATGTTCCTGCATTTTTTGATTTCCTTCAATAACTGCATCAGCCATATGTCTTACGATAAGCTCTATAGTTTTAACAGCATCGTCATTTGCGGGAACGATATAATCGACAAGATCAGGATCGCAGTTAGTATCAACAACAGCAAATACAGGTATATCTAATCTTTTTGCCTCTTTAATTGCGATAGATTCCTTTTTAATATCAACAACAAACATAGCTCCAGGGAGCCGGGACATAGATTCAACGCCTTCCAGAACTTTTTTCAATTTATCTTTTTCACGCGATAAGAACAGTCTCTCTTTTTTTGTTATTTTTTCGAAGGTACCATCTGTTTCTTGTTTTTCAATATTATTTAATCTTTTTACACTTTTCCTAATGGTGGCGAAATTCGTAAGCATTCCGCCCAGCCATCTTTCACTAACCCAATTTGAATCGCATCTTCTGGCTTCAGTTTCAACGATATTTTTTGCTTGTTTCTTAGTTCCGACAAAGAGAACTTTTCTACCATCGGCAACTAAGCGGGATAAACTATCATAGACCACTGAGAGATATTCCTGCGTTTTCTTAAGATCAATTATATGAATCCCGTTTTTCTCCATAAAAATATATGGTTTCATTTTAGGATTCCAGCGGCGTGTTAAATGACCGAAGTGTGCACCAGCTTCAATAAGCTGAACTAAATCTACCTTTTGCATTTTTTACTCCTGTTTATTCCGGTAATTACCGGGCTTCTATTTCCATCAACTTTGCTTTTCATCCCGGTATAGGGGACACAGGAAGCAAATCAGGAAATATGAATAATTGTTTAATAAATAATTTACAAGTTCAAGTGTAAGTTCAAGTTCAAGTTATCTTTTCGAAAATTGAAATCTTTTTCTAGCTTTAGGACGACCGTACTTTTTACGTTCAACCATTCTCGGGTCTCTTGTTAAAAACCCTTCCTTCTTAAGAGCAGTTCTATGATCGGGATTTATTTCAATCAGTGCTCTGGAAATTCCAAGTCTGATGGCTTGAGCTTGCCCGGTTGTACCGCCCCCCTGAACATTAACTATAATGTCATAATTCCCTTCTGTTTCTGTAACTTTGAGAGGGTTCAAAATATCTTCTCTGCTGAGGAGCTGCGGGAATGCAGTTTCAAATTCTTTACCATTGACAGTAATTTTACCGTTTCCATTTCTTAAAATAACTCTTGCTACCGATGTTTTTCTTCTGCCTACATAAATTTGATCTGACATTAAATCTCCGTTATAAACTTAATTGTTCGGGCTTTTGGGCCTGATGGGGATGTTCATTCCCTTTATATACTTTTAATTTCTTAATTAATTTATTTCCTAAACGGTTTTTAGGAAGCATACCTTTAACAGCGTTTTCAATAATAAACTCAGGTTTTTTTGCCATTACCTCTGAGAATGTTTTAATTTTTAGACCACCCGGATACATTGAATGGTGGGCATAAGTTTTAAGTAATCCCCTCTTTCCGGTTACTTTAACCTGTTCGGCATTGATTATAATTACGAAATCTCCAGTATCCGAATTAGGGGTAAAAATTGCTTTGTTCTTCCCGCGAATAATTACAGCTACTTTTGATGCGAGCCTGCCTAATACTTGATCTTTTGCATCAATAACAAACCACTTTTTGCCTGCATCTTCCGAACTTATGAATTTAGTTAATTTTTCCTGTTTCAAATGTTTCCTCCAAAAAGCCAAATCTTTTCAAATAAAGAATACTAATTTAGGTGGATACTTTAAAAAAGTCAAGAAAATCGTGAATGATTAATGGTTAATTGTTAATGGTTAATAGTTATTTAGCTTATTTTGGTATCTTACATTATCTTTCCTGGATAAATTCATATAATGAGGCTAAAGCCTCTTTCTTTTCATTTTCCTGATTTTCAGTTCACTAAAAGAGGCTGTGTGAAAATACAGAAAAACCATTAGGAGGGGGCTTAATTTTCCTGTTAAACCAATGGATAAATCCATTGGTTAATGATACACAGGCTCTAAAGTGAACTGCAATGGATTTGATTAGTTGCCATGATTCATCATGGGGATATCCATTTTCTTATAATCAGAAGGAGGAGAAAATAGAGAATCATCTAAAGATTTCTTTTCAATAGATGTTACTTCCATCTTAGAATCAATATTTCCGTCTTCATCCTTAGAAATAACCATCATAGGGAAATAACCTTCATTGGTTAATTTCTTTTGCCATTCAGGTTCGTTGTTTTCAGGTCTCATAGGATTACTGAAAAAGAAAAAATTCGATATTCCTTTAGTCATCCAGGCTTCCCCGCTGTTTCCTTCATCATCTTTATATACCCATTTCTCACAGGGAAATCCGTTTATTTCTTTTGTCTCGCCTGTCATTTTAATGTTCCCCTTCTCCATTTCAGTTTGCATTTTATTTTTCATAGTATCACTAGCTGCACCGAGCATATTTTTATAAGAATATGTCATATACATTTTTTGCTGCGGAACTATTATAAGAGCACTATAATCTTTAGTATCCATAACCATAGCACCTCCGCTGCCTTCCACTCCTTTACCTTCAAAACGTATTTTGCTTCCTTTACAATAATAATCAATAGTCTGAGGCTGATCTTGATCCTTAGAAGTAATCTGCATAACAATTTTACCTTCAAATGACTGTGAATAGGATTTTACCGGGAGGAAACAGAAGATAACCATTGTGAAGATGAAAATACTTAAAATAGATTTCATGACAGGCTCCTTATAAAAAATACTAATTAGTTCCTGGAATCTACAAATTAGAATAGTGAATTGTCAAATTTAAAAGTTTTAATCATTCCGAAGAAAACAGGTTGAAATGCTTTAAAAGGTTCTTTGCCTTCCATTATTAATTTTATGCTGAAATCTTCATCAATATTAGTTCTTATATATACTTCCTGAGAAATTTGTCCGGATAATTCTTCGGGATCATTATAATAAGCCGTATAATCATCAGTTTTAATGGAATATTTGTATCTTCCGGGATTAAAAAGGTATTTTTCTTTTACTTCAACATGAACATATGGAGGAGGAGAGTAAATTCCGTCAGCAGCCCAAAAAGTTACACCATCCAATTTATTTTTTACGTCCTGATCAATATATGTCCAGCCTGAAGGGTACCTTATAGAAACATCAAGTGTGGATTCTTTATAGATCTGATAGAGTCCCGATGTATCCGATAATGCTAATAAATTAGATTTGGTGTTGCTTTCCGGTACTTTTTTATCGTTTATTTTATTTTCTTGCTTTTTTAGATGCGGTTCACTTTTTTCCTGTTTGGGGATATCACTTTTTGACTCCTCTATAAACTCACCTGTTTTAATTTGAACATAGCGGCTACCAACGTTAGATTTTTCAGTTGTAACCTTAAAAATAAAAGCAGCTAAAATAAAAAGTGTTAAATGGATAATTACAGAGCCGGAGAAACTGATAATTCCGTTACTATTATTTTTAATTTTTATAATATGCTTCATATTTAAAATTATAATAAATAAAATTTTTCCGCTAATTAATAAATTTCACTATTTTTAGTAACTCATGTTACGAGATTATTTTTTTGTCATATTGAGGAGGGCGAAGTATCACAAAATTGTGCAAATTATAAACCTTGAGATTCTTCACTTCGTTCAGAATGACAGCTATGCGTAATATGAGTTAGTAACTTGATTAAGTATTTTATTTATCAACAAATAACTCAACAAATTATATGAAATTTTTAGTGACAGGGGGAGCCGGATTTTTAGGGATAAATTTAATTCGTTATTTATACAACAAGGGAGAAGAAGTTGTTTCACTTGATATTGCTGACTTTGAATATCCCGATATTGCAGATAAAATAAAAGTAATTAAGGGTGATATCAGAGATAAAGGGGCTGTAAAGAATGCAGTAAAAGATATTGATATAATTGTTCATACTGCTGCAGCACTGCCGCTTTATAAGGCTGAGGATATCTTTTCTACAGACATTAAGGGTACAAAAAATTTACTTGAAGCTGCAAAGGAAAATAGTGTAAAAAGATTTATTCATATATCTTCCACTGCAGTGTACGGAATACCGGATCACCATCCTCTTTATGAAGATGATAAACTTGATGGTGTAGGACCATATGGAAAGGCAAAGATTTCAGCAGAAAAAGAGTGCCTAGAGTATAGGGCAGGAGGTATGTGTGTCCCTATTATAAGACCAAAATCATTTGTAGGTCCCGAACGACTGGGTGTTTTTGATTTGCTTTTTGATTGGGCAAAAGATGGTAAAGGGTTTCCAATGATTGGGAGCGGTAATAATCGCTACCAGCTTATGGACGTTGAAGATCTGTGTGATGCGATTTATTTATGTGCCACACTGGAAGAAAAAAATGTTAACGATACTTTTAATATCGGCGCAAAAGAATATACCACAATGAAAGAAGATTACCAGGCAGTTTTGGATTACGCAGGGTTCGGAAAAAAGATTGTTCCGCTTCCCGAAAAACCTATAATCGTTGTACTAAAGCTGCTGGAAACATTTAAGCTTTCCCCTCTTTATAAATGGGTTTATGAAACAGCTTCAAAGGATTCTTTTGTGTCAATAGAAAAAGCTGAAAAGAAGCTGGGATTTAAACCCAAATATTCGAATAAAGATGCACTGGTAAGAAATTACAAATGGTACACTGACCACTTTGAAGAATTCAAGGATAAAAGCGGTGTCTCACACAGAGTACCATGGAAACAAGGTATTTTGAGAATAGCTAAGAAATTTTTTTAATTATGTTTGTGATTCTCCTGATGTTTCTCAATCACAGAGTTCCGGTGATCTTTTCCTTTATATAAAACTCTAATAATAGCCACAAAATCTCAAAGGCACGAAGGGGCACGAAGTATTTTTCGGTCAGATCCAATAGAGTTGATCTAAAAAGTATTAGATTATATATATATATTCCGGATTGCAACCGGAGACTTAATGTTTCAGTCATGCTGGATTATATATTGAGTTATCTTGGAGTTATCTTGGAGTTACCTTGGAGTTACCTAGGAGTTACCTAGGAGTTATAACGGGGTTACTCTGGGAAAAGATGTGATTATTTTATCAGATTCATTATATTTATTTCTCTTTAAAACATTTTATTTTATTTTAATATAGACTAACAGCAAGGAGCAATAAAATGGCAGGCAAAAAGGATTTTTTAAAGGAGATCATTCAACATATAGATATTAAAAAAAATAATGTTATATCTCTGGTTGATGCAATGGGAAAAATGGCTTTTTCTGCCCGTGACTTGTCTAGAGCAGCAAATATTTACGATATGATGCTAAATGATAAAGAATGCGGGATAATTCTTACGCTTGCAGGGAGTTTATTTAGTGCTGGATTAAAGAAGGTTGTTTATGATCTTATTGACAACAATATGGTTGATGCAGTAGTTTCTACAGGTGCGATCATGGTTGACCAGGATTTTTTTGAGGCATTAGGGTTCAAACATTATAAAGGTACACCATTCAGCGATGATAATCAGCTGCGTAAATTACATATTGATAGGATATATGATACTTTTATAGATGAAGATGAGTTAAGAGTATGTGATGAGACGTGCGGAAAAATATTTGACAGCCTTGAACCCCGTCCTTATTCTTCGAGGGAACTTCTATGGGAGTTTGGAAGATATCTGGAAGATCATGACGGCCCTAAAGTTGATGATTCCGTTATATTCGCAGCATATAAGAAAAATGTACCTATTTTTGTACCTGCATTCTCTGACTGTTCTGCCGGATTCGGTTTTATCATCCATCAAACCCAGAATCCAATTAAGCATGTGTCTATTGATTCAGCAAAGGATTTTCTGGAACTTACAAAAATTAAATTGAAGAGCAAAGATACCGGAATTTTCATGATTGGAGGAGGTGTTCCTAAAAATTTTACTCAGGATATTGTAGTTGCTGCTGATATTCTTCAAGAGGATGCGCCTATGCATAAATATGCTATCCAGGTAACTGTAGCTGATGTAAGAGATGGAGCACTTTCATCTTCTACTTTAAAGGAAGCCAGTTCATGGGGGAAGGTTGAAACAACTTTCGAACAAATGGTTTATTCAGAGGCTACTATTGCAGTACCTTTAATTACCGGATATGCATATCATAAGGGTTCATGGAAAGAAAGAAAGCCCAGAGAATTTCAAAAATTATTTACAGACGAAAATGTAATTGTTTAAATTGTTTTTTACGGAGATTATATCTCTAAAATACCCTATATTAAGGGTTCTTTCATTGGTTTTTTGATGCTGGGAAAAGAATTATTAAAAAAATATAATAATACAAAGAATTTCTTTAACAGAGATTTAAGCTGGATTGAATTCAATCGAAGGGTTCTTGAAGAGGCTTTGAATCCTCATTTACCCCTCCTTGAAAAAGTAAAATTCATTTCTATTTTTCATACTAACTTGGATGAATTTTATATGATTAGGGTTTCCGGTTTAAAGGAACAAATAGCCGCAGATGTACTTGAGCCGACGATTGATGGATTAACCCCCCTTGAACAGGTTCGAAGAATAGAAAAGATACTGCAGCCGATGTTAAAAACGATCAATGGTTTATGGCAGAACGATGTAACTCCTGCACTCAAAAAAAACGGGATTATAATAGCAGAATATGATAATTTACCGGAAAAAGAAAAAGGAATTCTAACAGAATATTTTAAAAATGAAATATTATCCTGTACTTACCCCGCTTGCATTCGATCCCGGAAGACCATTCCCTTATATTTCTAATCTGAGTCTCAGCCTCGCCATACTTGTAAGGAAACCTAACGGAGAAAACCATTTTGCGAGAGTTAAAGTTCCGAATATTTTACCCAGACTAATGCAGATTGATACAATAATTAATCCTCAAAAGAAGGCTTCTGTTAACGGGAAATTTTATGCAAAGTACATCTGGTTAGGAGATTTAATTAAGGCCAACCTTGATTTATTATTTCCAGGAATGGAAGTTGTTGAAGCACATCGTTTTAGAATAACCAGAGATACCGATATTGAATTGCAGGAAGATGAGGCGGATGATCTTTTAAGAGTTATCGAAGAAAATATCCGGCAACGAAGATTTGGCAGAGTTGTCAGACTGGAAGTAGCGGCTAAAATGCCCGAATTTATGCTGCAGACACTTATTGAAAACCTTCAAATAAACAAAGAGGATGTCCACGTTTTTGAAGGTCCTATTGGTTTAAGCGATATAATTTCACTATATGACCTTCCTCTACATCAATTAAAATTCAAGCCATATTACCCTGTTGTGCTGAAAGAATTTGAAGGCGAAGAAGACATTTTTTCTATCATTAGACAAAAAGATATCATTCTTCATCATCCATACCATTCTTTTGTTCCGGTAGTTGAGTTTATTAAACAGGCCTCAGTTGACCCGGAGGTACTGGCAATAAAACAGACACTTTACAGAGTAGGCTCTTCATCACCTATTCTAAATTATCTTATTGAGGCAGCAGAAAGGGGGAAGCAGGTTGCGGTACTTGTTGAACTAAAAGCAAGATTTGATGAGGAGAATAATATTTTCTGGGCAAGGGAACTGGAAAAAGTAGGAGTGCATGTGGTTTATGGATTAGTAGGCTTAAAAACTCATGCAAAGATGACATTAGTTGTCCGAAAAGAATCTGATGGTGTGAATAGGTATGTACATTTGTCGACAGGAAATTACAATGTATCAACCGCCAAATTATATACTGACCTTGGATTATTTACAAATGATAAGGATATATGCACTGATGTTTCCGATATTTTTAATTATTTAACCGGATATTCAAAGCAAGTTGACTTTAAAAAACTTATTGTAGCCCCTATCAATATGAGAGAGAAGTTCCTTTTTTTAATAATACGGGAAATTGAAAATATTAAAGCCGGTGGAACAGGGAAATTAATCTTCAAAATTAATTCATTAGTTGACCCGGTTTTAATATCAGCTCTTTATGAAGCATCCAATAATGGAGTTAAAATTGATTTAATAGTCCGGGGGATTTGCTGTCTCATTCCGGGTATTCCAAATTTAAGTGAAAATATAAAAGTCATAAGCATTGTTGGCCGTTATCTTGAACATAGCAGATTGTTTTATTTTTACAATAATGGTACAGAGGAAATATATTTAAGCAGTGCTGATTTAATGCAGAGAAATCTCGACAGAAGAGTCGAGATTGCTTTCCCGATAAAAGATCCCGATATTAAAAATGAACTGATGAGTACTTTGGTCAAAGCTTCATTAAAAGATAATGTTAAGTCGAGGATACTCCTTCCCAATATG
Organism: uncultured Ignavibacteriales bacterium; assembly: GCA_963742995.1. Classification (GTDB taxonomy): domain Bacteria; phylum Bacteroidota; class Ignavibacteria; order Ignavibacteriales; family Ignavibacteriaceae; genus CAVQBP01. The sequence goes on from CAVUOL010000087.1 coordinate 75,159, forward strand.
GAATATGAATTTTTACATCCACAGGATGGAGAAAAGAGAATAGATTCACAGGAATGGCTTATGAACTGCACTATTAAAGCAGCTTCGCGCGTTAAGAAAATAAAATCAAAATGACCTTTTATTTTTGACTGTTTTATCTTTTACATTCCCGAAGAATATCAATATATTTTACATGAATATTTAAAATATTTTAATCTTTTGAAAGCAAGGTATAACCAATGAGTGATATTACAAAGACTGAGATTTTGAATTCGTTAAAAAAAGTGGATGATCCTAGAATTAAAAAAGAGTTATTGATTCTTAATTCCATAAAAAGAATAGATGTAAAGGGAAAATCTTTAACTGTAGATATAGTTCTGCCGCTTCCGCCGTCAGATGTAACGGATGAATTAAAAGGTAAGATTAGCAATGAAATAAAAAGTGACTTCCCTGAATTGAAAAACGTAGAATTAAATATTGAAACAAGAGTCAGCACCCATAAAGACAAGAAAAAAGATTCATTACTTCCCTATGTAAAGAACACAATAGCAATTGCAAGCGGTAAAGGCGGGGTAGGTAAAAGCATGGCAGCAGTAAATCTATCCGTTGCTCTTGCTAAAGATGGGGCAAAGGTGGGCTTAATAGATGCGGATATCTATGGTCCCAGTATCCCATTGATGTTGGGAATAAAGGAGAAACCAAAGGTATATCAAGACCAGCAAAGTATGAAAATGATTCCACTAGAGAGTTATGGTATCAAACTTATATCTATTGGTGTTTTAGTAGATGATAATGCTCCGGTTATCTGGAGAGGTCCAATGGCAAGCGGGGCTGTAAAACAATTTATGACAGATGTGGATTGGGGGGAACTTGATTATTTAATTTTTGATATGCCTCCAGGTACGGGTGATATACAATTGACTTTAGTGCAGACTATTCCACTGACAGGTGCAGTTATTGTGACTACACCTCAGGAAGTTTCACTGATTGATGCAAGAAAAGCGCTTAAAATGTTTACCAGAGTGAATGTTCCGGTCTTAGGAATAATCGAAAATATGAGTTATTTTATTGCCCCGGATACCGGGAAAAAATATGATATTTTTGGATCCGGAGGCGGTGTTAAATTATCAAAGGAGCTCAATACTCATTTTCTTGGCGGAATTCCTATTGAGCCTAGAATAAGAATTGGCGGAGATAAAGGTATCCCGATAGTCTTTGATACGCCGGATCAGGAGCATGCAAAGATTATAATGGAAATTGCCCGTAATTTAGCTCAACAGGTCCATTTGAGAAATCTAACTGCAGATTCAAAGATTGAAATTCTGCTTGATGATGAAGAATAAATAAATAAAAGCCCTACATGAAAGAAAATGTTATAAAAGCTCTCGATGCAATAAGACCTTTTTTGCAGGCTGACAGCGGGGACATAGAATTAGTTGAAATAACAGGTGACGGAATAGTTAAAGTCAAACTAACAGGAGCCTGCGATATTTGTCCAATGTCCCAGATGACATTACGGGCAGGAATCGAAAGGGCGCTAATGCGAGAAGTTCCGGGAATAAGGAGAGTTGAATCAGTAAACTATTAAAAAATGGTTGAATCAAACTTAAAAAAAGTTTCCAAGATTTTACTTTGGGTAATACTAGCTGTAGTTTTACTCTATATTCTTTACTTGCTTTCCGATTTATTAATAATTTTAATCATTTCTATCCTCCTTGCTTTTATATTTGATCCTTTTATCAAACAACTGGAAAAAGAAGGTCTTAACCGGATAATGTCCACTATAATAATGTTTGCAGTAGTAGGATTCCTGGTTTATATTACTCTTTCGGTTTTTGTTCCCAAGCTTTTATACCAGGTTAACCAGCTTGTTCAGATTCTTCATATAAATACATTAGAAAGTCAGATTTCAATTCTTGAAAGAGATATTTACAGATATTTTCCATTTTTCAGCATCGGAGAAATTTCTGCGGGAATAAGAAATTTCATTGATTCGTGGATCCAGAATCCAATTGATAGAATTTCAGTTCTGCTTTCCAGTATAGTATCTGTGGTAGCACTTATTAGTAATTATTCCATTCATAACTTTTTTCCTTCTTAAAGACAGCAAAAAAATATTTGTAGGCATGCTTAATATTCTTCCGAATAAATATTTTGAAATGTCTTACTGGATATTAAAAAAAGTAAGTGTTCAGTTAGGAAGGTTTGTAAGGGCGTGGGTTTTTGACGCAACATTTGTAGGGTTCACCTGCGGCATTGGTTTTTATCTTATCGGAATACCAAATGCTCTTCCTTTAGGAATTATTGCGGGATTAGGACATCTAGTTCCATATTTCGGGCCAATAATCGGGGGTATCCCTGCAATCATCATTTCTATAATACAATATGGAGACCTTTCTCATGTACCTTACATATTTTTATTGATGTTAATCGTTTATATTCTTGATAACGGTTTTGTTCAGCCCTATGTATTTTCTAAAAGCGTAGATATGCATCCTATAGTAATTATTCTTTTAATAATTGCGGGCAGCCAATTATTCGGTGTTTTAGGAATGCTTCTGGCAATTCCAACTGCAACAGTTTTAAAAACTACAGCAATTGAAATATATTTTGCATTTAGAAATTATAAGATTGCACGAATTTAAGTATTATATAGAAGAACATCTTTATTTCAAATTAAGCCTCAATTAACTATATTCAATCATATAATCTGCAGCGTCTACATTAACAACTATTTGTAACAACTATAATCATTAGTGAGGTAGTACATATTTAGGTTCTTATTTATTGACATTAAATAAGAAACTTTATAACTTCGAAATGATACTTTCTAAGTGCAAATAAATATAGCTCTCAAATAATTTTCATTTCTGTATATAATTTAATTTAAAGGGATAGGGTTAAGTCTTAATGATATGTTTTAAATATATCATTTTTAGAAATATTATAGTTCCGGTATCATTCTTTCTTTTGATAAACGGATGCTGCGGTTCAGAAGAAACTTCAGGTGAAGTTTATCAAAATCAACCTTCCTATAAAAACATTGCCGAAGAAAAATTCAATAAAGATTATAGAGTTACGTTTAATAATGATTCAACGTATATCATTGTCCAACAATTTCCTCAAAATGTAACTAAAGGAATACAAGAACCGTTAAAATTTTTTATTTATGATAATAAAAACCAAAAAATAATATTCCAGGATAACCTAACTAATGGACAAATAGAATGGATGAACAGAAATCAAATCAAAGTTTCAACACTTCCTGAAATAGTATCAGGTAAAGATGAAGATAATAAAAGAATGTTCGGCTATATATATGATGTCATTTCAAAAACTAAACTTTCCGGACAAGATAAGAATAAATAAATCATTAAAAAATATTAATAAAGTTAAGGAGCAATCATGAAGAATCGTTTACCGTTATTTGTAACTTTGTTTGTGCTGGCAGGGGTATTTCTGTATTTTGTTTTTACCGGGAATAGTTCTTTGGCTAAATTTGAAAAAGAGAATTTTAATAAAGGAAAAAGCAGAGAAGTTAAAACTGCGGCAATACAAGAATCAAATTTAGCCGTAAAAAGCCAATCTGATTTATCTAATCCTAACAAGCATGCAATTTCAAAAAAGAAGGAACTTGAAAATAGTTCCGTAGTTGGTGAAAAGAAATTCATTGATAGAGAGAATTTAAAAGAAGATGATGATGAATACTTTAACTCAAAAAGAGAGAGAGAGGAAGCTAAAGGATTAATTTCCGAAAGAGAAAAAAGAATAGAAGGGAATAAAAATGATCACCCGGATCTTTTTGCTCAATATGAAAGAGATATTAGAACAAAAGAAGGCAGAACAGCTCCAGATTATCCGGCGAACTATAAAATTAAACAATTATTAAAAACCAGGAATTTAAGCTCTACAAGAGCTATGACTAAAATCGCAAAGACACAAGCATTAAGCTGGGTAGAGCGCGGACCAGGAAATGTAAGCGGAAGAACAAGAGGAATAATAGTAGATCCTGATGATCCTAATAATGATACATGGTTCACAGGTTCAGTAGGCGGCGGAATATGGAAAACCACAAATGCAGGTGATTCGTGGACAAACCTAACACCCGATTTACCTAATCTTGCTACCAGCACCATTGCCATGGCAATGTCTAATCATAATGTAATTTATGCAGGAACAGGTGAAGGATATTTCAATGCAGATCAGATAGATGGTACAGGAATCTGGAAATCAACCGATAGAGGTGCAAGCTGGGAACAGTTAGCAAGTACTGCGAATAATAGAAAGATGCAGAATATCACAAGACTTATTGTTGATCCATCAGATGAAAATGTGTTATTAGTTTCGGCAACTCCGGGATTTTATTATACTGCATCAGCCAATAATCCTCACTCTGGTATTTTCAGATCTACCGATGGAGGTATTTCGTGGGATATGGTTTATGATGCCGGTTCTAACAGCGTTGAGGATATAATTTCCAATCCCGAGAATTTTAATACTCAGTATGCAACAATAAATAGTGTGGGAGTTATAAAATCATTTGATGGGGGTAAGACCTGGAAAAATGCTTCTAATGGAATAAACAGCGTTCTTCGTATGGAAATAGCTATTGCTCCTACTGATACATCAACTCTATATTTTTCTGCAGAAGGGGGATCAAGCGGTTCAATTTTATATGTAACTGATGACGGCGCTGCCAATTGGTTCGCACTAACAGATACTACAGGAGTAGACAAAGACTGGTTAGGCGGGCAGGGCTGGTATGACAACTGTATTGCAGTAGATCCTTATGATAAAAATAGTGTTTATGTTGGTGGAGTTAATCTTTTTAGGTTAGACAGAATTGCAGGAACCGATACTTCTGAGAAACAAATTACTAACGTAGATGAAGATAATATAAGTTCATTTTTATCATTTGTTAATTGGGGAGGAAGGTATGCGGAAGGCGGATTAGATTTAGGTGAAATTTTTCATGGATTGCCGACAGGTGTAAACGATACTGATTATACTTCAGTTGAAGTAAGATTCGGACCCGGAATGCATCAAATGGCTCATAGGTTCTTATTTGCTGCAAACTTCGCATATCCATATCAAGATTATGTAGATGTTCCGTTTGAAGTGTGGGATATTGATCATAATAGGCAGTTAATGGTTTCATTTAGAGATCAGGACGCAAGCGGAACATGGAATCCAATGGATCGCGCTACCGCACCTGGAGGAATTTCAAGGGAATATGTATTTATAAATAATGTACCTTATGATCCAAATGCACCGGATACAAATATTTCAAAAACTGCAGGAATGGCTTATAAGAATACATATGCATTCTGGCCGGAAGCTCCCGCCGGTACTACTTTTGATCCCGATAATCTTCCAAGTTCACTAATAAGAATTAATTGGGGTTCTTTCTTGACAAAACGTCTAATAGCAACTCCCATTGCAGATGTTTACCGTCAGTTTGGAGGTACGTCCAAAGGAGTTCACCCCGATCAGCATAATATAACTCTTGTTAAAACTAATGAAGCAACAAAAAGCTTTAGACTTGTAGATGGTAACGATGGAGGTGTTTGCTATTCTGATGATAAAGGAGATACTTTCACCCAGCCCAGAAATGGATACAACACGACCCAATTCTATGGCGTTGACAAAATGAACGGAGCCGACAGATTTATCGGTGGAACTCAGGATAATGGATCATGGGTCTCTCCTTTGAACGCTTCAGATACCAGTTCATGGCAATCTGCTCCAAGTGGAGATGGTTTTGAAGCAGTTTGGAATTATGATGATGGAAATAAGCTACTAGAATCTTCTCAATTCAATAATGTTTTTAAATCGACTGATGGCGGAATGACATGGGCAGGGGTAAGCAGTTCAAGTGGATTAGGTGATTTAGGTAATGATGCACCTTTTATTACAAAATTAGCAAAGTCGAAACAGGATCCCGATATGGTTTTTGCTATTGGGATTTCAGGTGTATGGAGATCAGATGATTTTGCATCCAGCTGGACATTAACTCCAATTGATACAAATTTTACAGGTAACGGTACATTTGCTCAAATTAAAATGTCTTTAGTAAATCCACAGATTGTATGGACCGGAAGCGCAATGGCTAACGGGAGCAATCTTTTTGTTTCAACGGATGGAGGACTTACATTTAATCCAACTAATAATTACACTGATGTTGAATTAGGGCGAATTTCAAGCATTGAAACAGATCCGATAAAAGACAGCACTGCTTATGCACTTTTCTCTTTCGCTAAAACTTCAAAGATTTTAAAAACTACGGATCTTGGACAAACATGGGAAGATATTTCCGGCTTTGGGACAGACACAGTTAGTTCAACCGGTTTCCCTGATGTAGCAGTTTATAGTTTACTAGTTATGCCTTATGATCCCCAAATTATGTGGGCTGGAACTGATATTGGGATTTATCAAACAACTGACGGTGGCGGAAGCTGGTCCTATGCTGATAATGGTTTCCCTGCAACTGCTGTTTATGAAATGGTAATTGTTAATGATGAAATCGTTGTTGCAACTCATGGAAGAGGAATTTGGTCTGTAAAAATTCCAGAATTATCAGGGTATGAACCAACAGCAGTGACAAAATCACCACGATTGAATCCTATCGCTCAAAATCCATCCGGCTCATTAGTAGTACCTTTCACACTTAGATCACCTTATGATTCTACTATCGTAATAATAAATAAGAAAATTGAAGTTAAACTACCCTCTAATGCTTCTCCAAAGGATACTTCAATTTTTTATCCTGTTATGGTCACTAGAAAGGACTCAATTCAGGTAATTAGTTATAAAAACGGTATTACCTATAAATCATATGAACGAATTTCGGATGATAAAGTTCTTACTACTCCCCATAATTCTTATGCCAATAATTTTAATATGCCTTCAAATGACTTTGTCGGCAACGGATTTACTATTGATACAGTCACTGGATTTAACAACGGAGCAATTCATTCCCCACACCCCTACGCTGATAATACAAATTATATTTATCAGTTATTAATTCCCATTATTGTAGCCCAAGCCAATGCAAATTTAAGCTATGATGATATTGCAATAGTCGAACCGGGAGAACCTGGTAGTCTGTTCGGTGATGATGATTTTTACGATTATGTTGTCGTTGAAGGTACTAAAGATGGTTTAGACTGGAAGCCACTGGTGGATGGATATGATGCAAGAGCAGATTCGGCCTGGTTTGATGCCTTCGTGTCCGACAGTGATGGCGATTCTACAATGTTCAGAAATCATATACTCAATTTATATTCTACTTTTTCTGCAGGTGATACGATATTGATCAGATTTAGACTTTTGGCGGATCCAGGAACTCATGCGTGGGGCTGGGCTATCGATAATCTAATTATACAGGGTCTGCCTGTTCCGGTTGAATTAACTTCATTTACAGCTAATACAGATGAAGATAAAGTCACACTATCCTGGCAAACTGCAACAGAAAAGAATAATGCGGGATTTGATATCGAAAGAAGTACAGATAAAAAGAGTTATTATAAGATAGGAAATATAACGGGTAAGGGGACGACAACTGAGAAGCAGTCTTATAGTTATGTTGATAAAACTTCTAACGGAGGGAAATTATATTACAGGTTAAAGCAATTAGATTATAATGGAAGTTTTACTTACTCTAATGTACTTGAAGTAACAGCATTACCGACTGTCTTTAGTCTATCACAAAATTATCCTAATCCGTTCAATCCAAGTACAACTATTAAATTCCAGCTACCTCAACAGGAAAAGGTGGTTCTGGAAATTTATAATACTCTTGGAGAGAAAGTAAAAACACTTGTTGATGAAGTAAGAGATCCGGGATTTTATAGAACTATATGGAATGGGACAAATAACAATAATATTAATGTTGCTTCAGGTGTGTATATTTATAGAATCATGGCGGGAAAATTTGTGGTATCTAAGAAGATGATGTTCCTTAAATAAGACGCAGGATTTTCATTGATTATTGTTTTAGTCATATGTCAAATAGAATAGTGATATTATCCTTATAAGGGATAGTATCGGAAGTATTAACTCCAAGGTTTTTCCACATAGTGATGGCTATGCCAAAAACCTTGGAGGTTTATTATTAACATCTACTTCTTTTTAAGTCTAAGCATTAAGACATCATGTCCGGGAATATCTGCATTTAAAGCTTCCTTTGTAGTTCCAATATTTTTAATATTCCATAAATCTTCAATATCATAAACTGTATTATCAAACTGCGCATTTCTTCCGGAAAGACTATCCGTAATTGCTTCATTACCCCAGTTAAAGGAAACCTTCCGCGGTTTCAAACTTCGATTTAGAAAACACATTGCCCAGTCTCCTTTGAGTAGAGGTTTGAACCAGATTTCAAGACTATCCTTTGAAGAATAGTTAAATCCTTCAATACCAAGAGAATCCTGATCAATAGCAATTACGCTTTTATTTGTTAAAATTTTTTTGGTGTCTTCAGACATATCTCTTAAATCATTTCCTGCAATAAGTGGAGCGGCCAGCATGCACCACATTGTAAAATGGGCTTTATCTTCATTTTGAGTCATACCATTTCCGACTTCCAGCATATCAGGATCATTCCAATGACCGGGACCTGCATATTTTCTTAAACCGTTTTGCATATCAAGTATATACATTGCTCCCCACTGTTTCCAGGTAACATGGTCTTTTACACAGTCAAAACAGGGATAAATATCACCGGTGGTTCTCCAGAGGTACCCTACATTCTTAGCCCACAACCAGGGTTTGTTGGTGCCCCATTCACATAAGCTAAAAACCACAGGTCTTCCTGCAGAATGTAAAGCATTGGACATAGTTGTATAAGCGCCTTCCGCATTTAGACCTTCGGTATTACACCAATCATATTTCAGATAATCAATCCCCCATTTTGCATAAGTTATTGCATCCTGATATTCGTGACCTCTGCTTGCAGGGTAACCGCCACATGTTTTATCCCCTGCGTCAGAGTAAATGCCAATCTTCAAACCTTTTGAATGTACATAATCAGCAAGAGCTTTTATACCGGAAGGGAATTTTGCAGAATCAGGATGGATAAATCCTTCACTATCACGTTTCCCCTGCCAGCAGTCATCTATATTTATATATACATATCCAGCATCTTTCATTCCGGAAGATACCATAGCATCAGCAACTTCGCGAATTATTTTTTCATTTATATTACATGAAAATTTATTCCAGCTATTCCATCCCATAGGAGGAGTTAGTGCAAGACTATCAAATTTTTGGGCCGGTGAATCAACCGGCAATATTGATAATATAAAAAATAATATTAAAAGAAATTTTTGATTATTAATAATTTTTCCCATAATTCAATCCTTCAGAATTAAAATGAATCTAAAATCCGATAATTAAAATTTTATTTACGATATTCTTCAAGTATTCTATCGATCATTTCATTTGATTTATCATTAATGATCATTCTGTTAGTATCAGATTCAAACCAGCGTAGTGTCCTTTTTATCCCCTCGCTAAAAGGAATTATAGCTTTGAAATCGGGAACAAAAGTTTTAATTTTTGTGTTATCAAAGATCACGCTATATGATTTATCACCTATTAAAGATCCTTTTAACGAATTATCACATTTTATAATAAAATCGGAGGAAATATGGACTATATTTGCTTCAACACCCGCAGCAGAGGCAACTGCTTGATAGATTTGATCCCATGTTAAGATTTCATCTGAAGTAATATGAAAAGTATGTCCGATTGCCTGTTGATGACCAAGCAATCCACAAAATCCTTTTGCAAAATCTTCTGCATGGGTAACAACCCAGAGTGAGGTTCCATCCCCATGCACTATTACCTCTTTACCTTTTTTCATTCTATCTATGATAGTATATTCTGTCCATCCCCCCATAATGAGAGGAATAACAGTGTCATATGTTAAAGAAGGACGTACAATTGTTATAGGGAAACCGCTATTACGATACTCATAATTTAGTTTTTCTTCACAAGCTATCTTGTTTTGTGAGTAATCCCAAAAAGGGTTGTAAAGAGGAGTTGATTCTGTTATGATAGGATGTGAAGGAGGTTTTTGATATACAGATGCAGAACTTATAAAAATAAATTGCTTTGTTTTATTTCGAAATAAATTTATATCCCTTTCGATATCATTTACATTAAAGGCAATCCAATCGACAACCGCATCCCAATGATGCTCTTTAACAAGTGCTGTAGCTTGCTCAGGATCGGATATATCTCCCGAAATAACTTTAGCCCCCGGTATTTCTACGTTTCTCTTTCCACGGTTTAATAAATATAGGTCAATTCCTTTTTCAACACATAATTTACTTACAGATGTACTAATATTTCCGGTTCCGCCAATGAAAAGTACTTTCAAAATCTACTCCTTTCGCGAAGAGACAATTTAAAAATAATTAGAAATTCAATTACCCCGAAAAATGCTTATCAAAGGATTAAATATTCCCCTTTGCAAGCCCATTATTAATTAAGTAATCATAACTCAATTTAATCCCATCGAAAATATTCTTATCATACTCATCAAATTCAACAATCATCCATTTTATATTTTCTCCTCCTGATTTTACAATAGCTTGAAAATTCATCACCCCTTCCCCTGCCGGAACTTGTTCATAGGATTTTCTCCCTTCAATAGCAGGACCATCTTTTATATGTAGTAGAGGTGCGCGGCTTCCAAAATCAGAAAGTATTTTTGCCGGATCCTGTCCTGCTGTTTTTGCCCAGTATGTATCTATCTCAAAGAATATATCTTTATTCATATTGTCAAGAAGATAATAAAAAGGGATTATTCCATCTTCATTCTTTTCAAAATCCCACCAATGATTATGCAGTCCGAATTTCAATCCTTTACTCTTTAGTAATATCCCTATCTCATTATAAATATCGGTAGTTCGTTTTATAGCCTCTTCATTTTTAAATTTATCTCCCTGAGGCCATCCATGATAAACGATTGTATCACAACTATAAGCATCTGCCATTTTTAAAGCGTTCTCTCTTTCCTTTTCGACAGGAAGTTCAGAATGCATACTGAAAATTTCTAATCCTTTTTCTTTGAATACCTTGGCAGCTTGATTTAATGTTATATTTTCAGGGAGGTTATAAGTTTCAATTCCCATGTAGCCGGTATCTGCAATCTTTTGAATAGTACCTTCAAAATCCTTTTCTATATTCTTTCTGACAGTATATAGCTGCAGACCAATACTTGCTTTATATTCAAATCTGCTCAATAATTTAGATCCGGGTAATGATAATACGGCCCCTCCGATTCCCATCAACTTCAGAAAATTTCTTCGCGAATGTATTAGATTATTCATTCTATTTTCCTTTGGTTGTTTTTAAGATTCTGTTTTTGAAGCGAACTCTTTTAATTCGTTAAAGTATTGCCTTTCCTAATTGCGCGCATTAACTTTATAGGATTGCGTTAACAAGACTCATTTTCAAATAAATAAAGTTAGTTCAACTATTTGATTAATACAATTTGATTTATAAAAACAATTTTCAAATATTAGGACGATAATATTATTTAATAATATTTTAAAAGAATTTGTTAAAAAAATTTAATCAATCGATATCTGAAGGAATTCTTTATACTGATCAATACGAAATTGTAATGGCACAGCTATATTACAAGCATGGTTTACATGAGAAACATGCTCAGTTTGATCATTATTTCAGAAACTATCCGAACTATGGAACACATAAAGCCGGCTATTGCGTAAATGCCGGATTAGAATGGTTAATCGATTGGATGCAGAATTCATTCTTTACCAAAAAGGAAATAGATATTTTAAAGAACCAGAAGACTAAAACGGGCAAACATATTTTTCATGATGATTTTCTTAACTGGTTAAAGGAAAACGGTAATTTTGCAAATTTAACACTGAAAGCTGTTCCTGAGGGGAGAATAATTCATCCGGGTGTTCCAGTTACTGTGATACAGGGTCCGATTGCAATGGCTCAAATTTTAGAGACTGCGTTATTAAATCAATTAAATTATCAGATATTAATAGCAACCAAAGCATGCAGAATAAAAGAAATGAGCAGAGGGGGTCTATTAATTGATTTCGGCGTAAGAAGGGCACAGGATAGAGGGGCTAATGCAGGTGTTCGAGGTGCTTTAATTGGGGGCGCAGATTTTTCATCAAACGTTGGGATTTCACATATTTTAGGTTACCCTCCTAAAGGGACTCACGCGCATAGTATGGTTCAATTGTTCCTTTCTTTAGGTATGTCCGAATATGATTCTTTTGAAGCATTTGCAGATTTGTATCCGGAAGACTGTATCCTTTTGGTAGATACAATTGATACGCTAGAAAGCGGAATTCCAAATGCAATTAAGGTTTTTGAAAAGATGAGAAAAAAAGGTCAAAAACCTGTTGCAATAAGGCTGGATTCCGGAGACCTAGCTTATTTAAGCATTCAGGCTGCAAAAATGCTAAATGCTGCAGGGTTTGATGAAGTGGGTATTGTGCTGTCAAATGAATTAGATGAAATGAATATTTGGCAGATAATTACTCAAATTTCTGAAGAAGCTCCAAAGAATGGAATCGATCCCGATGATTTAATTTCAAGATTGACTTACGGGGTGGGAACAAGATTAATAACCTCTGAAGGTGATCCTTCACTTGGCGGAGTTTACAAATTAGTTGCCATAGAAGAAAATAAAAAATGGAAGCCTGCTATAAAAATTTCAGAGTCGATTGAAAAGATTCCTAATCCAGGGAATAAAAAACTTTTGCGTATTTATGATAAAAAGAATAAAGCTACTGTCGATTTAATAGCCCTAAATGATGAAGATCCTTCAAAGGATGATAAAATCATTTTACATCACCCTTTTGATCAAAGCAAGACCAGAACTCTAATAAAAGAAAATATATCCGAAATTGAGAACCTACTAGTGGACATCTTGATTGGGGGAAAATTAGTGTATGAATTTCCTTCAATAGATGAATTAAGAGAAAATAGAGTCAATGATCTAAATAAATTAAATTCAGGAGTAAAGAGATTAATTAATCCTCATCTTTATCATGTCTCACTTTCTAATAATCTATGGGAATTAAAAAAAGAACTTATTAGCGAGATATCGAATTTACATCCAAAAAAGTGACCAAATTCATTAAATAGAAAGAAAATCACAAAAAATATATCTGGTCATTTTCATCACTTGCTATTTGTCTAATATTTATTTAAGTTTTCGACCTTTCAAGTAAAATAGTCGAAAAATTAAATGATTGAGAAAACAAGAGAAAAGGCAATAATTGAAGCGGCAAAAGAGAGATTTGCCCATTTTGGCTTTTCAAAAGTTACAATGGAAGAGATAGCATCCGATGTTGAGCTAGGAAAAGCTTCACTTTACTATTATTTCCCAACTAAAGAGGATCTTTTCAGAGCAGTAATTTCACTTGAGCAAAACCAGCTTAAAGAAAATATAGAGGAAATACTTCAAAAGTCAAATCCGGCTTCTCAAAAACTTCAGGAATATGTTGACCTTAGGATGAAATTCTTTCAAGAATCTTATAAATCTTGGAACATTAAGTGTCCATTCTTACTTTGATACAAAATCTGTTTTCAAAAAGATATTTTTAGACTTTGAAAAAATTGAATTGAACTTAATTGAAAAAATTATTGAGGAAGGTAAAAGGTCCAAAGAATTTAATCCTAAACTGCCTAAAGGGACTGCATTAATATTTCTACATATACTTCAAGGATTAAGGTGCAGGGTACTGCGCTGGGCAAAGGGACAAAGCTTAGATAAAGAGGCTCATAAATATTTACAAAAAGAAATGAGTCTATTTACAGAAATTTTTATAAATGGAATTAAATAATAATTAGTTAGAGATTTTTAATAAGAGGGAAAGATATATGGCGCAAAACGAAAAAATGGAAAGCGAAGATAAAAAGGGAATGAGACTTAATGAAGATGAAAGTATTGACAATGTTCCTTTGTTTCGTAAAAAGAAAATTATTATACCGGCTTTAATAATTATCATTGCGGCTGCAGCAGGAATTTACTGGTATATAGGTCAATTGGGATACATATCTACAGATGATGCCTTTATCGACAGCAATAAACTTACTGTAAGCTCTAAAATCCTTGGCAGGATTACAATGCTCCAAGTTGATGAAGGTGATACGGTAAAACAAGGGCAGCTCCTTGTCAGGCTGGATTCAACCGATTTGAAAGCACAGGAAAGCCAGGCAAAAGCAATGCTGAATCTTGCTGTTGAAAGTATAAATCTAGCTAATGTAAACCTTGCTAAGGCACAGGATGATTTTAATAGAGCCGAACAGCAATATAAAAATAAGATAATTCCAAAAGAACAAATTGATCATGCACAAAAAGCACTGGAATCTGCTAAAGCTGAATTGAATATAGATAAGACAAAGATCGGAACATCGGAAGCCCAGCTAAATGTTATTAAAACAAACCTTCAAAACGCATCCATTTATTCACCTATGAATGGTGTTATCGGTAAAAGATGGGTACTTGTAGGGGATGTTGTTCAGCCCGGTCAGCCGATATTTACAATGTTTGATTTGAAAAATATATGGGTAACAGCTGATCTTGAGGAAACAAAATTGTCATCGATTCACGTTGGTGATAAAGCAGAAATTTCAGTTGATGCATATCCGGACCAAAAATTTATGGGTGAAGTTTACCAGATTGGTTCTAATACGGCTTCCCAATTTTCATTGATACCTCCTTCAAATGCATCAGGAAATTTTACAAAAGTAACTCAAAGAGTACCGGTTAAGATTTCAATTACACCAGTCGATATGGCTGGACGACCGGATCCTAAAGAGGATATAAAGCTATTACCGGGTATGTCAGTAGAAATAAGTATAAAGATAGATCAGTATGGCAAATAAAAGAAATAATAATCTATCCAATCTGCATACTCATCCCTCATTTAGATGGTTTGTATTAGCAAATATAATGATTGGTACTTTCATGGCCGTACTTGATGCAACTATCGTTAATGTTGCTTTAACGAAAATGATGGCTGCATTCGGTGTAAGTGTTGATAAAATTGAATGGGTATTAACAGCGTATCTTCTGGTGTTTGCTGTAGTACTTCCATCTTCAGGATGGATTGCTGATCATCTCGGCTATAAGAAGTCTTATTTTCTCGGATTATTTCTTTTCACTTTGGGGTCTCTTTTATGCAGCTTGTCTGCAAATGAAAATATGCTGATTGTTTTTCGAGTTATTCAGGGGGCAGGTGCCGGCTTTATAATGCCTGTTGGTATGGCAATTATTACAAGGGAATTTCCTCCTGAAAAAAGAGGTATGGCTTTAGGATTTTGGGGTATTGCCGCTGCTTCGTCTATTTCTCTTGGCCCTATGTTTGGCGGTTATCTGATTGATACATTCAGCTGGCATGCAATTTTTGATGTCAATGTTCCTATTGGGATCGTAGCAATGATAGCTACTTTAATAATTCTTAGAGAATATAAAACTGAAGAAACCCGCAAATTCGATCTGCTGGGCCTTATCTCTATGACTCTCTTTTTGGTCTCACTTCTGCTGGCATTATCCGATGGAAATGCAGCCTGGAATACAGGGGGATGGACGTCAAATTTTATTTTAACTTGTTTTGCAATAGCATTTGTTAGCTTTGTAATATTTATTGCAAATGAATTAACAGTTAAGCATCCTATAATTGATCTAAAGATTTTAAAGAACCGGAATTTTGCAATGGCAAATATAATGCTGTTTATTTTCGGTCTAGCATTCTTTGGTAATTCTTTTCTTTTACCTTTATACCTTCAAAATTCTCTAGGCTATACAGCTCTTCAGGCAGGACTGGTTTTCTTCCCGGTTGGAATTATTCAAGCAATAATGTCACCGGTTGCAGGATGGATGACAGATAAATTAAACCCAAAAATACCAATTTTCGTAGGGATTATATTAACTTTTCTCAGCATGTATTTATATAAAGATTTATCTCTTTCAACTGAATACAATGCAATAATGATTCCTTTGGTTATTAGAGGATTTGGGCTGGGCTTTATGTTTATACCTTTGAGCACTATTGCACTTAATGATATTGCAAGAGATAAGATGGCTCAGGCTACCGGACTGTTCAATACGATAAGACAAATTGGGGGAAGCTTTGGTGTAGCAATACTTGGCACCCTGCTTACCCGGCGGGTTATTCTTCATACCGAGTTATATAGCGAGGCTGTAAATCAAAATTCGGCAACATTTAAACATATTACATACGGACTTAGCTATTATATTCAAAAAGCAGCAGGCGGTTCAGGCAGTGAGTTAATGATGAGAGCAAAAGCATTAATCATCAAAAATCTGACAGGTCAGGCGTTTGTACAGGGAATTACAGATGATTTCCTTGTCGGGTCTGTAATTACTTTATTTATTTTAATTCCATTATTTTTTCTCCAGTATCATAAGAAGAAAAAAGGAGAAAAAGCTGAAATGATGGATTAGTTCTTATTTCATCTACTTGGAGCAAATTGTATGAGGTATAAATTTTCATCGATAGTTTTATTTTTTAGTACATTAGTTTTTAACTGTTATGCACAGCATTCGATAAAAGATTCATTAACATTAACCGAAGCTGTTAAGCTTTCATTAACAAATCAGCCGCTTTTAGAACAAGCTATTGAACAGATAAATGCGGCAGAAGCAAAAATTAGCCAGCAAAATACTTATTATTATCCCAAAGTAGAAGGAGATTTAAATTATACGCTTATAGGACCGATACCTTCTATAGATTTTGGCGGTCTAAGCTTTAAATTAGCTCCCTCTAATAATTATGATGCACATATTTCTGCATCGGAGTTGATTTACGATTTTGGAAAGAGGGATGCCTTAATTGATCTGGCTAAAAGCTATAAATTGAGTTCTCAGGATAAAATTATTTTGATAAAAAATAATCTGTCTTTTCAAACTATACAAACATTTTATGCGATTTTATTTCTAAGAAAAAGCGTCGATGTTGAAAATGAACAGATAAATACACTACAGCAGCATATTGATATAACCGAAAAGAAAGTTCAAAGCGGGAGCGCAACTGATTTCGACGTATTAACAACTCAAGTAAAAGTTGCAGATGCAAAAAATAAAAAAATCGATATAGAAAATAGTTTACATAAAGAAGAAATAAACCTGAAAAGTTTATTAGGGTTACCTCCAAGTGAAAAGTTAAACCTTTCGGGAGAATTCCTAATCGATACATCCTCAGTCGATATAGATTCTTTAATTAGTGAGGCATTAAATGACAGAGCTGAAATGAAACTTGCCAAAGATGCTGAAAAAAGTGCTATGATTTCAAAGCACGTTGCTTCACTTTCAGATAAACCTACATTAAGTATCATGGCAAGCTACGGCTTTAAGAACGGATATGAACCAAATCTTGATGTATTAAGAGGAAATTGGGCAGCAGGGTTGAATGCATCTATTCCAATCTTTAATGGGAATTTAAAAGATGCAAAAATAGAAGAGGCTAATGCAAATTTAAAAGCTTCCTCTGCCGGAACTTCGGAAGTTGAGAGGAATATAAAAAAAGAGATTGAACAGGCTGCTGCCGATTATGAAGCAAATAAACTAAAAATGGAAACTTCCGATCTTCAGGTTAAACAAGCTAATCAGGCTGTTTTAAGGGCTGAGCTTAAGTACAGAGATGGTGTGATTACTAATCTGGATCTAATTGATGCTGAAACTTCTCTGGCTCAAGCAAAACTAATTTATCTTCAGGTTATATATAAAAGCGTCTTAAGTTATTATAATTTGCAAATGGCGGCAGGAAAACTATTGAATAATAAATCTTTTTATTGATTTCTGTTATATATTATTTATCCCAGTTCTTAAAAGGATTTTTTACCAGATTTGAATTTTTATATCTCGGATCCCCTGTAACATTTTCTCCTACCCATGCAGGTTTGCTGTATTTTTGATTAACCTTTTCAAGTTCTATTTCCGCTAAAATTAAGCCTTCGTTCTCGCCAAAGAATTCATCTACATCCCAAACAAATCCTTCATATTTTAGTTTATATCTTTTCTTTTCAATTAAAGGTTGAATACACAAATTTTCCAATATATATAAAGCATCTGCATAGGGGATTTCATATTCAAATTCTTTACCTGACGGACCTAATTTTTCTCCTTTTATCGTAAGTTTAGAAACATTTCCTTCTAATCTTATCCTAACTGTACGGTTATTTTCAACGGATAAATATCCTTGTTTGTAAAATATACCTTCAGAATTTTTCTCCCATTTATCCGGAATAACAAGATATTTGTACTCTATTTCATCATTCATATAAATTAAATTTGAATTTCACTATTTTTTTATTTTAAGAAACCTCCGGGGTATTCAGAAACCCCGGAGGTTGAAGATTATTAGTATTTCAACAAAAATAGTTGTAGCAACGTGAATCTAAATAAAGTTAAATTTATAACCAGCCTGTATGACCCAATAATTTGCTTTAAATGTTAAACCATCCGGAATATTCTCTCTTCTTGAAATCAAATGATAAACATATTCAAAAAATAATCCGTTATATCTTCCTAACATCAATTCGAAACCTGTACCTAAATTAAATCCTAAAGAGTTTTTTAATGGTATCTTATAATTTAATAGCTGAATTCCATTTACTTCAGCAGTTTTCTTTTCTTCTTCATTCCAACTTACCGCTTCTTTACCAGTATATAAACCGCAACCAATCCTTCCATAAGGTATAAAACTCCCAACCGCTAAATTGATTTTAATTATTGAACCTATATAAAGCTGATTAAATTGTATTTCTTTAATATGCCTTTGAGTTTGCATGTCTAAAATATTAAAAGTAAATGGTATTGCAGCATAACTTGCTTCTATTCCTAAATTAAATATAGGGACACCAAACATTAATTGTGCACCTATGGGTAAATATTCAGTTTGTGAAATCATATTTTCAAATGAAGATTTTCCATAACCTGAGAAAATATTTAATGAAGGCTGGGCATTCGCTTTGGCGGATATAAATATTACATATCCTCCAAGCAGAAGAATAAATGTACGGGGAGAAAAAAAGAAGGATTTATTCATTTAATCCTCCAAATTAAATTTTTTCTTTGAGTATTTAAGAGATGTTTTATTCAGTAATAATTTATACTTAATATTCTATATAGTCAAATCTTATAATGTATATTGAGGTGTTTTCTATCTCACCTTATTTTAAGAGGATCATTTTTTTACTTTCAATAAAATTCTCCGTATACATTATATAGAAATATACTCCGCTTGATAAACTCGCCCCATCAATCTTTATTTGATGGCTTCCTGAATCTTCTTCTTTAGATACTAAAGTTTTTAATTCTCTTCCAAGGAGATCATATAATTTAATCCTAACAAAACTTCTTTTGGGAATATAATACTTTACAGTGGTAATTGGATTAAATGGATTTGGAAAATTCTGGTATAACCGATAAGTGTTTATTTTATTTAAATCTTCTGCTACTGCATCAGGTTTAAATCCCGGCTGTGTATATTTTATTAAATTAAAAATACTCCAATCTAAATTTTCACTGAACCCACCTAAAACAATATTTCCTTTTCTATCCAGACTGAGGCCAACCGGAATACTATTTGTAATCTGACTGTATTTATAATTTATATCCCATAATTTCACACCGTTTGTATCATATTTAACTAAAGAATAATTATAATTATCATTATTAAGGCTTAATCCTGCAATATAGGGATTACCCTGGTAATCAATGGCTAAATTTGCGGCAAAATCATCCAGATTTTGAGGACTATCATATATTACTGCCCATTTTAGATTACCTGAAGAATTATACTTTAATGTGACAAAATCATTCCCCGTGCCCCCTCCGGCACCATAACCCGTGACACATACGTTACCGTATTGATCCGTTTTTATATCGCTTGCGTTATCGGAAGAATTACTCGGATCATCCCAGATCTTTGACCATTGATAAATTCCATCAGAATTATATTTTACAGTCATTATGTCTTCATTAGTATTTTTTTTGAAACCTGTTCCAGTCACATAAACATTATTATTTTTATCGATAACTATTTTTTTAACTCTTTCCCAATCATCCCCTTTTTGATGATATCTTTGTGCCCATAATAATTGACCGGACGGATCATATTTAATTAATAAATAAGTATAAAGTGAAACAGTACTATCACTTATTCCCGCTACATAAATATTTCCTAAATTATCTATAGCGATAGAGACCACTGAATCTTTGCCGTTATTTAAAGAATTATATCTTTCCACCCATTGAAGCTGTCCGAATTTATTATATTTAATGGTTACAAAATCCTCATTTAAATCCGCGCCTATACTGTTTCCCGAAACATAAATGTAACCATCTGAATCGACTACTATTGCTACCGGATAATCTGGACCATTTATTGAATTAGATCCATTATACCTAACAACCCATTCCTCATCCCCATTTGAATTATACTTTATAGTTGCATAATCAATATTTGAGTTTATGCCCTTGCTTCCTCCGGTTACATAAACATTGCCGGCATTATCGCCGGTAATTGCATAAGGTATATCAACTGAATGTGCTGGCCCATCATATCTATTTATCCAGTTAATTTTTCCAGATGAATCATATTTAATTGTTATAAAATCTTGATTTACACCTTTCCCGTTTTCAATCCATCCGGTCATATATGTATTACCGTTGTTGTCTGAAAACATTGCAGCAGCCATATGCTTAAGAAATTCATTAGATCTGATTGTCCATATTTCTTTTCCATTGTTATTATATTTTGAAGAAATCACTTCATGTATGCCGGCTTTTTTGCTTGAATCTTCTGTCGTCAAATAAACATTTCCCATATTATCAAGAATCAAATTCATACCATTATCGTCATCCTTTATTCCGCCGGTTAAAAAACTATTGTTCCAGATTTTATTGCCATGGTCATCATATTTAATTAAATAAATTTTATCAGGATTTCGGAAAAAACCAGCCGAATATAGATTCCCTGAATTATCTAGTATAACCCGCTGAATATATTCCGCAGTCGTGTCAATAAACGATTTGTCTGATATTTTATTACCGTTTGTATCATATTTCACTAAAAAGAAATTAGATATATTGTTCTTATTTTCATACCCCAGTACATTTATGAAATTATCCTTATCGATATTCAATAATAACGGTGTTTCGTAGACATCTGATGATGAATCGTTATCCTCATATTTAACCCATTTCCTTAGTCCGTTTGCATCAATCATAATAGTAATCCATTTTGAATTAAAATTTAAAGTAGTTGAATTCCCAATTATAATATGATTTCCATAGTTATCGGCAGCTAAATCAGTTGCCAGGTAATAGAAGCTTTTATCTAAATAAAAACTGCTCCAGACATGCTCCCCATTATTATTATATTTTACAAATTTGATAATATGCGAAAATGCAATGCTCTCACCCGAAACGAAAATATTATTTGAATCATCAATTGCACAATGGACCATATAATTCAAAGAATCACCGGAAGTTTTTGCGGTCCATTCCTCCATACCGCTTTTGCTGTATTTAATTATTAACAGAGAATCGTTTATAATAGAATTATTTTCAATTCTGCCAGAGTAACCAATAAGTAATACATTTTCGTTGGTATCAAATTTTATTTCAAGAGGACTGGAAAATGAATTAGTTAAACTTCCATTATATTTTTTAATCCATAGCTGATTTCCATCCGCACTAAATTTTAGAAGAAGTAATCCTCCCGGAGAATTATTTTCAAATTTATGTGCCGCAACATAGATATTATTTGAATTATCAATCTCCAAAATATCAGCTACATAATTATCTGATTCTATATCTTTTGATTGAACCTGCCAAAGAAATAAGCCGGAAGAGTTATATTTTGTTAATTTAAATCTATAGAAAGGAAAATCATCCGAAACCGTACTCACTAATAAATATAGATTGCCAGCCTTATCGACTGCTGTATTTTTTGAGTTAGTACTTAAATAGTTATTTAAAGAATCTACAGAAGGATAATTTATTTCCCATTTTAATTTAACAGAAGAAGAATTTTGTCCCAGAATTGTGATATTGAGAAACAACAAAAAGGTTACTAAACACTTCACGTTTTCTCCGGTTTGTCAAATTTTCCCTTGAGACAGCTTTTATTATGATATTGGCAAAATTCTGTCTATATCTTGAATGCAATTATACTATTAATATAATATTTTATTTTCTTTCATACATTATAAAAATATATAGTTTCATAGTTTCTTTTATTGTTCCGAGAGAAATAAAGGCAGCAAATTCAGCTATAATTCTTTTGGGATTACATTTAATTTAATGATTGAATGAAAGTTATTTTCTTACTAACCAGGATTCCGGATTCTGATTTGTTCTCGAGCTCCAGATTTCAAAATGAAGAATATCCCCTTCAAGGCTTTCACCCACTTTAGCGATTATATTTCCGGTTTCAACTTTGTCCCCTTCGGAGACATATAAATCGGATAAATGACTATATACTGTGCGGTAATCACCTTTGTGAGTAACTATAATTACACTGCCGTAGCCGGGGATCCAATCTATTGCAGATACAATCCCTTCTGCAACTGCCTTTACATTTAAATCTGAAGAGGCTTCAATATCAACTCCGTAATTAAGTGTTACTGTATTTAAAACATCATTAACATTTTCTCCATACTTCCGGACTATTTTACCATTGAGAACGGGCCAATTCAATTTTCCTTTTAAGTTTGAAAATGACATAAGTTCGGAAGTATTTAAGTCCGGATTTAACTTTGGACTTGAGGGTGATATGTTTACTATATTATTGTCACTGATGGGTTTTTCAGAAGTTTGATTTAATTTAGATAAACGCTCTTCTTCTTTTCTTTTCTTTTCCGCATCTGCAATTAATTTAGTTATCATTTGTTTAATCTTTATTTCAGAAGATCTCTTAGCATCCAGTTCTTTTTTGAGGGAGGTTTTGTCGTTTTTTATTGCATTTAATATTTTCCTTTTCTCCCTCTGTTTCGCCTCAAGTCCGTTTTCTTCACTCAATTTTTGTTCAACTAATAACTTCTTTTCCTGTTTTTCTCTAAAAAGTGTTGATTTTAGAATATTTAGAGATTCAATACTATTTTGGTAATTCTCAAGATCTTTGCTTCGCTTTTCTGAGAATTTCTTTAAATACTTATATCTTAATAAAGCCTGCTCAAAAGATTCTGCATCTAAAAGAGAGACTAATTCATTGGTTGAACCATATTTATATATTGCAGTAACATATCTTGAATAATTTTTTCTTAATTCAATAATTTTATTTTCAATAGATTTTATTTTGATATTACTCTGATCAATTTCTATCTGCTTAGCTTTTTCACCGGCTTTAAGTTTTTTTATTAATTTACGAAGCAGATAATTTTGTTTGTTATAATTTTCTAATACTTCAAAAGATTCTTTTTCTTTTTCAGTTTTTTTATTTAGTTCTTCTTCGAGCCTGGAGATTTCATCTTTTAAATCGGAAAGTTCATTTTTCTTAAGATTAATTTTCTCCTGCTCTTGCGGTATGATATTTATAGAAATGCAAAGAAATATTAATAATAAATAATTTAACCCATTTACCATTGTATTACAGTTGCATCTTCAGGTACTTTAAAATCTATATAAATCCCCTTCTTATTTGCCTGCATTTTTTTATAGTCAATAGTTACAAGCTGGTTTTCTTTTTTATTCATCACTTCAATATGATATGGAACGGCTACATTTTCTATTAAGCCAAACTGTGAATATTTGCCTTCTAATGCTATATCACCGTTTTTATTTGTAATTTCATAATTTGTTATTCCAAGTTCGCGTATGTCCACTTTGTACTGTGTAGTAATATCGGTTAAGGAATCGACATAGGAGATTACGTATTTGTCATAATCTACATTATATTTTGTTGGCTGCTTATAGAGTTCTTTTGTTAAATTGACAGATCCGATAAATGCATCTATGAGATCACCAAAGGGAAGGTCTATCTTAAAAATATCTTTTAATACTTCATCAGATGAATTCCCTTTATATGCCGTATTTTGAAGCGCATCATAGAAGACAAACTTTTCTTTAGTAACCAAAGCTTGAGCTAATTCAATACCAAAAGGGCCCATAATAGTCAGGTAAATTGAATCGGGTTTCATAAGAATTACATTAAAGGAAGCGCTATTATTATATTGATTAGATTTTATGTGAATAGTCCCCGATCCTTCGAAACTTTGAATTCTTCTTCTATTTGCTTCCAGTCTATTAATTAATCTTTCAGATGGAAGGATTTCAACATCTTCTGTGGGTTTCGAAGGAACACAGCCGGGTAGAATAACTATTAAATTTAGAAGAATGGTAAAATAGAAAATTATTTTCTTCAAATTTCTCCTTTTTCTATTTTATGTTTTAATTCACTATTTGTAACATCGAGTTTAAGAGCTTTTTCCCAGAGCTGTTTTGCATAACCCTGTTGGCCAATTTTATAAACGATATCGCCAAGATGTTCGAGCATAACTGCGCTTTCTCCTCCTGCATCGATTGCTTTTTCAATGAATTCTTTTGCTTTCTCAAGTCTTCCCATTTTGTAAAAAATCCACCCTTTAGTATCCAGGTAAGAAGAATTTTTGGGTTCAGCTTCTAAAGCTATATCAACCATATTTAGAGCTCTTTCTAACTGTATACCTCTTTCAGAAAGTGCATATGCATAGTTATTATTAATTAAAGCATTGCTTGAATCGATTTTTAAAGCTGATTGATAAACACTGTCGGATTGTAAATGTTTCCCTTCATTATCATATATTAATCCCAATGTGCCAAGTAAATTAATATCATCAGGCTTTAATGCCAAAGCTTTATTTAAATAAATTACAGCATTATCATAGTCCTTCAATTGGTTTAAAGTAAAGGCATAAGCGGAAAGAGCAGTTATATCAGATGAGTTTAAATCAACCGCTTTTTTAAGGTATTGTTTGGCCTCTGTATGTTCATTTTTCTGGGATAACGAAAGTCCCAAGATTAAATTAACAGTAAAATCTTCCGGGAACGATATAATAGCTTCTTTCATAATTTTAGCGGCTTCATCATATTTTTTATTATCAAAATAAAGACCGCCAAGTCTAATCCAACCGTCAACATTCCATCTTGCTAATTTGGTTACTTCCTTAAAATTTTCAATCGCAGTCGAATCCTGTTTTTCGTTTATGGCAATAGCGCCAAGGTACATTTTAACCTGCCAATCGGTAGTATCTTTATCTATTGTCTTAAATAATTTTTTAGTAACAGGAAGTAATGTACTGTCTTTAAGTGCCTGATTAAAATAAACCGCTCCTATCCTAATTTTAATATCAAAAGGAACACCGGGTTGTTTTAAAATATATGAATATTCATTTGAAGCCTCACTCCAATCCCCTTTTGCAATATAAATCTGTGCTTTCTTTTCTCTCGCTTGAAGATCATCCGGTGTTAATTCCAAAATATCATTTACAATGCTTAATGCTTCATCATATTTTTTGTTCCTTTGATAAAATTCAATTAACAATTTTTGAACTGCCGGATTTCCGGGATCAATTTTAATTAATTCCTTTTAAAGCATTTTCAGCTGCCTCACTATCGTCTAACTTTTCTTCCAAATCTGCAATACGAATCAATACATTCCAATCCGGACCTATAAGAGAAGTCAGCTTTCGATAAATTTCTACTGCCTTCATTGGTTTGGATGCTTCATATAAGCGTGCGAGTTTATAATATGCGTTTATATTTGTAGAATCCAATTGAATTAATTTATTTAGGACAACCACAGCGGAATCTGATTGATTTCCTGAAGCATATATATCGGAGAGAAGATCAAAATAATCGTCCTTAGTAGAATCCATTTCTACGGCTTTTCTTGAATTCTCAAGGGCTAAAGATAACTTATTTAAATAAAAATAATTCTTCGCTAATGCATAATAAATACCGGCAGATTGGTCAAGCCTCAGAGCATCTTGAAATTCAAGTATTGCAGATGCATGATCACCTTTGTCTTCGGCGGCACAGCCATTAATGAAATGATCTAAGGCTTCATCCTTAATTTCAGAATCTGTTTTATTCTGAATAATCTTAGTTATTTGACTTTTTTTAATTACTTCTTTTTGTCCCGAACAGCTGAAAGCCAACAAACAAATTAAAACAACCGCTGATTTTTTTATCATACACTCTTTAAATAAATTTCGAAAATATATTACTAAGTACAAATAATAACAAGGTAATAAGTAAATCTAAAATTCATTGTTTTGGGAATTCGAGAAAACATTTGAAATGGATATTTACTTTTATGCGCCTTCGTAGAATATGAGTGGTAACCTTCAAGATTGATAATCAAAAACTTCAATCTTGAAGGTTTTTTATTCTTATAAATTCCCTCTTAATTCCTGTTCTTTCTCAATTGCCTCAAAAAGAGCTTTAAAGTTCCCTTTACCAAATCCTCTTGCGCCTTTTCTTTGGATTATTTCATAAAACAATGTTGGCCGATCAACAACCGGTTTTGTGAAGATCTGCAATAAGTAGCCCTCATCGTCTCTATCCACCAAAATGCCTAAATCCGCAAGTTTATCAATAGGTTCATCTATATTTCCGATTCTCTTTTCAAGCTGTTCATAATAAACTGTTGGTGCGGATAAAAATTCAAGTCCATTTGCTTTAAGCTTAGTTACTGTTTCAATAATATCACCGGTTAAAAAAGCAATATGTTGAACACCTGCTCCTTCATAAAATTCGATATATTCATCTATCTGTGATTTTTTCTTCCCTTTTGCCGGTTCATTGATCGGAAATTTAATCATACCCCTGCCTCCAGCCATTACTTTAGACATTAAGGCGGAATACTCGGTTGAGATATCTTTATCATCAAAACTAATATATTGAGTAAATCCTAAAATATCTCTATAAAATGCAACCCATTCATTCATTTTACCCAATTCCACGTTTCCAACAACATGATCTACATATTGAATTCCAACAGGGTTTAGATTTTTAATTGAAGATTTTATAGGTTTAAAGTCCGGTACAAATAAACCATTATATTTATTCCTATTTATAAAGGTATGTATTGTTTCTCCATAGGTCGCAATTACAGCTTTTCTAATTATTCCATTCTCGTCAGCTATATTATGAGGTTCTTCCAATCCTTTAGCACCTCTTTTAATAGTTTCCGTATAAGCTTTATCTACATCTACAACAAGCATAGCAAGATCTTTTACACCATCTCCATGTTTTGAAGCGTGTTTTGCAATTGGAGAAGAACTATTAAGAGCGGAAGTAAGGATAAATCTTATGTTTCCTTGTTCCAAAAAATAGGAAATTTTGTCTCTGACCCCTGTTTCTAGTCCTCTATAACCGGATAATTCAAATCCAAAAACATTCTGATAAAAATATGCAGCTTGTTTGGCATTACCGACATAAAATTCAACATAATCAATATCCAGTAATCCAAGATGATCGTCGAATTTTTCTTCAATTGGTCTTTCAAGTATTCCGGTATTATTTGAGTGTTCTACCATAATATCTCCTCAAAAATTTAATTAAGGGAAGATAATAAAAAATACTTTAATTATATATTTGCTATATCAAGAAGAAAATTGATTTTTAAGGTTTGAGAATAGAATCAGTTTATTCCAAGGATTTAGAGCGTATGTGGAGCGAACCTGGAGCGTATGTGGAGCGTATGTGAGAAGGAGTTGTTCAAATCCTAGGTAGTCTTTCGAGATAGGAGCTATTACTTAATACTGCAAAAGTTTCTGTTTTTTTCAGATCTTGTAACGTAAAACAGTTCATATAGCTCATGGAGCTCCTTAAGCCATCGGAAATGCTGTCTATAACGTTTTTAACAACGCCTTTAAAACCAACCATTGTTTCCTCACCTTCTATAAATTCATTCCTCATTTTAACACCAAAAGATGCTGAACCTCTATATTTTTTCCATAACTGGCCGTTATACTTAATTACCTCACCCGGTGTTTCTTTTGTACCGGCAAGCATTCTGCCGAGCATTACAGCATCTGCTCCTAAGGCAATTGCTTTCGCGACATCTCCCGAGCTTTTTATTCCGCCGTCTGCAATTATTTTTATCTGCAATCCGTCTTTTTCTTTAGAATAATATAAATTTAACAGAGAAGAGACTTGTCCTATTCCAATACCGGTTTGAATTGAAGTTGT
Organism: uncultured Ignavibacteriales bacterium; assembly: GCA_963742995.1. Lineage (GTDB taxonomy): Bacteria > Bacteroidota > Ignavibacteria > Ignavibacteriales > Ignavibacteriaceae > CAVQBP01. Next base: position 103,351 of record CAVUOL010000087.1, read on the forward strand.
ACAAACACTGCCTCCTCCAATTCCTACTCTAACTGCATCAGCCCCAGAATCCTCAAGTTGTTTTAAGCTCCCTCCATGTGCAACATTTCCGACAATAATTTTTGTATTAAATCTTTTCTTAATTTCCTCCGCCTTGTTCAAAACCTGTCTGTTGTTTGCATTCGCAGTATCAATACAAATTATATATTTTCTTTCGGCAAGTTTTTCTATTTCATGAATTGATGTATTTAACGCTACTGATACTGCCTTTATATTATTACCATTCGTTTCATCTTTAATAATTTCTTTAATGGATGAATCAAACCTATTAAGAATTCCTATGCACCCGAGCTTAGTTAGTTCTTTCGCCATAGTTAATCCGGTTACCGTTTCCATAGGGCTTGATACTACCGGAAGGGATAAATCCATGCCCAAAAAATTGCAGGATGTTTTTGCTTCTGAGCGGGAACGTATTTCTGAAATTTCCGTTGGTATGAGACTTATATCATCATAGGTTAATGATTGATGATATTCATTTAGTTCTTTTTTTGAGTAGATTTTCATGTCGCTATATTAAAATAAATCCAAAAATTGAATATTATTCTGATTAATGATTATAATTTTATTTAAATTGTAATGCAATATAATGATATTGACAATTTATTTTATCCCACTAATTTTTCCAATTCGTCAAGGAGTTCATCCATTTTTTGGGTGGTAGCTTCAACAGGTTCACTTGAATTCATATCAACACCGGCAGCATTAAGAATATTGATAGAATAATCCGAGCTTCCTGCCTTGAGATAGTTTAAGTAATTACGAATTGCAGATTCACCTTCATTTTTAACTTTTTTGGAAAGAACTTCGGATGCAGCGAATCCTGTTGCATATTGATAGACATAAAAATTATAATAGAAATGCGGTATTCGTGCCCAGGTATATTCTTCCTCTTTATCAATAACCATTTCCGGTCCCCAATATTTTTGATAAATTTCTTTATAATTCTTACATAAAGTCTCGGAAGTCAAAGCAGCACCCTTTTCAGTTTCATCATGAGCCCACATTTCAAATTCTGCAAACATGATCTGACGGTAAAAGGTAGTAGTTATATTATTTAAATATTTTTCTATAAGAAAAAGTTTTTCTGCCTTTTCATTTGCATGTTCAATTAAATAATTTAATAAAAGCGATTCATTAAAGGTAGAGGCTACTTCCGCAAGAAATATTGTATAGTTTGCATATGGATATGGCTGAGTTTGCCCGGTATAATAAGAATGCATATTATGTCCCATTTCATGAGCTAAAGTAAAAACATCGTTTAACAGGTTTGCCCAATTCAGTAAAACATATGGATGTACACCATAAGTTGTTCCGGAAGAATATGCGCCGCTTCTTTTGTGTTTGGTTTCATAAACATCTATCCACCTATTCTCAAATGCAGTCTTTAGTGATGAAATATAATCATTTCCCAGTGGATTTATAGCCCTCAATATAATTTCTTTTGCATGTTCATAATCAAATTTATCTCCGAAATTAGATTCAAAAAGAGATACATAAACATCATAGGGATGAAGTTCATGGAGTCCTAGAATTTTTTTTCTCATCGAAGCCCACCTGTGAAGCGGTTCTAGATTTTCATTACATGTTTTTACTAAATTAAAGTATACAGATACGGGAATATTATTATTATCCAGGGATGCTTCCAATGACGAACTATAATTGCGGGCTTTCGCATTAAATATGTTTGCTTTTAAATTCCCGTTAAAAAGAGTCGAATATGTATTGATATAATTTATATAGGGGACATAATAATTCTTAAAAAATCTCATCCTGTAATCTCTGTCTTTGGAATACATGGCAGCATAATAGCGTGCATGTGAAATTTCAATTTCATTTCCTTTCTCATCATTAATTTTGGGAAATTGAATATCTGCATTGGTAAAGATTGAAAAAATATTATAAGGGGTGGCAGTAACTTCCCCTGCAAGAGCAAGGATTTTCTCCTGCTCCTTAGATAAGGTATGCGGCTTTTCTCTAATTAAATTTTTAATGTAATGTTCATATATCTTTAAATCTTTATTTGAAAGGATGATACTAAAAAGCTTTTCTTCGGGAATCTGAAGAAGTTCAGGTTTAATAAAAGAACTGACTGCAGATACCTTTGTAAATAAGTTTTTTATCCTATCATCCATAGCCTGATATTTCTGAACCTTCATATCACTGTCTTTGGATAACATCGCATATAAATAGAGTCTTTCGAGTTTAATTCCCATTTCATTATTAAAATTTAGACACTCTAATAGCTGTTCAGCACTTTGAGAAAGAGTTCCTTCATATTTTTTATAATTTGGAATATTATCTGAAATCCATGTAAAATCTTTTTCCCATTCTTCTTCGTTGGTATAGATATGTGAAAGATCCCATTTATATTTTTCTTCAACTTCAGTTCTTTCTAAAATTTTATTTTCGACATTTGATAACGGTTGGTAATATTTATTCATAAAAAGCATAGTAATATATCGCCCCGATGATTATTAAAAATTATTTAAAAGATACCGTACTTATTTCAAGTAGATAAGTTTTTTAGTAATCGTTGCAGTACCTGTTCTTAAGGTATAGAAATAGACTCCGGTACTTATCCCGTCATTTATTAAAGATGGATTAAAAATAACTTCATAATTGCCAGCATTTTGTTCTTTATTAATCAAAGTTGTTACTTCATTTCCCAGTAGATCATAAATAGTTAAAGAAACATTGGAATTCTCAGGGATTGAATACTTTATTATTGTACTCGGGTTAAAGGGATTGGGATAATTTTGATATAATTTAAAATCATTGACTCTTTGCATCTGAATTATTCACTTCTGTTGGAATCTGTGCAGCTAAAGTCTTCATGGAACCAGGAATAGTGAATTTTCCTAAACCTGCAAAACTCAGGTCTACATTTGTAGATGGCATAAAATCCTGTACAATCCACTGGTTGGAAGCAATCCAAACAGTATCGCTAATTGTAAATAATTTCAGAGGTAATGTAGGTGCAATTAAGTAACTAACAATGTTGTCAATAACGAATTTTTTGCAGTTTAGTTCCCCGTTAACCGTCTGAATATTTTGATCAGCTGTATGTGTTCCTTTAACTTCCAACCTTACAGCTAATGAATTATTATTAAAAACGACTGTAGTATCAATAGAAAATATTTGATATGCTGAATTTTCAGCAGATGCAAATCTATAATATGGCAACCACCCTTCTAAGATATTAATTTGTGAATTTTTGGATAATATTTTTGAAGAAGATAAAGAACTTAGCAAAGAATCTATGTTAAAAAGTTTAAAATAAGTATAGGCATCACTTCCTTCAAATGAAATATATGTTGTATCAAATGGTACTGAAGGTAATCCGGCCTGAAGGTTTAATTTAGATATAATTATATCGGCTAGTTTTCCTTTGTAATTTTGAGCTACTGTGAAAGAATCGGTTTGATAATAACTTAAAGTATCAATTTCATTATTAGCTGAATCCAGAGGGACTATTTTATATATCCAGGTATATCCCGGATTTGCAGGAAAATAAGAAGAGGCATCCTGTGGATAGATATAACTTCCGAATAAAATTACTGAAATTAGAATTACAGCTGCTGATTTCATTTTACCCTCCAATTAATTTAACAAAAATTTCATTTCAAAAATAAATCTGAATACTTGAACAATTCAGAACCATTTTTTTTTCTTGAAGAATATTACTAAAC
>CAVUOL010000088.1:0-9486 GCA_963742995.1 uncultured Ignavibacteriales bacterium
TTGTAAAGGAACTATAGTTTCATTCCCGACACCCCTCTCTTAAGCCCTGAACATTAACTAAACGTAGGACAGAGAGTAACTGCATTTATCTGTCTTCACTCATCAGCTATATTCTATATAAAGACATCATCAATGTCCTTATGGGAAAATAATTTTAACCGGGATATTGAAGGTACTAATACGGTTTCATATCGGTTTTAAAACGGTTTCAAAGCGGTTTCAAAACGGTTTCAGAGTTGGGTTAATATTGGTTTGGGTCGGATTATGAGTCTAGTGTTAATATAATATTTCGGGGCCGACCAAAAAGTAATTATATTTTAAAAAATGGCACACAGATGACGCAGATTTTAATGGATTTTCACTGATTTTTTAAATAGAAAATTACTTTTTGGTCAGCCCCGAAGCAGATAAAGCTAAGACAAAAGTTCAGTAGGGGTAATATTGGTGATTTCGAATGCTCACCGGACTTTAAAGTCTGGAGTTAACTTTTGGAAAAAACGGAAGGTCACGGATAAAATCCAGGTTATATTTTATCTACAATAATATTTCACACCTACGGTGTTTATTTGGTATTGGGGGTAGATTTTTGCTAATAATATTTCACCGCTCTGCGGTTAGGAGATTAGGAAAATGAGGTGGAATTTATTTCTTGAAACCAATGGATAAATCCATTGGTTAATGATATTCACACAGGCTATGAAGTGAACTGTAATAAATTTGGCTCTAAATTGATTTTACTAAACCGCCCCATCTGCTGTCAATTTTAAAGCCGAATTTTTCGAAGAAGGTGTTTAGATAAAAATAGGTTGTAAGAGTTTTTATACCTTCCGAATGGAGTCTATTGTAGAAATCTTCCAGTAGTTTTCTGCTTAGATCTCTTTTTCTGTAGGGCTTTGAAATATCAATTCCTTCTAACTGAGCAATATTCATATATTTAATGTTAAAGCATAAACCTCCCACAATAGATTCTTCATCTTCATCATCAATAATTATTAAATATTGAAGATTAGGTTCCATTTTAATCGGGTAATTATCGAGGATAAAAATTTTATGGAGGCTTGCTATTTCAAAAGCCGAAATCGGTTTACGGATAGTATAACTAAATCCGAATGAATCGGTAACCTTAGTTTTTAATACAATTTCTTTTTCATCAGATTCTTCTCCTGCCATCAATTCGAAATTCTGGCTTATGGAAGGATAGATTAGATTATTCAGAACTCGCTTATCAATTTCATCTTTCAACGCTTCTTGAAGTTCAAACAGCTCAATTCTATTAGCAACAGGTTCATCGGGAAATCTGAAGAGTGAATTAATCAGTTTCGCAAACAGCAGCCAGACATCCTGTGAAGAAGACGAGAAAAAGGTTCTACTGTAAAATATATATTTATATATTTCAGGATATTTATCAAGACGATACAAAGAGTACAAATTATTAGCGAAATTTTCGCATGCTTGTTTTGCAGGTGAAGGGTTCTGCTCAAGCCAGTCGGTATAATTTTTTATAGCACTCAGAATATATGAATCGACATAGGGAGAATCATTAATTATCTTGAAATAATTATCCAATTCGTTTGAGATTTGTATTTTTTCAATTGATTTTTTATTTGAGAAGTTCTTTGATAGATCTTTAAGCTTTTCAATTGCTAAATCCCATCCCAGGGCTTCCATACAGGCATCGAACATCCAGCTGATTTTTATAGAATCTTTAGAAGCCGGATAATGTGCGAAAGTCTGCAGATAGAAATTATTAAATAATCGAAGGATAAACTCATCAAAATTCTTAAAATACGACCACCCTGCAATCGAAAATATTAAAGAACCTTTTTTGAAATGGGATTCCGGGACAACAGCATTTGACGGAGAAAAATTTCCAGGTACTACCTTATAATCACTATTCTTTAGTACTCTAAAATAAGCCGCAATTCCTCTGATAAATAATAATTTCAACTCGAATTCATAATTCTTTTTACCAATAAGGGAGAAAGTTGAATTAAGCATTCTTATTCTTTCCCATACCGATAGATCGTTAACAAATTCAAAAGAAATTACGCCGAGTTTCGAACGGAAATTACCTAATCTCGGAAGCACCGATACACCTTCCGAGGTACTGGATATTTTTATCATTAGATAAATTGTTTCAAGCACTTCTTTACGAGTTATATCAGGTTTAATTAAAATTACCAGATCGAAATGTTTGTAATTTTTAGTATTGACACTCACCCTATACAGGTATCTTCCGGCGGAAGCAGAAATAGTAGAAATAAAGATTCCATTTTGATTTACTTCTCTTAGGTCGAAATGATGCTGATTGAAAATCAACATGAAAGCTTCTTTCAGGAAAGTCGAGCGATAGAATATCTTTTCAATTCTTTTCTTTTCATGAGATGGAATAGTATCCTGAAAAATAACTCTTTCCTTCCAATTGGGAGTAGATTTTTCATATTGATTAAGCTTAAACCTTGATTCAGACCAACGTGCTAGTTTCTTAAATAGTTCCCTAACGTATTGAGAAAGGACAGGTTCATCAGTATGAAGAATCCAGATAATAAATTCTTCTCTAACAGAGCTGTAGGATGCCGGATTCTTATGGACAAAATAGTAGAGTAGATCAAATACTCTTTTAAATTGTTCCCTGGTATTTTGATTAGCGGGCCAGGTTAAACCTTTCCTATAAGCTGTTAAACGTTTTCTAAAAGCGGTAAGATTAAATCCTTCAATATTATCCTGGAAAATATTTTCTATTACATTTTTATTTAAGAAAGGTAATCCGGAATTGATAAAAGCGGGTAAATACCGGTTATAATCGATATCCGGTTTTGTAAAGAGAAGGATCCTATAAGCTCTGCTTCTAACGCTAAACTTAGGATGAAGGGCAAGTGCTTCCAGCCTTCTATTAATGAGGTTTATAGTTTTATGTTCGCACCGAATAAGGAGATTTTCAATTTCATCAAGAAGTTTTTAAAATTTCATCTTGAGTACCATAGAGTAATCTAAGTAACAGGGAATTTATTTCTTTTATTTTGGAAGACAACTTATTTATGCCGATAAGATTCTTATTAGGAAGATGACCGTTAAAATGGACAAAAATCTGCGAAGATATACCCTGAAAATCAGCTTCCCAATCTTCTTTACAAACAAAAAAATCCATCAATTCGATATTTCCCAGCCATAAAATCGGCTGCAGAATAAATGTTCCCAGATCAATCTCCTTATTCTTTATAACATATTCAAAGTTTCCGATTTTAACTCTATCAGGATGATTAGAATTTTTAATAGTCAGGGATGTATTATTCCCTTTATTTTTGATATGGGTGGAAGTGCATATAATATCATTTTCAGTAATACCAATATCTTTTAGTGCCCATACCGGTAATGAAATTTTTATTTTATCGAAAACAAATTCTATGCTATTCCGGGTATAAAGCTTATCAATTACAGATTTGAAATTAGCTTCAATAATTTTTCTTTTAAAAGTACCTTTTGAAGTCAGCTCACCTTTATTCTCTTCAAAATTTTTGTCAAGAATTAAAAACTTTACAATCCGTTCGTAAGGATTGAGAGTTCTATTTACTTCGGAAACAAGAGTGCCGAAATAACTTTTCAACTGGTGCTGGGATTCAGCTTTCTGAATAAATGATTCATTAAAATCGGGAACAATTAGCAAAGTATTATAAGGTTTTCTATCACCGACAAGAAAGGCTCTTTTCAGGCCGGGAATATTTTCAAATTTTTTCTCGATAAATGCAGGGGCGATGGTCTGCCCTTTGCTATTTTTATAAATATCTTTTATTCTATCAATGATAAAAAGGAAGCCGTTTTGATCTTGAGTAAATAGATCACCGGTTTTTATCCAATTTTCATCAGAATTATTATTATCTACATCTTCGAGATACCTGGCAACATAAGGACCGGCAATCTGCAGTTCGCCTTCTTCGGTAAAATTCAATTTAATTCCCGGTAAAGGGATACCGACAGAGTCTTTTACATATTCACCGGGAGGAGTCATACTAATACCGCCGGTACCCTCGGTCATTCCGAACCCGCTGCACAAATCAACTGAATTAGAATTGAAAAATTTGAAAATTTTAGGTTCAAGATAACCGGCAGCAGAGATACCCCATTTAAGATTTCCACCGGTTACTTTTTGTAATAACTTTTCATAGTCAACTTTTTCAGAAGAATGAACCTTGCTGTCGATAATAATTTCGTACAATTGTTTCCAGCGGAGCGGGATACTTACTAAGCCGGTAGGATTGACCTTCAGCATTAATTGAATTAAAGAATCTATATCGCTTTTGGGTGCAAAGACATAGGTACCTCCCCAGTATATCATTCCCATCATTTCAAAGTATCTGCCGAATGTATGAAAAAGAGGGAGATAACAAAGCAGAGTTTCATTCTTGCCTACCTCCGGAAATACAGCTCCCCTTGCGAACCGTTTCGTTAGTAAATTATAACTTGTAAAGGCAACGCCTTTAGGAACGCCGGTGCTGCCGGAGGTAAACATAACAGTTGAGATATTATCAAGATTAAAGCGAAGGCGTTTGTCTAAAATCTGAGTTATCTGGTTATCGTTAACCCGTGAAATGAAGCTTTCAAATTCATAGATATCATTTTTCTCAAAGTCATGAACAGAAGATTTGCCTGCAGACAGGATAGTAAAATTGTAATCAATTTTTTGGCGTAGAGTATTTAATAGTTCTACCCTTTGGGGGGAATCAGTTATTATTATATCGAACTTTAGCAATTTAAATATATAGGCGAGATTATCAAGACTGAAATGAATATTTAAAGGAGATACAAAAATATCATAGGATAAGCAGGCTATATCGCACAATGCGCCTTCGATACAATTATCAAGATAAAGGGCAACGGAAGGTTTTTGGCCGGTGTAGGAAAGAAAAGAAGAAGCTATTCTTTTAATCTTTTCATTAATTAATTTATAAGTGTAATCGTTCCTAATATTTCCCTCGAAAGTGGAAAACAAAGGTTTATCAGGATAAATTTCAGTGCGGTGATTTAACATTGAAAGTAAAGAATAATCAGAAATTAGGATAGCTTTAAAAGCTGTATCTGCCCATCTGTATCTTGCTTCCCTATCTTTTAAGTTTGTCAGGAATAAGGGGGAAATGGTAATATTAAGGTACTTAAGCCAAATATCTTTTGATACTGATTGTTTTTTATTTTCAAGAAGGTTTTCTGCATCGTGCAAGAGATCATTGGAGCGGAATTGGGAATGAGTGTCGATTAAAGCATCATTCAATTCATTGAGTTTAGAAATAAACTCATGTTCTATATTCTTTTCCATGTTTATTTTCATTTACAAGCGAATTATAAATTTACATGATTACAAAGTTACAAAATTATTCCGCTGCTAGTGACAACTTTGTAGATTATAAATGGTGCGAGTAATGGGGTTTGAGATTCTTCCCCGCAAAGCGGGACAAGCACTCCACAAAATTACTTTTAGGACAGTCCCGGAAATGAAACGATACATATATATTGTTGTTTATCGATATGAAACAATTGATTAGTAAAATATTTGGAATTTAATTGATAATTGCCGTTTTAATTAAGAGGCATAGAAATTGTGAAAGGTGTGATGATTAGTTTCTTGTATGCTGAGACTATGAATTTTTTATTTCAATTAAATTTTGAGGGATTAAATGGAAGATTTCCAAAAAATCGTGCAGAATGATGTAGTTATTACATTCGTAAATCTAACACGCGCAACGATAAAAGAAGCCGGTGAATTGAGAGAAATATTAAAAGAAGATATCGAGAATGGTTATAGAAAATTAGTGGTAGATATAAGTCAATGCGATTTTATTGATTCGACATTTCTAGGAGCAATAGTATTTACTCTCAAACAGGTGGTTAAGGTTGGGGGGGATTTAAGAATAGTTAAATCAGAAAGACTTGCCGGACCTTTTATGAAAAAGCTGGGAACGCTGAAAATTTTTAATATATCTAATTCGGTTGAAGCAGCAATTGATAGCTATAATTCAACGGAAATTTACAATCATTATCTTGGTAGAAGTTATATGGTTCAATAAAAATGGTTGGTGGTGGGTGGGTGGTGGTGGGTGGTTCTTTGTTTTCTCTGTGGTTAATTCAGGTTTAAATTTTCATTTTTTATTATGATATAAATCAAACGCTCTAATTTTTATTACAATTATTTTAGTTTTTTCGTATTAAATCTTTTGTAGAGGTACTTAAAAATTAAATGTGTTGTAAAAGATTTCTTGCCATTGCTGCTATAACAATCACAACTTTATTTACCACCTCGTCACTTTTCCCACAGAACAATAATTCACGCGATTCATTATTAGGAAATGCCACTTTAGAGAATTGTATTCAATATGCACTTACACACCAGCCGTCGATTAAACAGTCATTATTAAATGAGAAAATAGTTAACCAGGAGGTAAAAAGTAAGCTGTCAGATTGGTTTCCGCAAATAGACTTTAATTTTAATATTCAGCACAATTATAAGCTTCAGACTTCAATTTTCCAGGGTAATGCAGTTCATTTCGGAGTAATAAATACATCCAGCGCACAATTTTCTATAACACAAACAATATTCGACAGTGATGTATTATTAGCATCCAGTACAGCAGGAGATATTGAGAAGGAATCTGAACAATCGACAACTGAGACTAAAATTAATACGATAGTAAATGTAAGCAAATCATTTTATCAAACACTTCTGGCAGAAGATCAAATCTCTATTACAAATGAAGATATTACGCGTCTGCAGCAAAGCTTGAAGGATACATATAATCAATATAAAGGAGGAGTGGTTGATAAAACCGATTACATGAGAGCTACTATTGCTTTGAATAATGCAAAGGCTGAGAAAAAACATGATGAAGAATTATTTAAGGCAAGTTATGCCGCATTAAAAAGACAGATGGGATATCCGATACACAATGATTTGAAACTACAATATGATACCGCACAGATGCAGAAAGATATTTTTATTGATACAACCCAAACAGTAAACTTAGGCAGCAGGATAGAATATCAATTGCTGCAGACTCAAAAAAGTTTGATGCAGGCAAATCTTCATTATTATGAATGGAGCTTTATCCCCTCTTTATCGGCATTTGGCGAATATAACATAAATTTTTTTAATGATGAACTATCAAAGCTATATAATCAGAATTACCCGAATTCATATATCGGTCTTCAGTTATCGCTGCCAATATTCCAGGGAGGAAAACGAATTCATGAAATTGAGCAGGCTAATCTGGAGCTGGACCAATATGATTATAAGTTTGAGGATTTGGAAAATTCAATAAACACAGAATATGTTCAGACATTATCGAACTATAAAAGCAACCTTATTAACTTTAATATGCAAAAGAAAAATTTGGAGCTTGCAAAAGAAGTGTATAACACAATAGAACTTCAATATAAATCAGGCATAAAAACTTACCTGGATGTAATAATATCGGAAACAGATTTAAGGACGACTCAAGTAAATTATATAAATGCACTTTACCAGGTACTAAGCAGTAAATTAGATGTAGAAAAGGCTTTAGGTACAATTAAATATTAAAGATAATTGATATGAGAAAGAATTTATATTTAACCATTTCAGCAATATTTATTTTGCTGATTGCAGCATCTTGCGGCGGAAACAAGAATAATCAGCCGAAATTTCCACCTACACCTGTTACTGCATATACAGTTAAAAAAGAGAGAGCACCTTATCATACCGAGTACCCGGCAACAGTGGTTGCATTAAACCAGGTTGAGCTAAGGCCGGAAGTTTCAGGCTACTTAACTGATATATACTTTAACGATGGACAACATGTTACCAAAGAAATGAAATTATATGCGATAGAACAACAGCAGTATAAAGCTGCTTATGATGCAGCAAAAACAAACCTAAACAGGGCGCAACAGGATTATGATCGATACAAAGAATTAGCAAAGAATAATGCAATTGCAACGCAGGTGCTGGAACATTCTTTAGCCGACTTAAAATCTGCGCAGAGCAACCTTGAGGCAGTAGAAATAAATTTACGAAATTCGATTATTTATGCACCATTTGACGGGACAATCGGAATTTCTCAGGTAAAATTAGGATCTGCAGTAACCGCAGGGGTTACATTAATGAATACTGTTTCTTCAGATAATCCAATGGGAGTAGATTTTTCAGTAGATGAGAAATATATAAATAAATTCAATGAAATCTTGCATGAAAGAAACAGCAAAAAGGATTCAACATTTACCTTAGTTTTACCCGGTCAGACAATTTATCCTTATCCTGGAAAACTGCTTTTAATAGACCGTGCAGTTGATCCACAAACAGGGACAATAACTACAAGACTTGAATTTCCGAATAAAAATAACACCCTTCGACCAGGTTTAAGCTGCAATGTAAGAGTTTTAAATAACGATACAACCATGAGTATATTGATACCATATAAGGCAGTTGTAGTAGAGATGGGAGAGTATTTTGTTTTTGTAATTAATGGAAACAAAGTATCACAAAGGAAAATAGATATAGGTATGACAATAAAGGATATGGTGATAGTAACGAACGGATTAAGTCCAGGTGAGCAGGTTGTAACCGAAGGAGTACAAAAGTTAAGAGATAATGCACCGATAACCTTATCAAGTCAAACCGGAGGGGCACAAAACCAAGGGAACAGAAAGCCACAATGATGCATATTGAAAAATTCTGAAACAGGAAGATAATGGTAGCAAATACTTTTATAAACAGACCGGTAACAGCGATAGTAATATCAATAGTAATTGTTTTAATTGGTATATTAGCCATATTCAATTTACCAATCAGCCAATATCCGGATATAACACCACCGACAGTACAGGTATCAGGAAACTTTACAGGAGCGGATGCACTTACAGTTGAACAAACAGTAACAACACCAATAGAATCGCAGATAAACGGAACGCCAGGGATGGCATATATGTCCAGCAACAGTACTAATAGCGGCCAATCTTCAATAAATGTAGTACTGGATGTAGGAACAAACCCGGACGTTGCAGCATTAGATATTCAAAATAGAGTGAGTGTTGCGACACCTGCACTGCCCGACGCAGTTAAAAGATTGGGAGTAATAACGAGGAAAAGGACATCAAGTATCCTTTTAATTGTAGCGGTATATTCTCCAGACAGTACACATAACATAAGATTTCTTGACAATTATTCAAATATATATATAAAAAATGCTCTTCTTCGTGTAAAAGGTGTAGGAGACATATTTGTGAGGGCAGATGATTTCAGTATGCGAATCTGGCTGGACCCGGATAAATTAGCGCAGCTAGGATTAACAACTGACGAGGTAGTCAGCGCATTACAGCAGCAAAATCTGCAAATAGCAGCAGGGACAGTAGGAGCACCTCCGCAAAATAAAAATCAAACTTTTGAATATACAGTGTTCACTAACAGTGCTCTGAGCACAGTAGAACAATTTGACAATATTATAGTCCATGAAAATCCACAGACAG
>CAVUOL010000089.1:0-4955 GCA_963742995.1 uncultured Ignavibacteriales bacterium
ACTAGATACAAATAAGGTATTTACTCTTAACTCTCTACTAATTCATGATGGACTAACTGTTGAATCATTTTCATTAGTGAATAATTTACCCGAATCTCAAAGCAGATTAATGCTTCTTGTTCTTTTAGATGACGGAGTTATAGTTCAAAAAAACGGACTATTCAAAATTAATCCGTTATTATATAGACAGACTGTTACTCTTTTACAAACTAAAAATATTATTCATTAAATACATATGAATAAAGTAAAAAAGTTTTTATCTATTATATTTATTCTTTTTCTATTTTTTAGCGGATTTGTATCCGGGCAAACTGATAAAAGAACTTTGCACAAAAAGGATTCTGTTAAGATCGTAGTAAAAATCGATACTATTTTTGTAAATCAGGATTCAACAAAAAAGGGAGTACAGACTGACACTTCAAAAAGTATTATTGAAATAGGAACCCCACCCTTTGAAGAAATTGTTTCCTTTGGTAAGGTATTCTGGTCTTTAGTCGTTCTGGTCATTGGATTTTTTATAATCAGAATTATTTCCAAGACGATAGATTTAATTGCCGAAAAGAGTACAGGATATCGAATTACAATTAAAGGATTTGTACCCATAATAAGAATTTTCGGATGGTTAATTATAATATATATAATTATCGCTGGAATTTTTAACCCGCCCCTTCCTACGATTATTACGGTGGCAGCATCATTAGGAATTGCAGTTGGTTTGGCTGCACAGGATATATTTAAAAATATTTTCGGCGGTATAATGGTTCTTTTTGACAGACCTTTTCAAGTTGGAGATAAAATAGAAGTAGGTCAATATTATGGAGAAGTAATAAAGATCGGGCTGCGTTCAACAAGAATTGTTACACCGGATGACTCAACGGTAAGCATTCCAAACGGAGAAGTAATGAATAAATCCGTATCAAATACAAATTATGGAGAGCCATACTGTCAGGTAGTAGCAGAGATATTTTTACCAATTACAGTAAATACGGAAAAGGTAAGACAAATTGCATTAGAATCCGCTCAAGTATCTAAATATATATTTCTTAACAAACCTATTGTTGTACTATTTTTTAATGAAGTAAAAGAAAGAAGATCGTATTTAAAAATGAGACTTAAAGCTTATGTAATGGATATTAGGTATGAATTTCAGTTTAAAAGTGAAATGACAGAAATTCTGATTAGAGAATTGCTGAAAGAGAAAATCATTTCTCCGGGAGATTTATTTTAATCCGGTTGTGCCGGCTTAGAAGCACAACCAGATTAAAAAATATGCCTTTTAAAGCTATGAGCTTACAAAATCCCCTCCATTTACGTGAATAATCTGCCCAGTTATATATGATGCATCTTCGGAAGCAAGAAATACATATGCAGGTGCAACTTCACTAGGCTGACCAGCCCTCCCTAAAGCTGTATTCTGCCCAAATTTTGTAACATCCTTGAATGTTGAGGGTATTAAAGGAGTCCAGATAGGGCCAGGAGCAACTCCATTTACACGAATCTTTTTTGATGCCAGATTTTCAGAAAGTGATCTCGTGAATGCAGTTATAGCTCCTTTGGTGGAAGAATAATCCAATAGATGAGAACTGCCCCTATAACTTGTCACACTTGTCGAATTTATAATTGAATCTCCTTCGTGCATATACCGGAGCATACTCTTTGATAGAAAGAACATACCAAAAATATTTGTTCTGAAAGTTTTTTCCATTAATTGAAAATCTATTTCCTGAAGATTATCCGCCGGATGCTGTTCACCGGCATTATTTACTAAGATGTTTAATTTTCCTAACTCAGCAAAAGCTTTTTCAACCGAATTATTACAAAACTCAATATCACCTATATCTCCGGCAATAGTAATACATCTCCTTCCTTCCTTTTCTACTAAATTTTTAGTTTTATCAGCATCTTTATGTTCATTTAAATATATTATAGCACAATCGGCTCCTTCTCTAGCGAAATGCACAGCTACTGCTCTTCCTATTCCGGAATCTCCTCCTGAAATAAGAGCTGCCTTTCCTTTTAATTTATCACTTCCTTTATAATTTGCTCTGATGTATTCAGGCTGAGGATGCATTTTATATTCTAATCCGGGTAAAGATTGTTCCTGTTCCGGAAATTCCACTGGTTTATTATTATTTTTCATAATTTTTTATCCTATTTTATTTATATTGAAAGATATAAAAATGAGATAAATTTATAATGACTGCATTCACAGTGCAGAATAGAAAGTGATGAAACTCTATTTAAAAAGGGTAAGAAAATAATTAGACTAATGATTAGAAATAATTAACTGCGTAGTAAAAAATTCAATATAAGGATTGTTTATCTATTTACATATTTACCTCAATAAGACCGCAAGCAACTCTAGGGCCTGCATTGCCGGAAGGTTGTGATTTAAGATCATCAGCTCCTCCGTGTATAATAACACTTCTTCCAATAATATTATGAGGACCGTAAAAGGTCATCAATGAATCAACCCATTCGAAATGTGCTTTACCATCTTTGCCAGTTTCCAAATTCCCCATATCTCCGACATGCCTTATAGGATCATCCGGGCCACCATGTTTTACTCCATCGGGATTGAAATGACCTCCGGCAGAACTTCCATCAGGAGAAGTACAATCACCAAATTCATGAATATGAAAACCATGTTTTCCAGGCTTTAAGCCTTCAACATCAGCCACTATTTTAATTCCACCATTTACCTTTGTGAAAATAACAGTCCCTTTTACATCATTTCCCTTTGTTGGTCCCAAAATAGCAACTGCTTTGGTAATAGCAGTACTATCAGGTTTTTTCATCATTTCATCTGGTTCATATCTACTTCCCTTGTTTTTTCCGCAGTTAAAAAAATTTGAGATAACAAATATTAAAAGTAGTACTAAGATTGACTTTTTTATCATGATAAGTAACCTCATAAAATATTATTGAACAATAATAATTCCATTCATCCGCTTTGAATGGATTTTACAATAGAAATGATAAATTCCACTACTGTCAAAAGTATAATTAAAAGTATCATGCATTCCAATACTACCGCTGTTAAAAAGAATTTTTGAATTCACAGTGTCTGCACTAGTAACGGTATGCGCCATTGAATCCTGGTTTACCCATGAAACTGTTGTTCCCACCGGTATATTTAGTGTATCGGGAATATACGATATATTTTTCATCCAGATCTCATGTTCACCTCGAACACGACCGGATTTGTTTTTATTTCCACATCCATGTACTAATTCCACGATCAAACAAATTGCAATAACTTGAAAAATTATTTTAACACTCGAAAATCGTTTAGTAATCATTGCTGTCTCTTAATTTCTTAGTTTCAGCTCCTTCTTCTTTCATTCTTATATTATGATAGCAAAATTTCAAGTCTTCATACATATTTTCAACAAACATTGCTATCTTTTTACTTCTAAGTAACATATATCTTGCCTTTCTTCATCAATTATTACTTCACTTGATACTATATAAGATACAAATTAGGATTTGAATATTCCTTGAGTTAAATCAAGACTCTAATTTGAATTGGCATGATATATTACACAGTTGAAGTTATTTCAATAGCAGTTAAATAAAGCGGAAAAAAATGCGCTGGGTAAACTTCTTTCCAATTTCAAAAAGACTCACAATACCAATTGATGCTAGAATTATAGTAAAAGGTTCTATAGTATGCGTAAATCTAGGATCTGCAAAATATAGCATATGAACAAATGTAATCGTGACTATTGAAATGATTGAAAACATTGCAACATTATTTTTATCAGATTTAAAGAAACCGTAAATTGCAAAGAGCAGTAAAGGTAAACGTATTCCAATTTCCCAGAAAAATTTAGAGCGGCCCATCCATGTTTCTCCCCATGGAGGCATGGGACCCCATAGATCCCATAAATTCTCAAGTCTTTCAATAGTAAAATCTACAGGATTACTGAATACATAGCCCACATAATCACTTAAAGAACCATTCAAGGTTTTCAAATGAACTCTTGGAAAGGATTCTGTGTCAGAATATTCCGTTGTAATGGAAAGATTATGAGCAGCATTTTGACCAATCGTAAAGTATCCTGTTCTGGTATATCCGTAAATTAAAAAAACTAAAATTACAAGGCAGTACAATGCAAAATATTTATAAACATTATGATTCTTTTTTAATATTAAATAAATACTGAACAAAATCCCCACCGGTAAAAGTGTTGTCCTAATCATTGAAGCAAAGCCCAAAGAAGCTCCTGAAAGCATATATCTTTTTTTTATATATAAATAAAGAGATAGTGTTATAAAAAAAGCTGCAGGTACTTCAGATAAAACCCAATGTACATACTTTATCTGATTTGGATAAATTGCTGCGATAGTAACGGCAATTAATGCAATGTATTTGCTTTTAAATCCTTCACGGCAGATTTTATATATTAGATAAACAGTAGCCGTAGATAAAATTACGTTTAATATAACCAGACAAAGACCTAAATCAATAAAACTTTTAAATGGCAGAAAAAATGAGATTATTAAAGGAAATCCATTGGGAAAATAAATTGAATAGTGCCCCTCAAGCAGCAGACTAGCCTGCTTTATATAATTTTTCGAATCTATTGTGTAACCTATTCCATTTATCGAAAGGGAATAAATCCTCAGAAACAGGGCAATTATTAAGCTAAAAATCAAATATATATTTTCTTTAACCTTTGATATTAAATTTAGATAATTGATTTTCAATCTAATCCCTTTTAAAAACCCTATAACAAAATTATTTATCTATGTAATATAACACTTAAGAGGCTGTGTGAAAATACAGAAAAACCGTTAAAACGGTTATTAAAAGTTTCATTTTTGCTCCCATTTTGGTCCTGTCCAAAAAGTAATTATTTTCTAAAAAATGGTACACAGATGACGCAGATTTCAATGGATTTTCACTGATTTTTAAATTGAAAATTACTTTTTGGACAGCACCTTAATGA
>CAVUOL010000090.1:0-19125 GCA_963742995.1 uncultured Ignavibacteriales bacterium
TAATATTAACAAATAAAAATTAATAAATTGTTCATTGTAAATTGTTAATTAACTAAGTACCGAGGGCCGGACTCGAACCGGCACGGGTGTAAACACCCACAGGATTTTAAGTCCTGTGCGTCTACCAATTCCGCCACCCCGGCATTTATGTTATCTGCAGCAGGTAGTTCTACAAATTTTTTACTTTAGGAAATGTTAATATATTTAAAGTAGCCTTCTTTTTCAAGAAAATATAATTTATAAATTTCATATTTCCCAAAAAAAATAATTGAAACTGTTGTTTTATTTCATTTATCATTAAGTTAAATTATAAAATGATTCTCAATTTTCAGATATAAAACTAATATGTATGATTGAAAATCATTTATTTCGAGTATAGCCTCAGCGTTCAAAACACCCTTCTGAAAACGTCTTAAGTCCAAGTTGAATCCATTTTGATTCTTTTATTAATCTATTCTAATCTGAGAGACTTATCATTAAACCTGTACTTATAATATTCTTTATTTACTTTAAGATTTCACAATATAAAAATTAATGTTATATTTTATGGTTATTGTATATTTATGAAGGTAAATGGATGAAATCAGAAATTAAACACAATACTATTGAGAAATCATATGACGAATGGAAGGAATCTGTTTATCAAAAATTTATTACTAAATATCCTGAAAGGAAAAAAAGTTTTACTACCGTATCATTTTCTCCTATCGATCCCCTTTATTCCCCAGGTGAAAATTATTTAAATTCTTTTAATGAAAAAACAGGATTCCCTGGCTCCTATCCTTATACACGGGGCATCCAACCTACTATGTATAGAGGAAAATTATGGACAATGAGACAATATGCGGGTTATGGAAATGCTGAAGAATCAAATAAAAGATATAGGTATTTACTTGATCAAGGTCAATCCGGTTTATCTGTGGCTTTCGACCTCCCTACTCAAATCGGATATGACAGTGATGATCCCATGTCCGTTGGCGAAGTAGGTAAAGTGGGTGTTGCTATAGATACTCTGGCTGATATGGAAATACTTTTCGACAAAATTCCGCTGGATAAAGTTTCCACATCCATGACTATCAATGCTCCCGCTTCAGTTTTATTAGCTCTATATATTGCCGTTGCTGAAAAGCAGGGAGTTTCCAAAGATAAAATAAGCGGAACAGTTCAAAATGATATATTAAAAGAATATATCGCAAGAGGGACTTATATATTCCCGCCGAAAGCTTCTATGAGGCTTGTTACAAATATCTTCGAATATTGCTTAAAAGAGGTACCAAAATGGAATACTATTTCAATATCCGGGTATCATATTCGTGAAGCTGGTTCGACTGCTGCGCAGGAAGTTGGGTTCACCTTAGCCAACGGCATTGCTTATGTTGAAGCTGCGGTAACTGCAGGTTTAAATATTGATAATTTTTCAAAAAGACTCTCCTTCTTTTTTAATGCACATAACGATCTTTTTGAAGAAGTAGCAAAATACAGAGCAGCCCGAAGGTTATGGGCAAAGATTATGAAGGAAAGGTTTTCAGCAAAAGATCCCCGATCAATGATGCTTAGGTTCCATACTCAAACCGCCGGTTCAACTCTTACAGCACAGCAGGTTGATAATAACATTGTCAGGGTTACTATTCAAGCTTTAGCTGCTGTTTTAGGAGGGACTCAAAGCCTTCATACAAATTCAAAGGATGAAGCCCTGGCGCTTCCCACTGAAGATTCCGTACGTGTTGCTTTAAAAACTCAACAAATAATTGCCGAAGAAAGCGGTGTTCCTAATACCATCGATCCCCTTGCAGGCTCATATTATGTTGAGTCCTTAACAGATCAGATTGAAAAAGAAGCTGAGGAGATTATTAACAAGATCGATTCAATCGGGGGAATGATTTCCGCTATCGAAATGAGTTATGTTCAATCCGAAATTCAGAAAGCCGCTTATGAATTTGAGAAACAACTTGAATCAAAGGAAAAAATTATTGTCGGGGTCAATAAGTATAGGATTGAAGAAGACACAAGTCCGGAATTATTAAAGATTGATGTAAAAATACAAAATGAACAAATTAAATTTCTAAATAAAGTTCGCAGCGAAAGAGATAATGAGAAAGTAAGTCAAAAATTATCTGAACTAAAAAATGCAGCTTACGGGAACGGAAATTTAATGCCTTATATTCTGGAAGCTGTTAAAGTTTATACCAGTGTTGGAGAAATATGTAACTCATTAAGAGAAGTTTTTGGTGAATATAAAGAAAATGTTGTAATTTAACTTTCAGTAATAATTTGCGAGGAGGGATATGCTGACTACTCATATCGAACATATCGGGATAGCAGTAAAAAATTTGGAGGAGTCCATAAGATATTATGAAGATATACTTGGATTAAAATGTTATGCGGTTGAGGAGGTGAAGGATCAGAAGGTTAAGACGGCAATATTTAAAATCGGAGAATCAAAAATTGAACTGCTAGAGACTACCGATCCTGATGGACCGATCGGGAGATTTGTCAAAGATAAAGGAGAAGGCATTCATCATATCGCTTTTGCAGTTAATAATGTTCAAGCAGCTTTAGATGAGGTTAAATCAAAAGGTGTTTTTTTGGTAGACCAGAAGCCCAGAAAAGGAGCAGAAGAATTAGATATTGCATTTTTACATCCTAAGTCAACTCACGGTGTTTTAATGGAGCTCTGCTCCAAAGAATAGATGGATATGTGCCAGTCAATTTAACAAATAGATGAAATAATTGAATAACATTATAGGTGATTCGCACATTCACCAATATGACAATAAATTTAAACTAATTCCAGAAATAAGAATTAACCGTTTCCTTTGTATTAAACTAAAGCTGTGCTCTCATACTGAGAAAGGAAAATCACAATAATTCAACTAAAACTTGATTATTCTTATTGGCATATCTATTGAAATTTTATTATAGGCTTAAATCTATTACTTCTGACAAGAGGGCAAATGAGTAAGATAAATATAAAATCTTTTACAGTTCCGGTTATTCTTTTCTTTTTACTTACTGTAGTATCTGTTATAGTTATTTTATTCATTTATAAGAATAATAACATTAACAGCAAGTTTTATATAAAAAATGGTTTGATTCACAATTCTGGAAATAATGATATCTACAGCGGTAAAATAATTGACACCGTTAAAGATAAGATAATTGAATACAATGTATTGGATGGCCTTAAAAATGGTGAATTTGTTATTCGTTATTTCAATGGAAATTACCAGATAAAAGGTATGATGAAGGATAATAAGAATTTTGGTGAGTGGAAATATTATTACCCTTCAGGGCAGCTTGAATCAATTGGCACATTTAAAGAAGATGTTGTTTCAGACGAATGGGTCTGGTTTTATGAGAATGGGAAAAGAAAGGAAAACGGGAATTTTGTTAAAGGGAAAAGAGAAGGCAGATGGAATATGTATGATGAAAATGGGAATTTAAAATCCATTTTATATTTTAATAATGGGAGGATGATTACAAAGCTCGAGGCGCAGGAATCGAAGGCAATTTAATAATTCGATATGGTAATATGTCACACCTTCTTGGTGCTCATTTCAAATACATCATTTTATTGGTTTGTCTAAATCCACCTGAGACCAAAGTATAAAAATAAATTCCGCTGCTTAAATGATATTTATCAGCATCAAATTTAACTTCATATTCTCCGGAGGGCTTTTCTTCATTTATAAGAGTGGCTATTTCTCTTCCAAGTACATCGTAAATTTTCATGCTGACAAGTCCGCTTCTCCCTTCGGAAAAATTCAAAATTCTAAATTTTATATTAGTTATTGGATTAAACGGATTGGGATAATTATTGTATAATTGAAAATAATCCGGGTGTTCATTTTCAACATAATCGACAGAAGTTACTTTTCCAATAGATTTCCCTATAGTTTCAAGGAGTGGCTGTTTACCATTAACAATATCCTGTCCTAAAGCCCAAATCATAATCCCGGCTAAATTTTGATTCATACTGTATTCAACTTTGTATCTTATCGAAGTTGTATCGTCAAATGTAATTAATTTTGTAGAATCATTATTTAGATAATAAGGTACTTTTGATACATCATCCCAGTTGTACTTCCAACCGCCGGCAGCTGTAAGTGAAATTATCTCAGAATATATCATTTCCGGAGCACTGCCTTTAAAAGTCTTGTACATTCCGGAGGAATTGAATTCCCTTCCGTAAAACGGTACTCCCAAAAGTATTTTGTCTCCAGGAACTTTTCTATTTACTACCAAATACTGAACCGAACTAGCTCCCGAACCGGGATTATCTCTATCTTGCGGAGATTGATATAGCGGAGCATTTGGCCCTGAAAAACTTGACCATGCTCCGTGAAAATCATATGCCATTATTGCAAACCAATCTACATAGTCTGCTATCTTCTCATATTCTATCCATTTTCCCCCATAATCTCCTGCAGGTACTGCCATAGTAATTAATAATGAAGTATCTACTTTATTAAATTTCTGACGCATTTCTTTAATAAGGTATGTTAATTGAATTTTTTGCTGAGTATTGGATGGATTTTCCCAGTCAAGATCAATTCCATCATAACTATTTCTTGATAAAAAATTAATTACGTTATCAATAAATTTGGCTCTCCTGCTGGAGTCTGCTGACATTGGACCAAATCCATCGGATTGACCATATCCGCCGAATGAAATTAATATCTTTTTTTTCGCTGCATGGACAGCCTGGTTCAATTGATGATTTATTAATCCGCCATACATCTTAATTGCACCGTTAGAATCCGGCCATGCAAATGCATGAATTAAATAATCAAGGTTTTCAAATTGAATTTTATTTGGGGGTAATGCTCCTTTTATCCAATCTGGATAATACCCGACAACTTTAAACTGAGCAAAACATAAAGCATTAAAGCAAAAAGTAAATAATATTATAAGCGGAAATTTTAAGTTAGACTTTTGTATCAAATAACCTTAAACCTTCTTTTTTTTTATTTCATTTTATTTAATTAGAGAGATTCCATAGGTATTTTATTGAATTCAATATTAAGTAAATTCAACATTTAAATTTAGAACGTCCGCAAATAAAAAGCTATATAATTCATCTCCTCCAATAGGTTTTTTCTTTTCTATAATTTATATTAAAGACCATCATTGATATTGTAATTAAGAATGAAAATTAGATTAAGGTTATTTGTCTTTATAATCAAAAATCCTCGCATTTACCTTTCACAGGTTCTAATCCTATTTTTATTCATTTATACTAATACTCAAACTTTCTCTCAGCAGCTCTTTATTCGTTCTAATCAGGTAGGGTTTCTTCCTAATGAAAAAAAATCAGCAATAGTCCTCACAAATGAGCG
This sequence comes from uncultured Ignavibacteriales bacterium, assembly GCA_963742995.1. Taxonomy (GTDB): domain Bacteria; phylum Bacteroidota; class Ignavibacteria; order Ignavibacteriales; family Ignavibacteriaceae; genus CAVQBP01. The sequence goes on from CAVUOL010000090.1 coordinate 5,340, forward strand.
AATTAATGATGATTCTTTTACGATTTGTAAATCAAATACGGATGAAATTGTTTTTAAGAATTCAATAGGATCACCGGTTGGTAAATATGGGAGTTTTTCAAATTGTTATATGTTAGATTTCTCTTCACTATCAGGTAAAGGGATATTTTATATAAAAATCGAGAATGAAAAATCATCTAAATTTTCTATCGGTAATTATTTATATAATGATGTAGTCGATTCTTTATTAACATTTTTTAAAATCCAAAGATGCGGCTTTAATTCCCCTCTGCTTCACGATTTCTGTCATTATTATGATGCAACTAATCTAGTTCTGAATGGAAAGAAACTGAATGAAAAAAAGGATATGACGGGAGGCTGGCATGATGCCGGCGATTATGTAAAGTTTCTAAATACAACTGCTTATACGGCATATACACTTCTATTTTCTTATGATTTTGATAATAGTAAATTTAACTTCGACCTAAACAATAATCATTTCCCCGATATACTTGAAGAGGCAAAAATTGGTGTCGATTGGATGGTAAAAGCTAATTATAAGAATTCAATGTTTGTCACTCAGATTCAGGATCTAAAGGATCATGATCAAGGCTGGCGTTTACCTGAAAATGATAATTTGGCTTCAGATCGTACTGGTTTTCTTGATATAGGGAAAAATCTTGTAGGTATATATTCTGCAGTAATGGCATTAGCTTACCGAATATTTAAAAAGTTTCCCGAATATGAAGAATTTGCAAATAACTGTTTAACTCTGGCTGAGAATTTTTATTCTATTCGAGAAAAGGTGCCGAATCTTGATAAATCCATATCCGGTAATTATCAGGATACTAAGTTTTATGGGAAGCTGGCTTTAGCAGCAATTGAACTCTATCTGTCAACAAATAATATCGGGTATCTGGAAAATGCCAAACTATATGCAAATAAAGCAGGTTCCGATTATTGGTGGAGCTGGGGAGATATTAGTTCTTATGCTGATTATAGAATTGCAAAAATAGATTCATCTTTTAGAAAATATATTTTCAATGATCTTCAACATTTCTCACAAACTTCAGGTGGAAATTTATTCGGTGAAGCTATTTCAGATACATGGGGATCCAACAGTGCCAACCTTGGTATTTCTCTTCAGTCAATTTTATGGTATGATTTAACCGGTGATACGAGTTTCTCCTATCTTTGTTTGGCTCAAAGAGATTATTTGCTAGGTAAAAATCCGTGGGGTATCAGTTTTATTTATAATATAGGAAGCGATTATGCAAAACATTTCCACTCACAAGTTGCCTATTTCAATAATGGCAGACTGACCGGCGCTATAGCAGCCGGACCTATCAGCAAAAATAAATTAGATCAATACAATATTGAATTTGAAAATCCCATAGATAAATATGAAATTTTCCAAACAAAAAATTCGTATTACAGAGACGATAGAATGGATTATATTACAAATGAACCTACAATAACAGCTAATGCTACTGCAATATTTGTATTCGGGTATTATTCACAAAGATAATTTATAATTTAATTTCTACTTCTGCTGTATATTCAGAAAAATAACCGTCAATAGTATGGGATCTGATCCTATAAAAATATGTTTGACCTCTTGAAACAGTGGAATCAGAAAATGTTATAATATTTTCACCAGCAATTCCTACTTGCTTAAATATTTTATTGGTACCACTCCTTTCTATAAGTGTTTCAATGTCAAAAATGCTGTTATCTTTCCACGTCAATACAACAACATTTTTTGTACTATCATAATTTATCTGAAAATTCTCAGGCGGATTTACATCATGTGATAAAGTTGTTACTGTTGTTGTATTAGACCAATTAGATAATCCAAATTGTCCTACTGCTGCAATTCTATAAGTATAATCAGTTGTTGCAAATAATCCATCAGTATCATAATATACTGTGTCATTAGCATTTGTGAATGATATAAGTTCAAATGAATTACTGGTCGAAATTTTTCTCTCGATCTTAAAGGCAAGTTCATTGTTGGAGTTGTCCTTCCATGTCAGTTTGACCCGATTTGCTCCATATGCAATGCCGTTAAAATTTGAAGGCGCTTGTGTTAAACCTGAAGCATCCGGCATAGTAGTAACAATATTTGATTCGGAATTGCCGTTTGAATTCGAAGCTTTTATTTTATATGAATATGGGAGGTTTGGAAAAAGAATGGTATCATTAGTACTTATTGAATTTTTCGGTAAATATCGAATCAATTTAAAAGAACTTGTATCCTCTTTTCTCCACATCTCGAAATGTTCCTCATCTTCTGATTCATCGGTCCAAACTAAATTGAAAATTTTATCTGTAATTTTATTAAGTGTTAAATTACCTGGTGCTGTAGGTGGCAGCATCAATTCGTCAACCAAAATATTTGTCATATGGCTGCTTATAGTTTTATTCCCTGATAAATCATATACAACTAAATAATAGCTAATTGTATTATGTAATCTACTTTTCCCAATATTCAAATATATTTTTTTATTCGAACTGTCCTGCGGCAGCTCAAAGGTATTCGCAAGTGTATCATTAACATAAACTTCAAAATGTGAAAGTCCGTTATCATCATTGGCTTCATAATTAATTGGAACTTCTCCTATATAAACGGTATCATCCGAAAGAGGTGAGAAAATTGTAATACTTGGTGCGGATTTATCAGGAGGAGGCCCATCAACCGGATTAACGCATCCTGTTGACAAGGAAATAATTAAATAAAGAATTAAGGGAAGAATATTAATAAATCCATTTAAGTAATTCTTTTTTGTTCTCATTAAAATATTAAGCTTTAGTGATAGAATTGTTCTGGTCAAAATATCATAAAAATACATTGTCAAAATCAATAAAATAGGAATTTGTTTGGCCTGGTTCTAAATCGTGAAGTTTTAGAAATATTTTACTTTTGTCTTTATCAAAAACATAATGAGGGATCTCGGTACCTATGATTTCAGATGATATTGCTAAATTCTCTACTTCCTTATTAATGTCAATTTGTATTATTAGATTATTGATCATCAGTTTGCTCGGATTTGTTATTAAAAATGATATCCTGCGATCACTTATCACTTTAATTCCTACCTCAATTGAATTTCTAGCAATCCACCATTTCTTGATTTCTTCTCCCGTTGTAATCCAGATACCTTTATTCTGTACATAACTGAATAGTCCGTCAAATAATTTAATATAACTTCTGTTTGACCATATACTTGAATATATATTTAAGTTGTATAGGCCCCCTTCAAAAGTGACCCGATCAAAATCATCCTTATATGTGGAAAGCTGGTAATCAATTTTATCAACACCGAACTTTGAATCTATTTCTAAAGAATTGAATGCTGTTTTATCTAAAGCTATTATCTGGTCCTCCCCCTTAACAATTGAATTTGGTACAGATTTGTTTGATAGTGAATCACTTACAATAATTTCATAATTACTTGATACTAATGCGCGAATTGTGTTTTCATCATACTTTCCAAAGTATGGCATCGCTGAAGTTATTTTTTTGCCTATGATATTATGTACAATTTTATTAGCAGACTCCAGTTCTGCATATTGTTCTTTATAATTATCAAGTTGATAAATTATTTTTCCGGCTGATGTTAAATTTCCCAGCGTAACTAGAGTACCAATTTCTCCATATTGTGAAAGCATCTTTATTTGAGGTACGTTTCTCGAACCTTGTTCTGGATCAATAAAAAAGGTAACCGGCAGGGAATACTTTTGAATATAGCTGCTTATATTTTGATAATTTGTAAGTTCACTATTACCCACAACGTTAATAACCATTGCAGATTTATAATTTGAAGGCCAATCCTTAACAAATATGACAGGCTTTTCTGTAAGCCAATTAAAGGTATTATTTATAAATCTTTCGAATATAATGTTTTCTTCCTGTATACCGTAAACTGAATTGATATTGAATCCCATCCATACAAATTTTCCCTTTCCGTAATATCCGCTAACTGCACTAGCGGAATTTTCAGCCCGGTTGGTAATAAAATTATTTTCTGATCGGAAGTTATTCCAAAACCCGATTTCACTTGTTCGGGGCTCTAATATTTGACAGGCAATTGGACTGTCCCATGTTGCTATTGATAATGTATAACCAGAGGGTATACCCGCTGTTAGGGATGAACCACCTCTGAAAGTTTGTTTCTTTGTCATCTTCTCCGGAGAAAATTCTGAAGCAAATTTGATCCCGTATACTTCATTGAAAAACTCCCAGCCTCTCCATTTTCCTTTCTCATCAAAAGTGGCTGTTGAATTGGATGCGAAAATATTTCCTCCGTTCTCCAGGTATTGTTTAAGTCTGATTATCTCTTTGTTGCTCAAAGCTCTGGAATCGGGTAAAATAAGAAGATGATATTTCTGGAAATCTCCGGATTCTATAGTTTCATCATCAATTACTTTCAAATTAATTCCTGCAGATTCTGAAAATTTTTGCCAGGTTTTAATATTGTTTTCATACCAATTATTACCATCCCCCACCAAATTATCGCTGTATTTTGAATTCAATATTGCAGCGTAATAACTCGAATTGCTGTGAAAGAATTTCAAATGCTTTACCGCATAGACTATATCAAGTAATTCAAATCGCCCGTAAATATTACCTAACAGATAATATATTGTTATAAGTAATAATATTATTGAACCTGAACCGGCAATAAATAGTGAAATAAAGTTAATGCGTATTGTCTTATTTTTTATCTCCAAGTTAGCTCATTTCCATTTTTTTTATCAATTCCGCCGGCATCGTTTTGATAATTGTGGTTCCCAAATTTATTATTTGATGGGATTTCATTATCAAACGAAAAGTCATTTATTATTATATTATTCTCCTCAAATCCGGATTCATTGGAAGGTAAATAATAATAATTAGGAGTTACTAGTTCAGCCTTAAATGCCTTTGGATGAGGCTGTAATGCATATCTTCCGCGTTTCTCTCTTACCTTATAGAGAACATATGCAGCTAATGAAAAAATGAATGTCGCTATAGATGCTACTAGTACTATGAAAGCAAAAACAGGTATAAGTTCCATTTATTAACCTTTTATTTATTTTTGAAAGAACCCACTCTTTCCAGTTTTCCCCATGTCATTTCCATCCCTAAAAATTCTTCTATTGTCGCTGCAGCTTTTGTTATGTCGATGAGAAATATAAAAAACAGTCTGTATATTAGCGCGTAAGGAAGTAGTCTCAATTCCTCTTTTTCTATTGATATACAATATAGTGCAGATACAAAATCAAGAATTGCAATTATCGCCCACCAGAGTGGTATGAGATTGGACATTCCAAAAATTAAAGCTACCGACATAAAGAATAAATGTGCAAATATGTTCATTGTCGGCCAGATAATAGCTTCATAGAACATTGACCATAATATTATTGTATTACTTATATCGAGAAAGGGATTATATAGAAATTCTTTGTATTTCCTAATGGATTGTAAAATCCCTCTGGTCCATCTGTATCTTTGTTTTAATAGTTGCTGAATATTTTCAGGCGATTCAGTATAACCTATGGCATTCATCTCATAAATTACTTTCCAGCCGGCAACCCTTAGTTTAAGTGTTAAATCCGCATCCTCTGCAAAAGTATCATTTGAATACCACCCCGATTCCTCTATCGCTGCCTTTCTAAATATCCCTATTGGACCCGGAATAATATTTATTATACCTAAATAACTCTGAGAACTTCGAAGTAGATTAAGTCCTTCAATATATTCCAATGCTTGAAGATCTGTAATTAATTTTTTCCGGTTGAGTACCTTAACATTTCCCGCTACCGCACCCAGCTTTTCATCTGTAAAATAACCAACACTTACACTTAATGTGTCGGGTGATAATTGTGTATCACCATCCATACATAATACGAACTCAGCCTTTGAATACTTTATCCCGGCATTAAGGGCACTTGACTTACCGCCGTTAGGTTTGTTTATTAAGACTATCTTTACATCTGATATTACCCCTTTATGGATTCCAACAAGCCCTTCACATTCCTTCTCCGTATCATCAGTGGAACCATCATTAACTATAATGATTTCATATCTATCATAGTTCAGCTTTAACAATGATTTGACTGATTCGTTAATTAACCTGCCTTCATTGTATGCGGGGATTATAATGGACACGAAAGGTTTGAAATCATTTTTTTTCCCCAATGTATATTTGGTAATAAATAAGAAACTTGAAAATAGGATTCCGAAATATCTCAAGAGCAGAAACGATAAAAAGATTACAAGTGCTACTATTGAGGAATAGACTAAAAATCCCCCCGTATTCATATTTATTAAAGGGTATGTATAATATATTATTAGCCCTAATGCAACAGATAAAAACGCTGCCTTGTATATTAGCCTTAACATTCCCTTTGATCTGTTAACATTTCTGTCTTTCACGCCAATGTTTGGGAAAACAATCCCCTGTTTTTGTTTTTCAATTTTCATTCAAATGATCTTTTTTATAATTAAATTATACTTCTTATATATTGATGATTGTTTTTTTATATTTTAATAGACATTCCAGTATGCCGATATTGTACCCGAGAAGTAATTATAACTCGTATCAAACCTATAAGAACTTCCTGCTGTTAATTGCAAATCAAGTATCAACCTTCCAATTGGTGAATATTTTATTTTGCCATCGATCTGTCGCAGAACAACATTGTATAACGGGATATACCCAAGCATTGCACCAAACTGAAGTTTCATTTGTTTGTCGTCCTCTAAATTCATTCTCGTCCATAGACTATGCGAGTCTAAATTTTGAGGCGAATAATATAACCTCAACTTTTTATTACTATACGGTGCAAACGGGGAATTATATTTATAACTTGTATATCTAGCTTCATATCCGAAATATGTATTATCTATTAGCTGGCTGCCTATCCTCAACATAAAATCATTACCTATATTACCGTCTGAAATAGACAAATAGCTAAAATATCCGGATAAATAAAGTTTTTTACTTTTTTCTAAAAATCCGGAGGCTTTGAAAATCCTTGCATTATATCTTAAATCTATAAGATAAGGTGAATTAAGGACTAAACCGGCATCTGTATTTTCGTAACTAAATTCTGAAGAGAAAGTCTTTTCATCGCTATATTTTATAAAAACATTTCCAACATTTTTTTTAGTTAGATATAATGAATTTAGAGCACCGTATGCCCCGCTTATCTGAATTTCATCTGAAACATTAAGAAATAAATGCCCTTTAAATTCAATAAATTTTCTACTACTGGCTGATGATTGCAAAGTTATATCCGAATAAGAAACTCCACCGGTTAATATCTTTGCTATACCTATCTCCAGTCTTCCGCCCATATTATTTAAAAGAAAAATCCTGATTATCTGAATAATATATAACAGACGGTGTAAAGCCTATCGGTCTTGGAAAATTAGAAAATAGACCATTAAATCCTGTTTGGGGCATATAGACCATTTGATCATTTACCATTTTAGTAATTTGTTTATCAGGGGATTTTTTCAGAATGTCACTATAAATTGAACTGGCCATTGAATATTTTCCCATATTTTGATAAACCGCCCCTAATAAAACCTGGCATTCATAATCATCCGGATTTTCAATAGTTAATTTTTGAAATTCAGTCAATGATGCTGTATAATTCTTGTTCCATAACAGGTCTTTAGCTCTTAATTTTCTTACCATATAATTGTCACTATTTTTACTTAGAATTCGATCATACACTTCAATCGCTTTATCCAGGTTTTTTGTACAGTTGAAAAGGTCTGCATATTCCAACAATTCTGACTCACTAGGGCTTTTAACTTGAACAAAATACTCATCGAATTTTATCAGTGCATTATTGCAGTCTCCTTCACGTGCGAATTTTCTTCCCTCTTCAATTAGTGAATAGATACGTTGTTCATTTAATAATTTCTTATGATTATCATATAATTCTTCTACCTTTATAACATCTTTGCTTTTGGGATCGATTGTATTAGCCCATTTTATAAAACTGTCAGCCTTACTAAACTGATTATTTTGAATATAAAGAGTAGCTAATGCTAAAATAATCTCTGAACTTTGGTTGCCTGCTTTTATATTATTTTGAAGATATTTTTCAGCAGCATCCGGATTTTTATTTGTCCATACTAAAATTTCACCTTTTAATAATTGATATTTTAAATTATCAGGCTCAATAGTTAATAAGTAATCAAGATTTTTTAATGATTTATCATATTCTCCTTCCCATGAAGCGTATTGAGCATATTGAAATCTAAGGTCATCGGCATCATTCCCGGCAGGCTGGTTTAAATAATTATATAATAATTCCATTGCATTTTTATAGTCTTCCTTTATTGAGTAATAATATGCCAGCTTAGACATTATTCCTTTTTGATTGGGATTGGACTCAACTTGCTGTTTGAGGTTGCTAATAATGCTGTTTAATATACTATCCCTTCTTTCTCCCAGCGATGTTCTATAAGTACTGAATGTTGGTATGCGTATAGTATCTTTTAATATGATCTGAAGCTGATCAAAAGATTCCTCCAATCTCCCGGATTTTATTAGTTCGTCTATCATGGATAACCTGACTTTATAATTTCCCGGATTGTCGGAAAGTATTTTTCTATACTGTTCTATTTTGCTTCCGGAAATATTTGTAGGACCGGCAACATTAATTTCGCCCCCCTCCTTTTCAGATGGATTAAAATATCCTTTCGCTTTCGCCTGTTTGTATCCATTCTGTGCTTCTTTTAAATTAGGATCTTTCCTTAGAATTTCCGAAAAAATAGTTTCAGCTTTCTTAAAATTGCCTAACCACAAATTAAAATAACCATATTTACTTTTTATTGATTCATTTTCCGGAAATTGTTCTGTATATTTTTCAAAAGAGGAGTCTCCTTCTTTCAGTTCGTCATTATTTGCAAGAAAATCTCCGTAACGTAAAACTATTTCCGGTGAAAGTTCCACCAAATCCATATACTGTTTATATAACTTTTTTGCTTTCTCTTTATCTTTTAACTCCGCATAAAGTCCTGATAGTGCAAGATAGTTATTATATAGTTTTGGATTTAAGGTCAGCTCTTTTTCTAATTTTTCAATGTTGTTTGTTAATTCGGAATTCCATAACTTTTTCAATTTGCTAAGATATTCCGAGATTTCCTTGTTATTCGGCCGAAGGTTATTTGCCTTAATTAGATCTTCGACTGCTAGTTTGTATTGGGATCTTTTTTCATAACATTCCCCTCGCATTATGTAGGCATCAGCTGTTTCCGGATATAATGTAATTAATTCATTAAGCATATTTATAGCTTCTCCGTATCTGCCTGCCTGCATATGTTTTTCAGCTTCATGCTTCAACATATCTGCGGACTGCTGACCTAGTACAAAGGGAGAAGATAATAAAATTATTTTAACCGATAATAGGAAAATATATTTTAATCTGATCATATCAGGTATATTTCAATTAAATTATTCTAAATTTATTCTATTTTACTTTTATGGGGTTATGTGATAAATTGACATAATTAGAGCATTCATCTTTCAATATTTTTATTACTGCAGATGCTCTTGGTGAAATAGGTTCGGCTGCTGTAATTAAAAAACTAATGTTATTGCCCCTTAAATAATTAACGAGTTTATTTATGACTTTTTTTAAATGATTTAAGTTAGTAAATGCTAAATATGGAGTGATTTCATCAATAACTATCCTATTTGGCTTCAATTCAATAACCGGATTTAAAATCCCCATAATAATTTTTGAAAAAAGTTCATCGTTATGTCCATTGATATTGGGGGTTGGTGCTTGAAAAATAAAAAGATTCCTATTCATAATTTTTTTTATCTCAGGGGATAACAAAGATATTTTTTCTATTATATCTTGTTTTGAAGTTGATGTAAAATAAATGCTTTTATTCCCTGATATTTCAAATAAAGAATATTTTATACTGGTAAAGGTTTTCCCGGAATTATGAGGCCCAAACAATAAAATATTCTTACATTCCAGAAGTTTTTTTATTCTTCTATTAATTTCACTATTATTTATTGTATCAGTATTCATAATTATCCCAGTAACAAGGAGTTTAAATAAATACATTTAAACAATTCCTTGTTCAAAAATTTAAGTGATTATAAATGTATTGGTTATTTAATATAACAAACCGTTATTCACAATCAATTTTATTAAAAGTTATTGTGAATTACAGAATTTATTAATCGATTCTTATAACAATTTGTATTATCCCCGCCCTCCAGCACGGATAAAAACCTTAGAGAAATATCACTTTTATAAAATTCAAAAAGTGAATATTTCTCACGAACATTTTTAAAGGCAGATAAACTTAATGGAATTTAATATTTATTGATGTGACAATTGTCGCAACAATTCATAGTAACACAAAAACCATACTAATTTTTTGTGATTTATATTAACTCAGAAAAGGTTTAATATTTTGAATTAAACATTGAAAATCTTTATTTCAGTGTTTTTACCCCTTGTTTTTTCAAATTAAAATAAATGACTACTGCGGCCATAAAACCTAAAATTAGAATAAAAGTCCCTGTTAAATACTCAGAAAAAATTATTTTACCTACTCCAAATAAGGAGGCATATACAAGTACGATGCCCATTATCCAGTTAACCAAAAGCTTTCCAAAATGATTGTTTTGTTTAAGTTCAGGCAACTTATTTTCTATATGCTTCCATCCTATTCCGCCTGGATATGTTCGCTTATAAAATGAAATCAATTTTTTCTCCTCTGTCGGTTTTGTTAAGAAAGTAACAATTAACCATACTGCTGTTGTTCCGAAAACAATTGGATAAAGGGTCATTGGAGATTCCATTCCAAACCCGTAGACTGCTATCGGGTAAATTATTAATGGGGCAATCATTGCGGAAATCTCAGACCAGGCGTTAATTCTCCACCAGTACCAGCGTAAAATAAGGACTGCACCTATCCCAGCGCTTGCATTAATTATAAATATCCAGGCTCCTGAAACCGTTGTTAAAAAGACATCTGTTATTATTAGTGAAAATAATGTCATTAAAATTATTGCTATACGCGAAATTAAAACATAATGTTTTTCATTTCCATCCTGTTTAATAAATCTCCGGTAAAAATCATTAATAATGTAAGAAGTTCCCCAGTTTAGTTGAGATGCAATGGTAGACATATAAGCTGCTAAGAAAACAGCAATCAGCATTCCCAGAAATCCGGTCGGTAAATACATTAACATTAATTTAGGATACATAACTCCGGGATCTACTGTATTTTCATATTCATTATATACCTTTAGAAATTCCGGTGATTTATATATCGGATTATTCGAGCTAAGAAGCTCCTGATGATTATAAGCTTCAACAACTTTTTCATACATTGCCGGATATTGAGCTTTTACTGCTTCAGGGCTTTCTGATCGCGGAAGCAAAACTAAAGCCGCAAGAGCAACTAAGATCCACGGCCAGGGACGTACAGCATAATTCGCTATTGTAAACCACAACGTTGCAAAAAGACTGTGTTTTTCATCCTTTGCCGACATCATTCTCTGTGCTACATATCCGCCTCCTCCAGGATCCGATCCCGGATACCAACTCGACCACCATTGCAAACCTATATATGCGAAAAATGCGCCTGCAGGAATTGCTAATGCACCTCCGGTTATCCCTTCAGTTGTTAATTCTCCAATCTTCGGCAGAAAGTCCAGAACCTGTGGAGCAAGTCTTGTCTTCATCGCTACAATTCCACCTACCTGAGGAAGATTTACTACAATTATTGCTAGAATAACACACCCGGTCATAGCAAATACAAATTGGAAGCTGTCCGTTCTTGCAGTCCCGAGCAAACCGGACGCAGAAGCATAAATTGCTATAATAGATGCGGCTATAACTACAAGTAAAAAAGGATCTATTCCCGGAATTGTAACATGAAATACTTTCTCCATTGCTTTGTTCACCCAGCCCATTACTATAGCATTCATAAATAAGCCGAGATATATTGCTCTAAAGCCCCGAAGTACCGCTGCTGCCTTTCCCGAATATCTAAGCTCTACAAATTCCACATCGGTCATTATATTAGCGCGGCGCCATAATTTTGCAAAAAAGAATACAGTCAGCATAGCACCAATTGCCATATTCCACCACAGCCAGTTCCCGGCTATTCCATTACGCGCTACCAATTCTGTCACCGCGAGAGGAGTATCTGCTGCAAATGTAGTAGCTACCATTGCAGTACCTGCTATATACCAGGGTAAATTTCTTCCGGATAAGAAAAACTCACTTGTATCCTTTCCTGCACGGCGCGTATAGTATGCAGCTATTGAAAATACTACCAAAAAATAAATTACTATTATTACCACATCTAATGTTTGAATATGATGCATTTGATAAATCTTGTATATTTATTGATATTTGAAGAATGACATCTTTACTATTAAAAAAAATTTTATCTTATTTTATTTTAATAAAAACATAAATGATTTTCTTTTAAAAGATTTCATCTTTACATTCGCTAAGTTTGTTTTCCCATAATTACTTCAATTTCATTAATAGATCCGCTGCTCTGAAAAGGTATTATACCTTCAATATCCTCCCCATTAACTCTAATATATTTCACTCCCTTCTCAATGCCATCTGGGTTTTTTATCTTAATATTATATTCAGCTCCACGCCATTTTCTTTTTACTTCAAATTCGCTCCAATCTGATGGTATGCAAGGATCAATCTTTAGTCCCTGATATGTAGTTTGTATACCTAATATATATTTGGTTGCGGCAATATACATCCATGATGCCGTTCCAGTCAGCCATGGATGCCTTGCTCTGCCGAAAGCTGTATGATCTTTTCCCATAATAAATTGACAATAAGAATATGGTTCTGCCTGGCGTATTTCAATGATATCATTCTGGTTATACGGTAAAATAGCATCATAAAATTTCATTGCCCGGCTGCCATTCCCTAATTTACAGTCTGCTATAATAGCCCACGGATTAGGATGGCTGAATATCGCCCCGTTTTCTTTAATACCTTTATATACTCTTGTCACATAACCAATATCATCATCAGGTTTTGAATATGCGGGCCATAAGAGATGCAATCCATATTTAGAAAATAAATGTTTATCTACAGAATCCATGCACTTTATTGCACGTTCTTCCGATGCCACACCGGAATAAACAGCCCAGCTTTGTGAATTTAAAAATATTTTCCCCTCTTCACTTTCATTTGTACCTATTTTTATTCCTTTTTTAGTAAAACCCCTTATATACCAGCTCCCATCCCACAGTTCTTCTTCACAGGCTTTTTTTACCTTCTGAGCTATTTCTGTATATCTATTAACATCTTCTGTTTTATCTAATATTTTAGCCGATTCAATAAAAACATGTAATGCCCAATAATGCATAAATGAAACCATGGCACTCTCTCCGCCGCCAAGATTTAGACAGTCATTCCAATCGGCTCTTAACCCCTTACAAATACCATCCTTACCAATATATTTTGCGGAGAAATCTAGTATTTTGGTTATATGCTCGTAAACAGTACCTTCCCCTCCGTCCGCATAAGGTATAATTTTATCGAAGAATTCCAGGTCACCGGTTTCGGTTATCCATTCGCATATTGATACAACAAGCCACAGTGCGTCATCGGAACAAACATCCTCCATCCCGTGAACAATATCCGATGGACTCGGCGTAGGAACTACAGTTGGCAGTCTGACTCCAGGCAGTTTATCTTCAGCAGGTTCAAAAACATCCGGGTCAAATAAGTGAAGGCCATATCCCATACTGGTATGCCCTTTAAGTAATTGGATTATCCTTTGCTT
>CAVUOL010000091.1:0-57614 GCA_963742995.1 uncultured Ignavibacteriales bacterium
ATAAATAATTCTTGAAATTCCTCAATTGAAGATTCCTTCAGAACGACAGAAACTTATTATCTTCTAAACTTCATATCAAGTCAAAATAATTTTTTATTTCTTCCCTTTATGAAACTTTTTTGAACACCGAAGGTGTGATATTATTGTAGATAATATAAGATAGCACTAATTCCCGGAACCCCGAAGGGGTGAAATAAATAATTATTGAGATTAAAAAGTCGAAGCATATAAAATGCTTAGAGAACTATTTCTTCTTAACGGCTAATTTCTGCGGAGGAGGTACAAACTTTTTTAACTCCTTATTCTGCGTTAAATAAATAAAGCCAAGGATTCCAAAAATCATCATCGGAATGGAAATCAATTGTGCTTCCGAAAGTCCCCATAAAAGTCGCGGGTTAAGTCTTATAAATTCTATAATAAACCTTTCCGCACCGGCAAAAATTAAATATAACATAAACAATTTCCCATCCATCCAACCTTTCTTTCTAAGCTTCCAGAGTATAAGAAATATTATAAGCATCATTATAAATTCATAAATAGGCGTGGGCTGAAGCGGAGTATTATTCGGAACACCATTCGGAAACTTTTCTGCTATCCATGGAAAATGTTTTAGTACTCCCGGATTACTAAAAGCTACTGACGGTGGAACCGTGCCATTCTGATAATTCGTCCCCCACGGAAGTGTTGTTGGAATTCCATAATCACCATCACCGGCCAGGTGACATCCTATTCTTCCAATCCCGTAAGCTAAGGCTAAGGAAGGAGAAGTTGCGTCGGCAATTACTAAGAAGGGAATTTTTTTCCTTCTTACATAGATCCAGATTGCAATAATTGCCAGTATTAATCCTCCGTAAAAAGTTAAGCCCCCTGGTGAGAATGCCATTCCGATAGGATTACTAATAAACAGGTTCCAATTTTCAATTAAATCTAAAAGCTTGCTCCCAATGATCCCGAAAACAATGGCAAGTAGTGTAATCTGTGTCGCAATATCCGGATCTAATCCTCTTCTTTCTATCTCCTTTGTTAAAAAATAGCTGGATACGATAAATGCGATACCAAGCATTAAACCAAAGCTGTAAACAGTGAGAGGGCCTATTTTAAATAATTCAGGGTACATTAGATTCTTTTCTATTAAAATTTATTCATTTTTTATTATTTCTAAATCAACCATTTTTTGTCCCGATAGGGACAAAATATTTATAGAAAGAAAGTCAAAGAAATAAATAGAGTCCCGTTAGGGACGAAATAAAAAAATTGTGTATAGGTATTAATCATTTAAATATTATCTAAATCTTATTTTTAATATTATCTGCCGTCAATTGTTGAATTAAAAATTTTAGATATTTCATTAAATGGAACTGAGCTCTCTTCACCGTTTTCCATGTCTTTTAATTTGAAATATCCGGATTGAGATTCTTCGCCGCCGACAAAAAGCACATAACGTGTATTCAGCCTGTTAGCTTCACGCATCTGCGCTTTAACACTCCTTTGCAGATAATCAAATTCTACAATAAGTCCCTGTCTCCTAAGTGAGGAAGAAATATTAAAAACATCAGATAACAAATTTTTATCTATAGTAATCACATAAATATCCACTTTATCATCCCGTAAATTCAAGGTTTTTTCGTTTTCACATGCAAGTAAAATTCTTTCAATACCTGCGGCAAAACCAACACCGGGAGTGGGTGATCCTCCAAGTTCTTCAACCAGTAAATCATATCTTCCACCTCCGCATAGTGCATTTTGAGAGCCGACACTTCCGCTTATTATTTCAAAAGTAGTTTTTGTATAATAATCCAATCCCCTGACAAGTTTCGGATCAACCTCGTATGGTATACCAATTTTCGTTAAACTATTCTTTACTTCTTCAAAATCATTTCTGCTCTCTTCATCAATATAATCAATTAAAAGAGGTGCTCCTTCTAAAATTTCCTGATCGTTCTCTGCTTTACTGTCAAATATTCTTAAAATATTTTTATCGAAACGTTTCCTGCTATCCTCTGAAAGCATTTCTTTTTTATCAATTAAAAATCCTCTTAATTGATTTTTATACAATTCTCTCGAATTAGGGGTTCCGAGTGAATTAACTTTTACAGATAGATTTTTCAATCCAAGTTTAGTTAAAATCTCAAAAGGCATTTGAATCATTTCCGAATCTAAAAGAGGTGAAGTACTGCCAATGGCTTCCGCACCAAACTGATGAAATTGCCTGAACCTTCCGGCTTGTGGTCTTTCCTGCCGGAACATTGGTGAGATATAATAAAGTTTATTTAAAGATTGTTTCTTTCCAAGAGAATGCTCAATAAATGCGCGTACAACTGAAGCGGTCATTTCCGGCTTAAGAGTCAAACTGGTTTGACTTCGATCAAGAAATGTATACATCTCCTTTCCGACTATATCCGTTTCTTCCCCGATACCTCTTGCAAAAAGAGATGTCTCTTCAAACACCGGTGTTCTAATCTCTTTATAATTAAACACCATAAATATATCCCGTATTACTTTCTCAATATAATTCCACTTAGAAATTTCAAAAGGAAGGATATCCTTAGTACCATTAACAGCTTTAATCATATTAATTCGACCTTTGACCTCTGACTTCTTGACTTTTGACCTTTAACCTTTATTAAACATCAAAATAATTTTGTTCTTCTTCCTTAAATATATCTACTATATTTTCACTAGAATCAGCGTCCAGCAGCTTATCCCGGAAATCTTCTTTATTCATCATTCTGGAAATTCGGCTTAATAATTTAATATGGGTACTAACCAGATTGTCTTTTCCAATTAACAAAAAGACCAGGTGAACAGGCTGGCCATCAAGAGCCTGATAGTCTATCGGTCTTTTCGTTTTACCGAAAGCAGCCAGAATTTCTTTTACATAATTAGTTTTTCCATGAGGAATTGCAAATCCTTTTCCTACCCCCGTAGACATAATCTTTTCTCTTTCCAAAACAGAATCTCTAACTTTTTCAATATCTGTTACCCTATCATCACCTTTAAACAAATCTACTAGTTCATTAATTACATCCTCTTTTGAATCCCCTTTCAAATCGGCAATTATAAATTCCTTTTTCAGTAAATCGTGCAGTTTCATGCAATTTATTCTCTTTATTAAAAAATATTTGAAATCAGAATAACTAATTTAATAATAGCGGCAAAGTTTAGCAAAGAAAAGATCAGAGCCAAAGATTAAGATCATCACTTGCCGTTGGATTTAGAGCCTGTGTGAATATCATTAACCAATGGATTTGTCCATTGGTTTAAGAGGAAAACTAAGCCCCTTATAACCCTTTTTCTGTATTTTACCACAGCCTCTCTATCCAACTGAGAAAATATATAAAAGCAGTGATACCTAAGGGGGTGACCAAAAGGAATTTTCATCCCGACTCTTTGTCGGGACAGTGAAAATCCATTAAAATCTGCGTCATCTGTGTGCCATTTCTTAAAAAATAATTACTTTGTGGTCAGCCCCGAAATAAATACCTCTTTTATTTTGCGTTTTTCTTATATCCATAGAGTCATGAAATAATGTTTAGAAATCGATATAGCTAAAAAAAATTTATAAGTAACCCTAACCAAACTCAAAACTATTGCCTTACTTCACAATAAACTGTAAGTTTATACAAATAATTATTGGATTTATAGAATGGATATTCAAAATAAAACTGTTTTAATATTAGGTGGCTGGGGACTTGTTGGGAATGCAATTTCAAGAAAACTTGTTAACGAGAACCCTAGAAATCTTATAATAACCTCTCTTAAATATTCAGAGGCTAAGGAGGCTGTTGAAAAGCTGGAAATTGAGTTTCCTAATAAAAGTAAAGGTTTTTTCATTCCATGGGGGGGAGATATTTTCGTTAGAAATGAATTCAAGGATTTAAATAGAGCCAAAATAATTACTGACGCAGATAAACGGAAGGTTATAATTTCAGATACTCTTGATGAATTAAATGATGAAATCTTAAATAATTCTTCAATTTTTCGTTTGCTTACTTTATACAGCCCGGCTATTATAATCGACTGTATAAATACTGCAACCGCTATTGCATATCAGGATATATATACATCTTACAGGAGTATCAGCCGTGCAATTAAAAATAAAGTCTCTTATGAGGAGCTTGTCGAAGAGTCGGAGAAAATGCTAAGTACCCTTTATATTCCGCAATTGATAAGACACGTTCAGATTTTATATAATACTATGAGTATTGTAAAAACTGAACTTTATCTAAAAATCGGTACGAGCGGAACCGGCGGAATGGGATTGAATATTCCTTATACCCACAGTGAAGAAAAACCTTCAAGGGTACTATTAAGTAAATCTGCTATCGCAGGAGCCCATACACTTCTTCTGTTTTTGATGGCAAGGACTCCCGAAGGTCCCATTACTAAAGAAATAAAACCGACAGGGGCAATTGCTTGGAAAAGAATCGAATTCGGTGAAATTAAAAAAAGAGGTGAATCTATTAAACTGCTGGATATACCTATGACAGAAGCTATCCCCCTAAATGATAAATTTATTATCTGTTCTGATAAGCAGTATAGAACTACAGGTAATGTTTTGAAATCTGTCTTTATTGATACTGGCGAAAACGGGATTTTTTCAAAAGGAGAGTTTGAAACCATTACTGCTCAGAAACAGATGGAATTCCTTACCCCCGAGGAAATAGCAGATGTAGCCATATATGAAATTAAAGGAGGTAATACCGGTCACGATATTGTCAGCTCACTCGATCATGCTACAATGGAACCAACCTATAGAGCGGGTTATATGCAGCATATGGCTGTGGAGAAAATGGCTAAATTGGAAGAAGAGAATAATGTAAGCAGCGTAGCTTTTGAATTGCTCGGGCCTCCCCGCTTATCAAAGCTTCTATATGAAATTTATTTGATTAAACAATTCTGTAAGACTATGTTTGATGTTCTTAATACTCCTGCCGCTGAATTAACTGAAAAATGTTTCAATTTAATTGGGAATGATGAAAAATTAAGGAGTGAAATAATTTCAATCGGAATCCCGATACTTCTTCCGAAAGGAGATTATTTATTACGTGGAAACAATATAAAAATACCTGCTTTTAGAGGAGAAAATGCCCTCGATATTAATAAGGAAAATATAGACCGGTGGGCTAATGAAGGCTGGGTAGATTTAAGAACAGTAAATATGATTAAATGGCAAAACAGGATCAAAGAATTAATTGAAGAAGTAGAATCAATTCCTTCAATCGATTCAAGTTCGATGCATGTAAGAACGAAAGCTTATTGGAAAAATTTTGAAGAAATAAATATCGGGAAAATATGCAGCTGGCTTTTCATCCACGAAGAACATGGAAAAAGAATGAAAGCATAATACCATTTCCGTTACTCCAACACCGAAGCTGTGACATTCATTTTTCCCCCTTTAACAAAGGGGGAAATAAAAAGGGGGTTTTTAGAATATCGCAGAATATTAACCTTTTAAGATTTTGAACTATTTCATATAAATTTACCTTCTCATCACGCAATATCCAACAACACCGAAGGTGTGATATTATTATAGAAATCATATATAGATGTAATACCTAAACCCCGAAGGGGTGAAATAAGAGTTTTTTGAATACTACTAAGAATGTAATTCTTCTTCCAGCTCCGCCATTTCACCTTCGGAAAGTACCTGCTGGATTTTCTCAAACAAAACCCGCTCTTCTTTTCTTATATGCTCCTGAAGCAGAATTCCCAACTTATCAAGTTTATTTCCAATATTGCTTTTTTCTCTTAAGGATTCCACTAATTTTTCGATTTCTTTATGCTCTTTAATTATCTCATCAAAAAGTTTGTCTATCTCTTCATCCTTTCCTTTTACAGCGGGTAGAATAATATTTTCTTCAAGATAAAAATGATGAAGCAGATCATTTTCATAAAAATTAATCGTATAATCCTTTTTTCCTTCAATATCGCTCGGCAGGTTTTTCAATTCCGGCGCATTCTTTTTAATTAACTGGGCAAGCTGCAATCCATGATAATGATCATGCGAAATTAAAATTAAACTTTTATGCCGCTTCATAATTCTATTAAACCTCAATCCTCATGATGATACATCCCGATCTTAGCTTCATCATCCTTTATGACTTTAATTTTATATTGAAATATTTCTGCAATTGAATTTGCTCTTAATTTTGCTTCTTTGGCTATATCACCTGAAAAATATTCATCAACAGTTTCTTCGAAAAGTTTTACCCACCTGTTAAAATGTTTTTTTTCAATCGGTAAATATAAATGAACATCGAAGGGTTGACCTTTATAAGTTTTTGTTCCCAGCAAAATGCTGCTCCAAAAATTATACATTATAGGCAGATGAGTTTTCCAATCAACTTTTGAAAGATCATTAAATATCCATGATAGCAAATCATCTTTATTCACACGTTCATAAAACTTGTTTACCAACAATTTAATATCTTCAAAGGAATTAATATCCATATTAGAATTACCCATAATACCTGCCCGAAAAATAATGACCCAAGCTTTTATATAATGTAAAGATTTATGAACAATAAATGCAAGCCCCATTAAAAAAATAGGGCTTGAACTAATATTATTTAAGCATTTTTATAATCAAGATCTTCATTAACAGTCTCCGGATATTCTTCTGTTATACTGTAAGATTTCTGTTTTAACGACCAGCCGGTCTTGAGGCCAATAATAAAATATGCTGGAGTGACAACTCCCGATGAAAAGACCACATCGCCTATAACTCTATGCTGCCTGAACGTACTCATAGTTGAAGACTGCAGAATAATCATTTATTTATTAAACATTTTATTTTCCAGTTCAATCGCGCGGGGAAATAGAATATTATTTTCGAGATGAACATGCTTATGCAAATCTTCTTCAAAATCTTTTAATTCTTTGTAATAGACTTTGAAGGTATTGCAGGCTTCAGCCGGAGGTGTATACTCATTAGTTAAATTTCTAATTTCACCCAATAAATTTCCGGCAGATTCATGTTCTAGCTCCATCATTTGAATTGGATTTTTTATAGTACCGAAAAAAGGCTTTTCGGCAATTCCGGCATTCTTTTCAGTTTTTACTAAATATTTAATATAAGGGAAAAGCAATTGTTCTTCTTTCATCATATGCTGCTTTAAATCTTTGTAAACAATAGAAAAATTATTTGCAATATTAATAACTTCGGGATGGTTCTCACCATGTTTGGAGGCTATCTTTTCAGCATGGGCTGAAATAACCGGAATTATTTCTCTTATATATTTATGATGTACATTTACTATATAATCAATCAGGAAGTCCAATTCCCATTGATTATACTGTTCATGCCTGTCGGTTGAATTATTTTCATCCAGCTTTTCCAGCTGGGTCAGCACTTCTTCAGTATCAACACCTTTTTCTTCGCAAGCTATTGGAATTGATTTTTTTCCATGACAGCAAAAGTCTAAACCGTATTTCTCAAAAACTGCAGCAGATTTATAATTTTTTGTCACAATGTCGGATAAGGTTAAAGTAGTTAAACTATCATTAACCAGTTTTTCATCTAAAGATTCCATTATATCTCCTTTATTTTATTTTTTGTTATTATATTTTTACTTAATATCTTTATTATCTAAGGTTCCTGAAGCAGCTTCTTTATTGAATTCTTTTACTGCCGCTGTTCCTGTTGGATGTCCGTATGAATTCATATACTTATAATGATGCAGATATTCTTTGGCTGAAATATCATTCTGCCAATGACCTGTTATTATTCCAATTCCGGTTACAATCATAAAAATTGCAGCAATCGCTATTGCAAGTACTTTCTTAGAAACTTTTTTCTTTGTTACCAAAGATTTCAAATCAAGCGTATCCGCAACAGGACAAAC
Source organism: uncultured Ignavibacteriales bacterium (assembly GCA_963742995.1). Lineage (GTDB taxonomy): Bacteria > Bacteroidota > Ignavibacteria > Ignavibacteriales > Ignavibacteriaceae > CAVQBP01. The sequence continues at coordinate 7,848 of CAVUOL010000091.1, forward strand.
ATCTACGCAGCTCATACAACTTGAACATTCATCCGACCAAACAGTAATTACCTTATCAACTTTTATGGAAGATGGACATGCTTTTGCACATAATCCGCAGTCAATACAGCTTACTGGATTTCGTTTTATTTTGTGAGGACTTAAAAATGATATCAGACCCAGTAATGCTCCATATGGACATAAAAACCTGCACCAGAAATTTCTTATAAAAATTGAAAGGATAAATAAAACGGATAATATTATTAAAGCTAACTGTGATATATCAGCGAAAAAATAATACATTTTAAGATCTGCAACCTGGTTATAAGGACTGTTGAGAAATGCTTTGACAGCAACTGTAGTCATTAAAAAGAAAACCGAAAAGAAAAGAAAAGCAAGTAGTAAATACTTTATGCTTCTTAGAGGATAATCAAGCCACTTGGGAAGTGTTGTTTTAATGTTCCTTTTAAATATCTTTTTGAGAAGCTTTTCTCCAAAGTCCCCTATCAATTCCGAGATATAGCCTACCGGGCATAACCAGCTGCAGAATGATTTTCCAAACACTAAAGATACCAGGACAATAGCAAGGAATATGAATAATCCCGCAGGATGCGCCGGATGAATTTCCCCCGTTGTTATAAAAAGATAAAAACTCATTAAAGAACTAATTGGCAAAAAGCCGTCAACACCGGGAGGTCTATGAAAATATTCCGCTGCTCCGCTTGTTTGCAAATATCTTGTGAATAAATAAAACTCAATACCAATCCACAAACAAAGAAAAGCGAATGCACTCTGGATTATAAATCTATATTTCTGAATCGGCTTTTCTCTATTACGTATAATTTTTTTATTCTTTTTTCCGGATTGCACGGACTTCCTAACCAATTTGTCATCATTAGATAAAAAATTTATTTCCATTTCCTTCACTTCTGTTTGCAGTTCACTTCTTTCATATTTATAATATTCGGATAATTTTATCTGGTTATCATATAAAAAAATTTGTTTATAAGTTTTTGACTTTTCTTAAGGTCTTTTCTTTTAAATTGATCTAACGTTTCATCAGTCAACATATTGTAAGCTTTCATTCTTAATTCCCCCCATTTATCATGTAAGGGACAAGGGTTTTCCGGCGAGCATTTTGGAAAGCCTAATACGCAGCTATTAAACATATCCAATCCATCAATTGCACCAACGATATCAATAAGCCTAATTCTTTTCGGATCTTTTCCTAAGGCAAAACCTCCGGATTTTCCTTTTTTTGAATAAATTAAACCACTCTCAGTTAAATTCTGAAGAATTTTTGAAACAAACTCCTTCGGAATATTCAGCTTCTTTGCGATCTCTTCTGCTGGTATAACTTCTCTGTCCATATTCGCAGCCAAATAAAGAATCGCCTGCAGTCCATATTCACACTTTTTTGAAAAAATAACAGTCATTTTATAATCAGATAATTTTATCTGATTAAAGATAAGGAAGAATATAGAGTTTGTCAAATTAATTTTTCAAATAAAATTGAGACCTGGAAAAAATGAAATTTATTACTATATAAGTCAATCTTAAGATGTAATAAAATGGGTTTACATTCAATTTTCCCCTTTACCAAAGGGGGTAAGCGGGGTTGATTTTTTAATTTTCCCCCTTTACCAAAGGGGGAAATAAAAAGGGGGTTTGCTTTTATGATTTATGCTGCATATATAAGTCTACCTTATTTCAGAAATGAATACGCTCTGAATACGGTATGAATACGCTGTGAATACGGTATGAATACGCTTATCTATAATTATAACAAAATTGAAATACAAAGTTTTATTTGGATTTTGCCATTCTCCTTTCCATCTCCTCCGGTGAAACATCTTCAATATGAGTGGCAATATGCCAGATATGACCGAATGGATCTTCAATACTCCCCATCCGGTCACCATAGAATTTATCCTCAATTGTTCCCTTCAATTTCGCTCCTTCTGCTACAGCTTTATTTACAACTGAATCAACATTCTCAATATATAACATGATACTTAAGGGAGTGCCGCCGATTGATTTAGGAGAAAGAACACCAATATCAGGATGTTCGTCTGCTAACATTATACCGGAATCACCTATTTCTAATTCTGCATGTGTTACTCTCCCTTCATTTTCCATACGAAATTTCTCTTTTGCTCCAAAAACATTTTTATAAAATTCTATGGCTTTGGATGCACCTTTTATATATAAGTAAGGCGTTATTGAACGGTAACCTTCAGGAATGGTTTTTACTTTTTCAGACATGATGCCTCCTTAGTTAATAAACATTGTATTTTGGATATCAAATATTATTTTTAATCTCAAAAGCCACAATTAAGTTTACTTTATTTTCACATTGTTATGATACAACTCACCCTTTCTTTATCCTTTCTTAATAATTCTTTAGTTTAGTAAATATAAATATGCTTAATAATGTATTATTCTAACCTTCGAAATCTTTCCGGATATTTTATATTTCTAATAATAATTTCCTCTTTTTTCATCTTTTTTGAAAGCTGCGGGAACAATCTTCCTGTAAAGAAAAACTTAAAAACTTCTTTTATATTATTTAACCAGGACAGCAGCTCCGTTGTCTTTCCGGATTACTTTAAAGGGAAAGTAACCGTAATGAGCTTTATGTATACTAACTGCCCCGATGTTTGTCCATTGACAACAAACAATTTAAGGATTATACAGGAAGAGCTTAAGAAAGATAATATTAAAGGAATTCAATTTGTTGAATTAAGTTTTGATCCTGAAAGAGATACTCCTTCCATTTTAAAAAAATATGCTGATGTTAGAAATATAGATGAAAAAAATTTCCAGCTATTAACCGGGAATAAAAAAATTGTAGACTCACTCCTTAAAGTAATGAATATTTATGCTATACCTGGAGACACTATAAGATTCGATAACAGCGGTTTCACGTACTCTTTTATACATACCGATAGAATTACTTTGATTGATAAACAAAACAGAATCCGGAAAGAATACAAGGGAAGTACCATCGATAAAAAAGAGATTATAAAAGATATCAAATCACTCGACTAATTATAAGTTTCTACAAAATCATACCGGAGCAAATATGTCAATTTTAATTATTGCTTTTATTTCAGTATTTATTTCAACAGGAAATAAGGTAGAAATAAAAGATGCCTGGCTAAGAACCGGAGCAAAGGGCTTAAACAGCGCATTATATTTTAAAATAGAAAATAATTCTACAAAACCGGATACACTTTATAAAGTCAGTTCCAATGTTGCCAAGCATATTCAAATGCATGAAACATATAAGAAAAACGATATGATGGGAATGCGAGAGATAAAAAATTTAATAGTTAAACCGAATTCTTCTATTGAATTCAAACCGGGCAGCTACCATATAATGTTAATGGATTTAACGAAAGATCTAAAAGAAGGAGATGAAATAGATTTCACTCTTTATTTCAAACCCGCAGGTGAACTAAAGATAAAAGCAAATGTAGAAAATAAATAAATACGTTTCAAAGTTGCGGAATTCGCTAATGATGAGTCCTTTTGAAAATGGTTACAAATATTCATCTTTTTTTATTAACCCCGGGATTAATCCCGGGGGTTAATGTAAACCAAAAGCTTGATATTTAACTGTTTTAATTTATCTACTGAAGGTAGACAGTTTTCAGTTTAAGCGGTCAACTTGAGTAAATAATATGCCCCTATTTATAATGTTGAATTAAGAATTTGGGGTACCGCCTCTTATCTTTATAAAAATAAACTACTGTTCATCGATTATTTCTTCCCCTTTATTAATTGCATATTTTCTGTCGGAATATAATTTACCAATTTCCGCCCCTATTATAAAAACTATAGATGAGTAGTATATCCAGAAAGCAACTACAACGAATAAGACATAAGTTCCATAGATTTTTCCCAGGCCTGAAAAATGATAAATATAATAACCGAATATTTGTTTAGCAGCCTCCCATAATAATGCAGCAAAAAGAGCACTTAAAAAAGTAGCTTTTCTACCAAGTTTTTTTTTAGGTACGGCGAAATAAAGAACCGAAAATAGGATAAAAACCAAAACTAACGATAAGATAGAAAATACTACATGTTCAAAAATTCCGGAATATAAAAAATGAAGCGATTGAAACTGGTCTGCTTTCTGTCTCAGAAGATCAACAAAAGGCATTAAAATAGTAGTTATAAAAAATATAATTATTACCATTATTACAAGAGCAAAATCTTTTAATTTAGCCAGAATAAAATGTTCCTCAGTTTTGCATTCCAATACAGTATTAAGAATAGTACGCATACTGCTGAATAACCCGCTTGCAGCAAAGAGCAATCCAAAACCGCCTATAATACCTGCTAAATTCTTATATTCAATTACTTCATTAATCCGGGCGAAAATAATTCTTTTAACAAATTCAGAATATTGATGATACGGAATAATTGTATCAATGAACCCGTTAACCTGGAACTGCATGTATTCCGAATTTAGAATGGTACCTACAACTGCAAAGACAATCAGTGCAAATGGGATAATACAAACGAAAATTGAAAATGATAATCCGCCGGCAAGCAAAAATACATGGTGATTGTCTATTCGGGATATAATACCGCCAAAATAGTGCTTAATAAAATCTCTGATAATTTGGAAGCGTGGGGTAAGATTTAATTTAAATCTTAATATTCTATATCTATGATAAACAGGAGCTTCTTTAACTTTTTCTTTTATTTTTACCTTAACCATTCATAATATCTGGAATTGTGCTATAATATAATTTGACCAACCTGCTAATACTTATCTCCAGTTTATCATTGACTATAAGACTTTCCCCTCCTGTTTTTCCTAAGAAATAAAAAGGTTGATTCTTTCCTCGTAAATAGGTTTCAAACTTATCCTTCTTATTCTTTTGAACCGAGACTACCACTCTTGATTGAGATTCAGAAAATAGGGTGAAATCCTCTCTAGATTTAATGGGAATATTGACAATAGCACCGATAGGGTTTTCTTCATTTATTATACAGCACTCAGCTAAAGCACATATAATTCCCCCTTCCGATATATCATGAGCCGATTCGATAAAATCCCTGTCAATTAATTCAAGTATAGAATCTTGAAGTTTTTTTTCGACATTCAGAACTATTTTTGGAGAATCGCCGGAGACTTTATTATGAATAATTTTTAAGAATTCACTTCCTCCCAATTCCTCAAAGTCCTCACCTAAGACATAAATCAAATCCCCTTCTTCCTTAAAGAAAGAAGTAGTAATGTTTTCAATTTTCTCAACCAATCCTACCATTCCAATAGTTGGTGTCGGATAAACGGCAGCATTCGGAGATTCATTATAAAAGCTTACATTACCTCCCGTAACCGGTGTATCAAAAAACCTGCATGCTTCACCCATGCCTTCGACTGCCTGTTGAAACTGCCAATAATTTTCAGGCTTATATGGATTACCGAAATTAAGACAATTGGTAATTGCCAGCGGAATACCACCAGAGCATACAATATTCCTTGCAGATTCAGCTACCGCAATCTTTGCACCTTCTTTAGGATTTAAATAAACATATCTTGAATTACAGTCTGTTTTCATTGCTAAAGCTTTAGATGTATCTTTAATATAAATTACAGCAGCATCACATCCGGGACCAACAATCGTATTAGTTCTAACCATTGAATCATATTGCTCATAAACCCATTTTTTCGAAGCAATGTTAGGAGATGAAAATATTTTTTCAAATGTTTCAATCAGATTTTCAGTAACAGGCAATTTAGAAAAATCAAAATCTCTTAATAACTTAATATATGCAGGTTCCTTTTTTTCTCTATGATAGACCGGAGCACCGCCTCCCAGAACCAGTTCAAAAGGAGGTATATCAGCTTTTACTTCACCTTCATATTCAATCGATAGTCTGCCGTCATCAGTAACTTCTCCTATTATTTCGCAATGCAAATCCCATTTTTCGAAAACCTTTTTCACATTATCTTCAAATCCTTTTTTAACAGCGCATAGCATTCGTTCCTGGCTTTCTGAAAGCATTATTTCATAAGCAGACATTCCTTTTTCGCGTAAGGGAACTTTATCTAAATTTATTTTCATCCCTGATTTTCCTTTAGCACTCATTTCGCACGTAGAACAGGAAATACCGGCAGCCCCCATATCCTGAATCCCGATTAACCAGCCATTTTTTATAATTTCCAGGGATGCTTCCAATAATAGTTTTTCAGTAAAAGGATCTCCTACCTGAACCGATGGTCTTTTAGCTTCAGACTTCTCCGATATCTCTTCAGAAGCAAAAGTTGCTCCATGAATGCCGTCTCTTCCGGTGGAAGAACCAACAATCATAACTGGATTGCCTTCACCCTGAGCTACAGCACTTGCCACCTGATTCTTTTTAACAATTCCAACAGCCATCGCATTGACCAAAGGATTATCCTGATAAGATTCATCAAAATATACTTCACCGGCAACAGTCGGAACACCGAAACTATTTCCATAATCCCCCACTCCTCTCACAACACCATCGAATAAGAACCTGGTTCTTGCATCTTTTAGAGAGCCGAATCTTAATGAATCCAGAGAAGCAATTGGCCTCGCACCCATAGTAAAAATATCCCTCATAATACCACCAACACCGGTAGCTGCTCCCTGATATGGCTCAACGGCAGAAGGATGATTATGACTTTCTATTTTGAAAGCGACTGCGAATCCGTCACCTATATCTACCAAACCGGCATTTTCTTCACCGGCACCAACTAATAGTCTTCCTCCCTCTCTCGGCAATGTCTTTAATAAGGCAATTGAATTTTTGTAACTGCAATGTTCACTCCACATTACACTAAAAATCCCAAGTTCAGTAAAAGAAGGGACTCTGCCTAAAATTTTTATTATTCTTTCATATTCTTCTTTTGTTAAACCATGCTCAACTGCGAGCTCAAGATTTACTTCAGGTTCTTTTTTTGTAATAGCTTTCTGCATTACCGCTTTCGTTTTTAGTTCTACTCTTCAGAGACAAATCTTTTTGTTTAATGCTTCAAATATAAAAATAAATAATGAATTTGAGGGATAGAAAGAGATTTTTTTGTAATGAACCAAATATAATAATAATCCCCTGGCATTGGATTTTAGATGACGGTTAGGTTTATCCAAAGGTTAACACCGTGGGCTTTAGCCCGGTGTTTCTATTTACTGTAGTCCGACGATTTTCACTCATAATAGCAACTATGTTCTAACCCCGAAGGGGTGAAATAAATTTTCACACAACTTCTTTATCCAACGGGACAAAAAAGATGGGAAGGCTAAGGCTTTAGCCTCATTCTGAATAATAATTGAGCTGCACCGGTCTTCTATTTAAGCAATATCATCTTCCTCACAAAATTATAATTTTCTTTACCATCAATTCCTGCTGCTTTGAATGAATATATGTAAACCCCTGAAGTCAGATTTTCTGCATTCCAGCTAACATTATAGGTTCCTGCATCCTTTATTCCATCAACTAAGTTTGCAACTGGCTGCCCAAGTAAATTGTAAACTGATAATAAAATTCGTGCCCTAATAGGAATTGAAAAACTAATTGAAGTTGCTGGATTAAAAGGGTTAGGATAATTTTGCTGTAACTCAAATTTTTCCGGAGCACCTATAATGGCATCTTCAATACCTGAATATTTATAGGCTCCATCGAAATCAATTTGTTTTAAACGATACAAATAATTTCCGGTTGGAAGATTACCATCATTGTATGTATATAGTCTGGTCTCAGTAGTTGTCCCGTATCCCTTAAGAAATGCAATCTTTATCCAGGACGAATTATTCTGACTTTTTCTTTCTATTTCAAAACCTGAATTGTTTACTTCTGTGGCAGTTATCCATTTTAATTCAACATTATTATTTATAACAGAAGCAATAAATGAAGTTAGTTCAACGGGTACTATAACACTGGTATCTTTTTTAAGATTTATAACTCCTACAGCCAATGTACTACCACCGTAATAAGCTGTAAAATTCAGCCAGAGAGTATCCACATCAAAACCTCCCAAAAAAATCATACTATCTACACTTGAACTTGGGACATCGGGAAGCCTACCGGTTAACATACCACTCGAATCCCCTGAGAAGAACATATCCCCATAATTTGGCGTATTTCCGGTAACACTGAAACCATCTTTACTATAAACGCCAGCCATAGTTGCTGGACCGAGATTTTCACCCTCAAAAATATTACCTTTAAATTCCATAGTTAAAGAGATTGTACTATTCATTTCATTAATATTAACTGTAACAAAGGCGGAATCGCCGGTATTAAAGGTATCATTATGCCAGGTTCCCCTCCAATATCCTTTGAAATCCGAAGATTTAAACTGGGCTACGGCGGGTAGTGAAATAATAAATAAAAAAAGTAATAATTTTCTCATATGACCCTCACTAATATTTTAACTTATATATTTAATTTATATTAAGTAAATAAGATATATAAATGCAGATATTCAATAAACTTATATTTGAATAGAAATAATATAGAAAAAATAATATTTAAAATATAGGATCAAGATAAATATTGAAAAGGGATAATATTTTGTCAGAAAATCAATATGGATGAAATTAATCTAAAGAGAGAATTTTAGAGATTTTATCTCCTGTGAGAGGCTTTTCAATAAACAATTTAATATTTTTATTAGCAGCCGCGCGTTCCTTATCTTCATTGCTGAGTGATGCAGATAGTATATAAATGCTGAATCTTTTTTTCATTTCTTCATCCAAAATTTCAAATTTTTCTAAAAATTCCCAGCAAGTCATTCCCGGCATATTTATATCGAGGAAAAGAATAGCGTTTGTATTGTTTTTAATATATTCGGTAGAGATGTAGTGGAAACCCTTTTGAGGAACGGTAAAAGTTTTAATCACAGCATCTTTCACTTTATTTTTAATAGCAATATGACAAAGAGTATTATTAACCGGGTCATCATCGAATAATAAAAATTCGGGTGTTTTGGTCATGAAGTTTCCGGATAATTATCAAATTCGATTTTGAACTCCGTACCTTTATTTACTTCACTATTAATGCTAATTTTCCCGTTTAAGGCTTCAACCTGCATTTTGGTCATAAACAGACCTACCCCCTTCCCTTCAGTATGGGCATGAAATCTTTTATACAAACCGAACACCTGTTCCCCTTTTTCATTCAGATTTATTCCCATCCCATTATCTTTAAAAGATAATTCCGTTTTACCGTTCATTCTGCAGCTTTTAATTTCTAAAACCGGAGGAATATCCGGCTGTTTATATTTAATACTATTGGAAATCAAATTATAAAAGATACTTCGCATATAGCTTTTCAAAGTAAATATTTCATCTACTTCATCAAAATCGCTTTTAATATCAACTTTTTCACTTTTAATTAGATTAGAAATACTTGATTTAATATCTTCCAATAAATTTGAGAATGAGACCTTCTCCTTTACTTCATTGACTTCTTTTTTAATCTGTAAAATATTGTTAAGATCAACAATGACTTCGTCTAATTTTTTTACAGAAAAAGAAAGCCCTTCCATCATTACTTCCTGTTCATGTTTAGTTAAATCGGCTTCTTTCAGCATATTTGCTATACCTATTATATTAGCAACAGGAGAACGCAAATTGTGTGAAATAATATAGGCAAACTGTTCAAGATATTTATTCTGCTGCGCGAGCTCAGCAGCCATTTCCTTCAGAGATTCCTGGGCTTTTTTGGCTTCTGTAATGTCCTCCTTTACAGCAATAAAGTGAGTTATCTTTCCTTGAGAATTTTTAACCGGAGAAATAGATGCCATTTCCCAGTAAAGTTCCCCATTTTTCTTTTTGTTATGAAATTCTCCGCGCCATTCAAATCCCGAAGTTATTTTTTCCCAAAGATTTTTATATACTTCGCTTGTTATCTCTCCGGATTTTAGTATACGGGGATTTTTTCCTATAACTTCATTAAAAAAATAACCCGTAATTTTTTCGAATTTGGGGTTAACATATTCAATTTCGCCTTTATTATTAGTTATTACAATTGATGCAGGACTCTGTTCTACGGCATGCAATAGTCTAAGATTTTGATCTTCTATTTTTTTCTGTTCGGTAATATCATGGATAACAGCGACAACATAATCATTATCATCCACAAAGAGGGGTGAAATATTAACTTCCCCGTAAAATTCCATTTGATTTCGTTTAAAAATCCACTGAAACAAAAAAGGTTTTTTGCTGTTTATCCCTTTCATTAAAGAATTAAATTTCTCATCCGAATGAACCCCGTCCGGTTGTGTTTTAGAAGAAAAATCTAAAAGGGATTTATCAAGGATGTTTTCTTTATTTGTCCTAAATATTTCTTCAGCTTTAGCATTACAATTAATAATTCTATTACCCTGGATAATTAGTATGGCATCATTAGAGGTTTGATAAAGAACTTCAAATTTTTTATTCGATTCACTAATAGTTAGAGAGTTTTTATAATTTTGTCTGCTTTGAAAATAAAGAAAAGATACTCCTCCTATAGCAGATAGAGAGAATAGAAGAAGCAAAATAAAAGATAATCTGTTAGTAACAGGAAGATAGATTTCAGAAAGATCCTGTTTTGTAATTAAAAACCACGGGGTATTTTTAATTTGCCTTATATCGGCTAAAACTTTCTCACCTCTATAATCAATACCTTCGACAATTCCGTGTTTACCTTTGACTGCCATTGCAGCCGGAAGATTTTCAGAAGCAACAGGCTGCTTAAAAGTAAGACCCGGAATATTATTAAACTTCAATTTATTAATGAAAACAACACTGTCTTTCTCTCTAAAAACTATAAAAGATTCTGCTGAAGAATTAAGTACATACCAATTTTGAATTAAGGGGAATAGCAATCTTTCCGAATCTGATTTTAAATACTATTACACAGCCAGAATTATGGTTAAATAAAATTGGAATGTATACATCTAAATCGATGCTTGAATCTTCATGATTTTTATAAAAATTAGAAAAGATAATTTTATCTTTGTTTATTGCAGAAGAAATAGAATCTGTATTATATTCAGTATCGGATGCGGGATTTCAAATTAATTATATTTTTATGGTTTTTATCTATTATAAATATATTCTTGTAATCATGATTTTTATAGATCTGGTTTACGAAATTAATAGAGTTAATGGAATCAGATTTAGAAGCAGTATTCGAAAACTTAAAAAGGTTCTCTCTTAACTGAGCATTGGAAAATAAAAACATAGCATCTGAAAATCTTTCGGAATACCATCTTGTAATTTCACTAGATTTTATTTTAGCAAGCGTTTGGAGATATTCCCGGTTTCGTAAATTCTCATTCTTTTTTTCATTAAAATAAAAATAAATACTGAATGTTAAAAAAATTACAATAAACAGGGAATATGAATAGATGAAAAATTTATTCTGTTTGTAAAAAAAGTTTAACATTTAAGTGTAAAGTTACCGAATAATAAAAAATGTGACAATGAATTGAGTAAAATATCAAAAATTTGCATATTCTATGCCAATTATTATGCCATAATGTATATTTTAATAATATTTAATATTTATAAATATATATTTTATATTATGAGGAGATTTCCTTTAACCGGGAATTGTTTTATTATATTTGAAAATTATTTAATAACTAAAGATAAGTAAACATTGTCGGACATTCTGCACGGAATGAAGTGGAGAGACCTTTCCCGCTTGCGGGAAGAATCTCCTAATTTAATTTCTACACCATTTCAGTATGATTTTATTATAAAAATATTCATCTTGTATAGCTTAAGTTAATAATTTTGAATAAAAAGTAGAAATTCAATATAACCTTATGGTTTTAAACCAGGTAATAAAAAATTTTCACTGCAATAGGATATAAAAAAAGGCTTTGCCGGTAAAAATGAAACAAGAAAATGAAAATATTTTTAACTTTTATCCTGTGGAAAAGTCGCATTGGAAAGATTTTGAAGAACTATTTGGAGAAAGAGGTGCTTGCGGCGGCTGTTGGTGTATGGCATGGAGATTAAAAGCAAAGGAATTTGAGAAACAAAAAGGCGCCGGGAATAAAGATGCTATGAAGAATATCATTAACAATAATGAAAAACCGGGTATCATTTGTTATTTAAATGATAAACCTATAGCCTGGTGTTCCGTGGCTCCAAGAGAAAAATTTGTGAGACTGGAAAACTCTAAAGTTCTGGCAAAAGTTGATGATAAATCCGTCTGGTCAATAACTTGTCTCTTTATTTCAAAACCATACAGGAGACAGGGGTTGTCTGCTGAACTATTAAAAGGAGTGATAGAATTCTGTAGACAGGAAAAAGCAAAAGTTTTGGAAGCATATCCGGTAGAACCTTATAATGATAGTATACCTGCCGCATTCGCCTGGACAGGTATTCCGTCTGCATTCGAAAAAGCCGGATTTAAGGTAGTCACAAGAAGAAGCCCCAAAAGACCAATAATGAGATATTATTTATAAGTTCAAGAGCAAGTGTAAGTTCAAGTTCAAGGAATATTATTATGAGAATACATTATTTACAACATGAAAGCCATGAAGGTTTAGGGTGTATAGAAGAATGGGCGAAAAGAAAGGGCCATTTAATTACATCAGCCAAATTTTATGAGAATTCCAAATTACCCGATTTATCCGCATTTGATTTTTTGATAATAATGGGAGGATCCATAGGAGTGAATGATGAAGATAAATATAAATGGCTGGAGTCTGAGAAGGATTTTATTAAAAGAACAATTAATAGTAAGAAGCCGGTTTTAGGAATATGTCTTGGTTCCCAATTAATAGCTGCGGCATTAGGTGCTAAAGTTTATCCTAATAAATATAAAGAAATAGGATGGATGGATATTAAGGTGACAAAAGCCGCTAAAGATAATTTATTTGAATTTCTACCAGACAGATTCAAAGTTTGTCAATGGCATGGAGATACTTTTGATTTACCGAAGACAGCGGTTCTCCTTGCAGAAAGCGAAGGTTGTAAAAACCAGGCATTTGTTTTTAACAAGCATGTTTTCGGATTACAATTTCATCTTGAATTTACGGAAGAATCACTTAAAGAACTTATCAACTTCGGAAGAGAAGAACTGGTAAAAGATAAATATGTTCAGACAGAAAGTGAAATACTACAAAATCTAAAACTCTGTAATGCAGCTAATAATTATCTGTTTCAAATGCTTGATAGAATTGAAGAATCAATTATATAAATCATTCGCCCGAATAAATATAATCTCTCGGCAAAAGATCACCAATCCTCTGTTTTGCCCAGTATCCATAGGTTTCAACTGAGTATAGACTGGTTAATAAATTCCCGTATTTATCAATTAGTACCGATGGATAGATAAAGTTTAAAACACTAGGTTTACCTAAATAAGTTCGAATCTCGAGTTTGCCCATATAATTGAAGTAAAAAACAGCCGAATCACGATCACAAGTAATGCTTAAGTCATTTTGGAAAATAGCTCCTATTCCAGGACCTTCGTGCAGGGTATAATAATCCTCTTCCAGCTGTTTATGAACAAGGGAATAAAAAAAGTGTCTTGGTGAATCCAGGTATGTCTTCTGTCTATTAGTTTTCCATGTCTGTTTTTCCTCTTCAGTGGCAGGTGTTAATTCTTCAAACCTTGGATAAAACATATATTTTAGATATTCATCAGGAATATATACAACAGAATCCAGAAGAATATAGAGCATATATCCTAGCGCCTCATTTTCAATTTTTAACACGCTGTCCGAATAGGCTTTTATAACTCTGCTTCCTTTTCCTTTTACAAAATTCAAAACTTCCGGATTTATAATTTTAGTCTCCTTTGAATTTTCACTTTCTCCAATAAAAACATTGGTAAATAGCTTTAAATTTTCCTTCCAATCTTCGGGTATACTTCCGGTGACATTTACCTGCTTAAGATTTATTGGTTTTAGTTTTAATGAAATATTAAAATCAAAAGTATATGGTTTGAAAGAATAAAGATCTCTGGTTTCTATTTCATATCCTATATAGCTAAAAATAATATTATACGAACCAAAAGGGACATAGTTGATTATGAACCTTCCATCTTTAGCGGTAGTTGTTCCGATTGTAGTATTTGCTAAAAAGACATTAACGTTTTCAATAGGAGCACCTGATTCCTCATCAGTAACCCTCCCCTTTATTGTTATTCCATTATTTTGCCGTGCAATTATTAGAATTGAATAAATAAAAAAAATAAACACTATTCTCAGAACAAGTTTCATTTCTATCCAACTCAAAAAATTTTTAAGAATAAGTTAAAATTCTTTCAAAAAAAATATTTATCTTTACACTAATATTACGCAAAAAACCAATATTTGAAAGATGACATCTTTACTAATTAAAAATATGGATCATTTATTTCTAATTTTACTCTTTCTAATAAAAATTGTAAATAACTTTATTATTCAAGATGTCATCTTTAGGTCTGCTTAACTTCACATATTAAATATGAAAAAAATATTTTACTTCAGTTGGCTTTTGTTAATCATTAATAATTTCAGCTTATGCTCAAAATCAAAAGCAGAATACCTATTGCAATCCAATCGATATAGATTACCGTTATAATTTTGAACAAATTAATGATAGTATTTCTTATAGATCCGGAGCTGATCCTGTTATAGTTAATCAAAACGGAGAATATTATTTATTTGTAACTATTTCGGGAGGATACTGGCATTCGAATGATCTTTTACATTGGAAATATATTGAACCCAGCAGATGGCCAATGGAGGATATATGCGCTCCCGCTGCACTTTCTGTTAGAGATACTCTCTACTTATTTCAGTCAACATTTACTCAAAGGCCAATTTTTTATTCAACTCATCCTAAAACAGGTAAATTAGAATTCTTTAACCGTTTGCTCCCTTTATTACCGGATTCAATGGGGCCCTGGGACCCGGATATTTTTTACGATAGTGATCTAAATAAATGGTATATGTATTTCGGCTCTTCCAATGTCTACCCTATTTACGGTGTAGAATTAAATCATGCAAAAGGATTGTCGTATGTCAGCAGGCCGCAAGGTTTAATTTCTCTTCATCCGGATCTTCATGGATGGGAAAGATTCGGTAAAAATCATACAGATCCCCGAAAACCTTTTATTGAAGGTGCATGGATGACCAAGTATCACGGGAAATATTATTTACAATATGCAGCACCCGGAACAGAATATAATGTATATGCAAATGGCACTTATGTAGGCGACCACCCTTTGGGACCTTTTTCTTATGCACCATATAATCCTATTTCTTATAAGCCTGGCGGATTTATGACCGGTGCAGGACACGGAAATACATTCCAGGATAAATATGGAAATTACTGGAATACCGGAACACCTTGGATAGCAGTTAACTGGAATTTCGAAAGAAGAATTTCAATGTTCCCGGCAGGGTTTGATAATGACGATCAAATGCATGTTAATACCCGCTTCGGAGATTTCCCGCATTACATTCCTGGTAAAAAACTGACCGGCGATGAAGATTTATTTACCGGATGGATGCTTCTTTCATATAAAAAACTAACGACTTCATCCTCAGTAAAGGATACCTTTTATTCGGCAAACGTGACAGATGAAAATCCAAGGACATTCTGGGTAGCAAAAACTCATGACTCAGGTGAATGGTTAACCATAGACTTAAAAAAAGATTATGATGTAAAAGCAATTCAAATAAATTTTACGGATTATAAATCAAATTTGTATTCGAATGATACAAATAAAGTTTTTATAAAATCAAAATTCTATTCATCCACCGACGGTAAAAACTGGAAAATAATATTTGACAACTCAAATATAAAGGAAGACCATCCAAACCACTATATCGAATTAAACATACCTGTTAAAGCCCGTTACATAAAATATGAAAATGTATATGTGCCGACTCCAAATCTTGCAGTATGTGCTATTAGAATTTTTGGAAACGGAAATGAAGATATACCGGAGACTCCTGCAAATCTTAAAGTGCTGCGGAATAAGGATGACCGGAATGCAGCAATTACGTGGAATAAAGTGGACGGCGTTACCGGTTATAATATTCTCTGGGGAATAGCAAAAGATAAATTATATCAAACCTACCAGGTTTTTACAGATGAAGGAAATAAATTAGAACTGCGAGCATTAAATGTTGGCCAGAACTATTATTTTGCTATTGAGGCATTTAATGAAAACGGAGTTTCTCAAATAAGTAAGGTTCTAAGTGATTTTTAATATTTCATGTAACGCGAAACTCCGTTTCGCAAAACACATTTAATCCTAAGTTAGACTTAACAATTAACGAAAATGTCAGAATGATAAATGTAATGACATAATTGATAATAAGGGGGTGACCAAAAAGTAATTTTCAATTTGAAAATCAGTGAAAATCCATTAAAATCTGCGTCATCTGCGTGCCATTTTTAGAAAATAATTACTTTATGGTCAGCCCCTAAATAGGGTTTGTATTTAATGAAACAAATCCCACTTTATTTTTTAAACTTAGCAAGCAGATCCTTTACTGCATCTTTATGGACCATAAAATCCATTATTTTTAATTTTACATAATCCTCACTATAAAAATAAAAGCCTTTATTGTTCCCGTCTCTTGAACCGGAACCGGAATCCTTTATTAAATACCAGTCTTTACCTTTTTTAGTCATATAACCCACCAAATGTATTCCATGATCATCTGTCGTTGATTTATTACTAAAACGGAGCTGTCTTGCATCTTCATCTATATATTCGGCAGCTATATCAAAATCCGGAACAATCGCCACATCATATTGAGCCACATAACCCGGTTCCGAAACATCTCCGCCAATAGCCATTGTATATCCATCCCTTATTGCTTTCTTTAATGAAGACATAAATTCATCCAGCGGAACATTATAATAATCTTTATTATGCCACCAGTTATCTGGGACTTCATATTCAACCTGCTGATAATAAGGTTGCTGCATATAGGAAAGAACATCAACATAATCATCAGGATTAATTTGGAGATAATTAGTTAAATATTCTTTAGGTGTATATTTCTTCCCTTCAACATTAAATTCCGACGGCGGTTCACCCATATAATGATTCAAAATCGACTTTATAGTGCTGACTACTTCATCTTCATTCCACTCATTTGTTACTTTCAAATTTTGTAAATAAGAATCCATTTCATCAAACATTTTACTATGATTATGGAATTTTTGATCGGGAAGCATTCCATTATAAACCTCCTCAGGTACACATCCGTATTTTTTCCAGATTCTGGTAACAGCATTTGCTTCAGAACCTTCGCCGAATTCAGAATTCCCTCTTTCTTCAACAAACCTTTTAGCTTTTTCAGTATATTCCCAATAAACAGTATACATTTCAGAAAGTTTTACTTTTTTGTTATGTAGACGGTATACTTCCGATTCCAGGAAAGATGTAGTAGAAAAAGACCAGCAGGTCCCGGTGTTCCCTTGAGAAACCGGTTCATTATACCAATAACTTTTAAATTCGTTGACAGATTTAGGGAGGTCCATTCCTGAGACATCAACTTTAAAAGATTTTCTGGGAAGTTTTGGTATGCTGTCAAATTCTTTTATCCCCTTGAGAATTTCATCATAAAATCCTCTCTTCCTCTCAATGAAAACTCCTTTATCATGAGTCTTTTCCTGAGCAAACGTTAAGAACGAATAAAATAGGATAAAAAATAGAATAAGAATAGTTTTAGGTTTCATTAGAACCCCTTTCTATGAATAAAATAACTTAGAATACAAAAATAATAAAAAAGATTGTAATTTTAAGGAAATGAATTTAAATACTTCCCCTTTCCTTCTCTAACTGAACAATAAAAACTTTACATTGTTCACCTTGTCTACATATTATGAAGAACCAGACAACTTAACACATGCCATAGTTGCCATTGTCAATAAGCCTTTCCCTTTGCAAGGGAATAGTCTATCCAATTTTTATCTCTATTCTGACAAATTCATTTTATGGTTATTTAAGACTTTCTATAATCCCTTTAGGGATTAAATATCTATAGAAGTGCATAACCCAAAGAAACCAAAGTCCCGCAAGGGACGACATATATATTCACACACATTTTGAGTCCCTACATGAAATTTATTATAGTCATTCCATAGAAAAATTACAATTTCAGGTAGTGTCTCAATTTGAATTTATTTTGGGTTTATGCCCAATAAAAATAGTTAACGAATTAAACGATAATTTATCTTTTATAAGACCAGTGTTTAGTTTATTTATTTTATTTAATGCGTCTTGCATTAAAATAGCAGGAATAAATTTTTTATTTGGAGCAAAAACAACAATTCCATCAGAAGGGTGTATACCAGAATACATTCCATTGTCTGTGCATTTAAAACCAGCGGAAATAAATAAGGATTTTAATTGTAGCATAAAGGAAACCGCTTCATCATCATCGGGAACTCGATATAAAAGGATATCTAATTTAATTTTATCAGAAAAAAACCTAATAAATTTTTCTTTTTCTATTTCTGTTAATTTTCTGGGTTCTTTAATTTCCTTAATTTCTTGTTTAGTAAGATGGAGAGTATCTTTCAATAATTTGGTTTCCTTTTTATTTGTACTATCCAAAACATTAAAACTTTTTTCTAATTCCTTATTTTCGACTTCAAATTTATTAGCACGATTTATTAATTTTTCAATTTTTGAATTATTAAGATTAGAATTTTCATCATTTACATATTTATTTGATAATACTGCAATAAAAGAAAAAATTAAAGGGACATATATCCATTTTTTATATTTATCAGATAACTTATTTTTTTCTTTTAACCATGCAAGAATAAATGAAATCACAATTCCAGAAATGGTAATATAAAAGCTTATAGGATTTAGTAATGGAAATAATTTATTCATATTTAACCCCCTTTTTGTCTATTTTACTTGCATTTTATGTGGGTAAACTTCATGAGAGATTATATCCTAAAAATAAAAAAGAAAATAATTACAAAATCAAATTAATTTTATTAAATCTTCAATATTCCACAATCTCTTAGTTATTCCGGCTTCCATTGCCGGAGTAACTTGTAATGTCTTATGTATTCTTACAAAATTATAATACATAAAATGAAGTGCTATTGCATGAGAATGATTTTCAATTTTCTTAGAGAATCCATTTGTTAAACGAGTAAATCTTCTCATATTCATTCTCATAGTTAAATTTTGTTTTTCGATATAGCTTGTTGAGATATGTTTTTTATCAGGTCTGCCTGAAATAATTTCTTGACGTGTCCCGGTACATTCAGCAGGGCTGTATCTATGTTCACCGTCTAATGATTCTCCATATAATTTTATTAGTTGAGCATAATCTATTTGCCCTAAAAAATTACTATCAACAGCTTCAAGATATGCTCTTAAACCGTCTGTAGTAAGCTGTACTCGATTATTTAATCTTGAAGCTACGTCATTCATAAATATTTGTGCATATTCAGCGTCACGATTTCCGACAAGATAAGAGATAATCAATTTTGAATCCGCATCCATTGCCGTCCAAGTCCAAACACTTCCAACACCAAATTTGCCTCTCAAATCTTCCGGTAAGTTTTTTTCTTTAGCATAAATGAAATGACCAAATTTCATCACATTGTACTCTTTTCGAATTTAAATATCTAACATTTTCATCGTGATATTTTTGACAAGCCGTTCCAATATCAACGAGCAATTTAGTTACTGTATTTATTGAAACATCTGCAATTCTACTTATTGAACGAAGGCTGTTTCCTTCAACAAGCATACTTACAATTTGGGTTCTTTTTTCGAGTGATAGTTGATTCATTTTATTAGCCTTAAAAAATTGACTAATTAAATATAATCAATTATACTTGACTTGTCAAGCACAAAGTTCAGTTTAATTTGCAAGGTTATTTTTTATATCATGTATTTTGTTTATTACTCTTAGGGGTGTAATTGCAGATGGATTAAATTTTTCATAATCTTCATCATCAAGATGAAGAAGAAATTTTAATTCACTTTTAGTATAAGAATATTCTTGAATATAAACGTTAATAAGTTCCTGTAATAATGTTGGTTTCTCTAAAGGAACTTCAACAGGTTCTTTTAATTTATATCCGCTTTTAGACATCCTTTTCCAAGCATATTGATATTGATTATAAGTAATTTTATTTAATTGATATGCCCGCATTAATATTGCTTGCATCGATACTTTCCAATAACGTTTTAAATTAGCAAGGTTGCCTAATGAAACATCTGAAAGATAGGAGTAAATTTCTTTTTTTGGCATAAGAAATTCGCTTGCAAATTCGTTAGCTTCATCTTCAATTTTATCATGTGGAATCCGATGCATTATTATATGTCCACATTCATGTGCTAAACTAAATCTAGTTCTATCACCAGGCATTTCAGAATTGACAAAAATAGCATATCTACCTGTTCGTGTAGTAAAACTAACAGCATCAAAAAATCTTGTATTGAATTTAGAAAAAACAATTAAAATTCCTACGTCTTCTAAAATCTTAACCATATTTTCGATACGTCCAGTTGGTATATTCCAACTATAACGAATTGCTCTTGCTATATCTGATGGTGTTTTATATTTGTCAAAATTTGATTCTAAATCAACATAAGGAATATTATCACTTGTTATTTTTGCAGCCTGTAGTAATTTATCAATTCTAATACTATCAATATTTATTTCTGCATTAATCGCAGATAGAATTTTTTGTGGTACACCTTTGGCTTTTCTATAGAAATGGATCCCCAATGGATAAATATTTGCTTGTTCAAAAAAGAATTGAGTTGGAAATTTTAATTCTTGAGATAATCTTTCCAACATTTCTTCCGATACCGGGAATAAACCTGCTTCAATTCTAGATATAATGGGTGGAGTTACACTCAATTTAGAAGCAAGTTCTTTTTGTGTATATTGTCTATATTCTCTTGCTAAAATGATCATATTAGGATTAACAGAATCAGCCATTAACTTTCCTCGCTGTTTTGTTTTTCTTTAAATTTAGAAGGATTTGCTATTGCACGTTTTTCAATTTGTTGATTATCTAATTCAGTTATAGGAACAACTTTTGGCGCAGGAATTTCTTCTGAAATTTTAAACTTCCAAGCAATTGAAGTATAACCATTCGGGCATATAATCCAAATTTCAATCGTATTCCATTCTTCATTAATTTTATATCCATTATTTAAATTAACTTGCACCACCGGTTCAGGCAAAAATACCTCTCCCAAATAAGGCTCTTGATTTTCAAATTTATCATTTCTTGTAGTACGGGCGTTTTTTGTTTTATAATCTTTGCCTATCTTCTTAAATCTTATATCAACTCTAAAATTTTCAGTTGAAGAACGGATAATAAGAGTTGCACCATTCCCGCTTTTCTTGACTTCACAATTATTCAAAGGTTCAAAATGTTTTTCAATGCCTTTGACTACAAGATTATTCATTATCACAGAATTTCCGAAGTTTGAAATAAGATATGCATTAACCGCATATTTCTCATGAAATATATCCCATGCTTCTAAAACAACCGTTCTTAATAAATCCATGTAAGACTGAAGAAAATCTTTTACTTTTTGCTCATAATCCATAGCTGAAACCTTTCAAAATGTTAAAATTTCATGGGATTAATGATAAGAAAGATTTTCCTAAAACACAAGCAAAAATTAACTAAAAAATTAACTGGTTTAATTTTTAGCTTCTTTTAAGGTTTTTTCCCCTTTTCCCAACGAGCTTTGGCGGCTTTTTGGGCTATTTCTTTGCGTTTTTTAGCGGATAATTTTTCAGCTCTTGCTTTTCCCCCTTTTAATCCTCCTAATCTTCCAAGTTCTACAGCATGAGGATTTTTATTATCTTTGGGTAGTTCTTCTTGTTTGTCACCTGTAGCCAGGTCAACGATTTGTTTAGCAAGTTTGTTGGTATCTTTTTCTCTCTTTGGTTTTTTCATAGTGATTAAATATAATAATAAATACTTATCCGGTCAAGCATGACAAATATTCTATTAAAGATATGGAAATTTGTTCTTTGCATTATTATAGCGGCTATAATTCCAGGTTTAATATGGTGGATTTCAGATATTCTAATATCTATATTTGCTTATTTTCAGAAAGAAATTAACATTTTTTTAAATTTATCACTGTTTGTAAAAATATTAACAATTGTGGTTGGTGGGATAATAATTTATTGGTGGCATGGAAAAAGAAAAAAATGAAACTGAGACACTACCCAATTTCATTGAAAATCCCTTATAAAAAAGTTATTTTGTAAAATGTATAATTAAATAATTTAATTAAAAAAATTATTATGACTTCAAGTAAAATATTAAAATCAAAATTATTAACAATATTACTTTCATCCCTTATATTTTGTTTATTACTGCCTTCCTGCAGTAAAGCGCAAAAGAAGAAATCAGATGTAGAACAAATACAGATTACTAAATCGGATCCGTGGAAGGAAAGTGACATTATAATGCCGGGAACTCTGAATGCCGAATTAAAAAATAATAATAATAAACCAATGTTAATTCAAATGGGATTTAAAATGCTTTATGATCAGAGCCATATTCCAGGCTCTGTTTATGCAGGTCCGGCATTCAAAGATAACGGGATCGATGCTTTAAAAGAAGACACTGCAGAACGTTGATCATAATAAAAATATTGTCCTTTACTGCGGATGCTGCAAATGGGTAGATTGTCCCAATATCCGGCCTGCTTTTAAGGCAGTAAAAGAAATGGGATTTAAAAATGCTAAGATTTTATATCTGAAAAATACATTTATGATAGACTGGGCAAATAAGGGATATCCTGCTGTACAATAAATCGTATAAATATTGTTATCTCTTATCCTAATCACACAACTTCATTAACTTATTATTAACATATATTACGCATAGCTGTCATTCTGAACGAAGTGAAGAATCTCAAGGTTTATAATTTGCACAATTTTGAAATATTTCGCCTTCCTCAATATGACAAATAAATAGTTTTTTTGGTACGAAGCTTCATAGTTTGTTTTTCAATAGTCTGCCCTATATTTCCATATTGATTTTCCTGTAAGATTTTTGTCCTCTGGATTAACATCTTGTTTTCATCTTCTTTTCATCTAGTTTGATTATATTTTATATTTAACCTAGAAAAAACGTATAACATTCCAGTAGCTCAAAGGAAAGTTTCAGTTTTTATTTTATATAATTTCAGATAAATATTTTATTTTTTTTGTAATGTAAATTATCTAACCTTTTAATGCTCAAAATTTTATTCATAATTCTCAGTTTTTCAAAATTGATTTTCAGCCAGAACAGTTTAGATTATTTTATTAACAAAGCATTAGACAATTCCCCCCAGATTAAAAATTATAATAACTTATTTTTAATAAATAATCTTCAGAAAAAACTTGATGAAGCCCAAAACTCTGCATTCCAGATTTACCTTACCGGGGATTATTTATTTGCTCCTTACTTTAACAATAACGGTCATTTGATCAGCACTAATCCTGATCCTAAAGCTATCGGTTATGATGTCGGAATTACAAACGGCGGCCAATATTCGGCTCTCTTAAATGTTGATAAAAATATTTTTAACGGACCTTTGCTAGACGCATTAAATAATCAAAGGATGATACAGGATAAAAGTTATGAGAATCAATTAATCACTGAAAAACATAATCTTGGTAAAGCAGTAACCAATCAGTATTTGAATACCCTTCAAAACCTGGAGATTTACAAACTTTCAAAAGAGATTTATAGGAACCTTGAAAATCAACTTAAAATAACGGGGGATTTAGTACAGAAAGGTGCTGCAAGAGTACATGACTATCTATTATTAAAAGTCGAAACAAAATCGGAAAAAATAAGCCTTAACCAAACATGGCAAAGCTATAAGAATGGACTATTTCAATTATATTCGATTTGCGGAATAAGAGATACAGAGACTGTTATGATAGATTCTGTAAATTTAGATCTGACTATGAAGTCCGACACTTCAGGATTCCTGAAACAATATTATCTGGATAGCTTAAGCTCATCTGCGCAGCAAAATGTTTTTGAAACAAAATATTTACCCCAGATTAAATTATTTTTTAATACAGGTCTAAATGCAGTTGAAATTGATAATATACAAAGAAGATTCGGATTAAGTGCTGGTATTAGTTTATCAGTACCTATCCTGGATGGAGGACAAAGAGATATTACAAGACAACAGAACTTAATTGCTGAAAAAATAACAAGTGATTTTAAAAGTTATGCCTCTAAAAATATTTATATGCAAAGAAGAGATGCTGAAAACAGAATAAATTCCTTAAAAGAAAACCTGGAGGATTTTAGAAACCAGGTTGAAGATTATAAAAAATTATTAAATATCTCTTTAAACCAGCTGGCAAAAGGTAATTTGTCAATGATTGAATATCTAACTGAATTAAGAAACTATATTGATCTTCAGAAAAATTATATTTCTACTGAAATTAATTATCAGCTTGAAATCAGCAATTATAATTATTGGAACTGGTAAGTCGCAAAGTGCGTAGAGCATCACATAAAAAAAATAGAATATAACAACAGTATTCAAAAAAATCTTATGAGTAAATTGTTTTTATTTTTGATAGTTTTTATAATACCATTAATCAATTCATGCGGGGGTAAAGAAGGTGACAATACAGGTGAAAGTAGTAGCGGGACACCTGTAACCATAACTCATCCCTTTAGAACCAATTTAAGTGATTTCGTTGAATTGAACGGAAATACAGTTTTTTTAACAAAAGAAATTGTAAGAGCAACCTTCCAGGGATTTGTTGAAAAGGTTTATAAGAATATAGGGGATTTTGTAAAACAGGGTGATGAGCTCTTTAAAATAAAAACAATGGAATCAGCAGCTACAGACAGCTTAAACATTTCATTCGGTAATAAACAATTTAAAGGTACTGTAAAGATAAAAGCTCAATCTGACGGGGTGGTTACTGAAATAAATTATTATCAAGGAGACTTTGTTTCCAATGGTGAACAATTGACTATAATATCCAATCCTTCTTCTATGAGGATTGCTGTTAATGTACCATATGAAGATATATTAAAAGTTAAAATTGGTGACAGATGTGAAATTCAACTACCAGGCGGCGGAACTTTAAATGGCATAGTTGATAGAAATATACCAAAAGTTGATTCTGCGACTCAAACTCAGATTTATTATATAAAATTAGTTAATTATAAACAGCTTCCGGAAAATTTAAATGTTACTCGTCAGAATCCCGTTTAATAAATCAAATGGTGTATTGGTCTTGCCTAAATCTTCACTGGTCACAAATGTAACTCAGGATTCATTCTGGGTAATGAAATTAATTAATGATACTACTGCTATTAAACAAAATATAGAGCCGGGAATTGAAAATGACAGTGTTGTACAAATCTTAAATTCTAATTTAAATCCGGAAAACCGGGTTATTTTAAGCGGTGCATATGGACTGCCGGATACTGCGAAAGTAGAGATCCGGAAATGAATAACTTCTATGTCAGGTATAAAGGTCCTATTGCAGTTATACTATTACTTATTTTATTAGGCGGGATATATGCCCTGCTAAATATTCAATCGGGTTTATTTCCGGATATTACCTTTCCAAAGGTCAAAATAATAGCAGATAATGGAGAACAGCCTGTTGATAAAATGATGGTTACTGTAACTGTTCCCCTTGAAAATGCAATAAAAAGAGTGCAAGATTTAAATCTAGTAAGAAGTGCAACCAGCAGAGGAAGCTGTGAAATATCGGCATTCTTTAATTGGAACTCTAATATTGATCTAGACCAACAAAGAGTTGAATCAAGGATCAATGAGATCAGACAAAACCTTCCTGCCGGGATAAATATTTCAGTAGAGAAAATGAACCCTTCCATTTTCCCTATAATGGGATTTTCTCTGGAAGGGAAAGGCTTTAGTCAAATAGAGTTAAGGAATATCGCAGAATATTCGATAAAACCTTTTTTATCAAGAATCGATGGAGTTTCCGAAGTAGCGGTTGCCGGAGGAGAAGTTGAAGAATATCATGTGATTCTAGATCCGGTAAAATTAAGTCATCTGAAGATTTCTCCTCAAATAGTCGCAAACAAAATATCCGAATCTAATTTCATTTCCTCAACAGGTTATTTAAATAGCTATAACAGGCTTTATTTAACATTAACAGAAGCAGCTCAAAAAAATAAAAGTGACTTAGAGAACCTGGTCATTGCAAATAACCAGAAAAGGATAATTAAATTAAAAGATATTTCAAAAATCGAAATTGGTTCTGAAAGGATTTATTATAATATCCAGGCAAATGGTAAAGTAGTTCCTCTAATTAATATCTTAAAACAACCTAACGCCAACCTGCTTGATGTAAAAAATGCTATCGATAAAGAACTTCCAAACCTTCAGAGAATTTTACCAAAAGGAGTAGTTCTACACCCTTTTTACGACCAGGCCAATTTTGTATCGGATGCTATCGGAAGTATTAAGGATGTTGTATGGATTGGACTGTTATTAGCAATTTTTGTTACAATTATATTTCTTAAATCGTTTAAAGCAAGCTCGGTAATATTAATAACTATCCCGTTAACTCTTGGGCTCACATTTGTAGCTATGCTCATAATCGGCTATACCATAAATATTATGACTATCGGCGCAATTGCTGCATCAATAGGATTAATAATAGATGATGCTATAGTTGTTGTTGAGCAGATCCACCGAACTCATGAAGAAAACCCGGAAGAGACAAGCCAGACACTTGTAATTAAAGCTATCAGGTATTTAATCCCTGCAATGATAGGCTCTTCGCTTAGTACAATAGTAATATTCCTTCCATTCTTTTTGATGAGCGGCGTTGCAGGTGCATATTTCAAGGTCTTAACAAATACTATGATTATTACTCTCGTCTGCTCCTTCTTTGTTACCTGGATCGGTCTGCCGGTTATTTACCTTCTATTTTCAAAAAAAGAATCTGCATTAAAAGAACACAAAGAATTAAAAAAGAGAAAGTGGGTATATTTTTTTATATACAAACCCATTATATCCATTGTATTTGTAATTGTTCTGATTATCTCTTCCTGGTTCATAATCCCTGTACTCCCTTCGGGATTTTTACCTGATATGGATGAAGGTTCCATTGTACTGGATTTTGTAAGCCCGCCCGGAACGTCACTTGAAGAGACAAACAGGATGTTAAGTATTGTTGATAACATTATTAAAAATACTCCGGAAGTAGAAAGCTTTTCAAGGCGAATAGGTACCCAACTTGGATTTTTTATAACCGAGCCAAATGACGGTGATTATACAATTCAATTGAAAAAGAACAGAACCCTGACTACAGAGGAAGTTTCAGATGAAATACGTAAAAATATTGAAGCTAAATTGCCTGCACTGCAGGTAGATTTCGGTCAAATTATCGAAGATATGATCGGTGATTTAATCAGTGCAAAACAACCAATTGAAATTAAAATATTCGGTGATGATCAAACTACCCTTGAAGAAATTACCAATCAAGTTTCGGATGTTGTTGATAAAACCATAGGGACTGCAGATGTTTTTAACGGAATTACAATCGCAGGACCAAGCATTATTTTTAATCCGAAGAATGATGCCCTTGCACAATATGGATTAACCCCGAATGATTTGCAATTTCAAATGAACTCAAAAATAAAAGGTGAAGTTGTAGGGAATGTTTTAGGCAAAAACCAGCTCTATGACATTAGATTGTTTGACGGCAAACTTTATAATACTATGAACGATTTAAAGCATGGTTTTATTTTTCTTAATAATGGTATAGCTAAACCGGTAAGTGAGTTTGAGGAGATAAGATTAGCAAAGGGAGTCGCCGAAATAGACAGGGAAAATTTGAAACAAATGTTTGATGTAACTGCAAGGTTAAACAACAGAGATCTGGGAAGTACCTTAAAAGATATTCAAAATAGTATTCAACAAAAAATCAAATTACCTACTGGATACGAAATCGTTTACGGCGGCTCTTATGCAGAACAGCAAAAAGCTTTCAGCGATCTTATGATAATATTAATACTTGCGATTTTGCTGGTCTTTACAGTTATCTTATTTTTATTTAGGAATGTAAAAGTATCCATCGCAATTATATTTATTGCCATTCTGGGGATTTCAGGAAGTCTTCTTGCATTATTTATAACAGGAACACCTCTTAATGTAGGAAGTTATACCGGTATAATCATGATTGTTGGTATTATCGGTGAAAACTCTATATTCACATATTTACAGTACCATGAATTTAAAATTCATGATCGAACAAAGGAGGATGCAATCGTTTATTCAATTTCAACCAGGCTGCGTCCAAAGCTAATGACAGCATTCGGAGCAATTATAGCATTATTACCTTTAGCATTCGGGATAGGTACCGGAGCACAAATGCATCAGCCTTTAGCAATCGCTATTATTGGAGGTTTTATAATTGCTTTACCACTTTTGCTGATTGTGCTGCCATCTATTCTTAGAATAATAGAAAAATAGAGAGGGAGTTAATTGTTAAAAGTTAATGGTTAATCATGGTGATACTGCAGGATTTACTTTTACCTATACTTTTCAAAATCTAATTTTCACCTTTTAATATTTCAACTTCATCTTCAAACTCAGAGATTTTTTCGAAGAATTCTTTTGATAGAGGTGTAGATTTTTTGGTTAAGGGGTCAACGCAGACAATTACTCCGCTTCCATCAGCCACAATTATATTTTCCTTTGATTTCACTATTAAATGTTCAAATCCAAAGCTGGAATTTTTTATATATGATATCCTTGAGTAGATATTTAATTCCTCATCGAACCTTGCATGGTCCTTATAATTTATTTCGTTTCTTACTACATAAAACAATTTATTATCGGAAAAAATTCCTTTATCAGGAATTAGCCCCAATTTTTTAAAATATTGAAGGCGAGCATCTTCAAAGTAATTTATGTAGACGGCATTGTTGCAAACACCAAGCATATCTATTTCATTAAACCTAACTTTAACAGTTATTTTATGTTTGAAATTTGTTGTTTCCATTTTACTAATATATTTATGTCGAAAAATAAGATAAATCTAAGAAAAAAAGTGAATTTGTTTTATTGTTCGGATCACTGCAATGAATTGCGGTGTTAACCTTTGGTTGCTCCAGAGGAGGGCTGGTTGATGTTTAATCTTGAAAAACTTTTTTTATTATTTTTATAACAGTTCTGATATCTTCAAAAGTAACATCTAAATGAGTTACTGCTCTTATATAGCCGACAGCTCCTGGAGCGATAAGAATTCCTTCATCTTTGAGTTTTGTAATAGCTTCTTCTACCGAAATCTTAAGAGGTTTAAACATTAAAATATTTGTTTGAACCGAGTCCATATTGATTTCTAAAGAAGGTATTTCATTGATAGCTTCTGCAAGAGAACTTGCTTTTTCATGATCTTCACGAAGTCTGTCAATATTATTTTTTAATGCATATAGACCGGCAGCAGCAATTATTCCCACTTGTCTCATCCCCCCGCCCCATGCTTTCCGCACACGAAAAGCTTTTTTTATAAAATCTTTACTCCCTGCTATAATAGATCCAACTGGGGCACCAAGTCCTTTTGATAGGCAGCATGATACAGAATCAAAAAAAGCTGCATACTCCTTAACCGGTATCCCCGAAGCGGCCGAAGCATTCCAGATTCTTGCACCATCAAGGTGGAAAAGCAGATTATATTTTTTGACTAATCCTTTTATCTCTTTTATTTTTTCAATAGGGAAAACAGTTCCCCCAGCACGATTATGAGTATTCTCAACTTCCACAACCTTTGTTCGAGGCATGTAATAAGCACTTTCGGGTCTTATTAAAGGTTCAATCTGCTCAACAGTAATTACGCCTAACTCCCCATCTATGGGCAGCAACTGAATTCCGCTCAATGCAGCCGGAGAGCCGGATTCATAATTAAAAATATGCGCGCCTCTTTCACAAATAACTTCATCTCCCGGATTAGTTAATACATTCAAACAGATTTGATTCCCCATTACACCGCTGGATACAAACAGTGCCGCTTCTTTACCTAATAATTCTGCAGTATACTCCTGAAGTTCATTAACAGTCGGGTCTTCTCTAAACACATCATCCCCTACTTCAGCTTCATACATAGCTTTACGCATTTCCTTTGATGGTCGTGTAACAGTGTCACTTCTGAAATCTATTATTTTTTTCATTGTATTGAATGATTGTTATAAATGTTATTTATAAAATTAAATAAATTTTAGATAAAGGTGGAATCCTTTTATTGTTTTGTAAGTCCCGATTGTTCATTTAACTAAACTATCTTTATAAGGAAGGTTTTAATGACGGATTGTTTAATTTTTTTACAATAGTTTTAATAGTTAGCCGTGTCACAATAAAAAAGTTATAAATATGTTACACTTTTATTACTCTTTTATAATAAAAGCGGGTTATCTTCTAATCTAAATATAAATAATAAACTAAATGAAATTATTTTACTGTTTAACACTAGTTCTTATCCTTCAGGGAGATTTTACGGCTCAGAGTAAAATTAATTTTTCCATTTCAACTATAGATAATAAAAAGATTGAACTTGAAAAATTATATTCCAAAGGACCGGTACTGGTAAGTTTCTGGGCTTTATGGTGCGAACCTTGCAAAGAAGAGATGAGGCATTTAAATAAAATATATGAAAGATATAAAGATAAAGGTTTTACCATTTTAGGAATTAACCAGGATTCTCCTAAAAGTGTTTCAAAAGTAAGAGCATATATTGCTTCACACAATATAAATTTTCCGGTTGCACTTGATCCGGATTTTCAATACCTGCAGAAAATGAACGGTCAATCCATACCATATTCAATTCTTTTTGATACCAGTGGAAATATAACGTATAAGAATGTTGGTTATTTGCCGGGCGATGAAATAAAGCTAGAAAAAGAAATCCGGGAACTGCTGCCGGGTGAAAAGTGAGGAATAAAATCTTATCGTTTTTCATTGCAGCATGTTTAAATCAAATAACTTTTGCACAGGAGGTTGAACCATCTGTTTCTAATTTATTCAGATATGGAAACGGAGAAAGAATTTTGGGTAACTTAAAAATACCCCAGACTTATTTTGAAAATTTGACTGATGCTAGGATTTTCCTACCTGAAAACTTTGTTATCGGTTTCAGATTATTATATGATGAGCCTCCTGAAATCGGAGAAACATTTAAAGGAATAAGTAGAAGGTATTTAGAATATAGTAAAGACAATATTTATGTACGTGCAGGCAATTCATCAACTCTATTCGGAAGAGGGATGGCTTTGAATCTTTTCGAGAACAGAGGATTAGCTTATGATACATGGATGGACGGAATAAAATTTAAATATAGTTCAGATTTTTATAATGCAACTATACTAGGAGGTACTATAAATTTCAGAGATTCTATCAATTTTGTAAGGAATGAAGAATATAAAATTAGAGGAGGGAATGTTGAATTTCTTCCTTTCCCGGAATTATCAATCGGAGGAAGTTATATTTATTCAGAGGGTATAATCCCGCAGGGAGAAGCGGATTTAGGATTACCATCAGATGATATAAGAGCTGAAATCCCGGAAGCTTATCTTTCACTCAATTTAAACAATATTTCTTTATATCTTGATTGGTCACATAAATGGACTAATGTATTAACAAGTCATTATACTTCGAACGGAAGCGGGTTATACGGTGCAATATCTTATTTCGGAAGCGGGTATGGAGTTACTTTAGATTATAAAAATTATAGTTTCGATATATTAGATCCGTACGGCAGAACAGATGCCGGCAGACCAACAAGAATGCTCCCTTTTCAAAATCCTCCCATAGTCCAGAAAGAATATTCCTATACACTATTAACCCGCCCTTTGCATGAGGTTGATTTTAATGATGAAGTAGGTTTTCAAATCGATGCATTTTATTCGCTTTCAGACAAAACGACCATAAATTTTAATTCCAGCCTTTCAAGTAAACATGACAGCTATATTTTGAATCCGGATGGATTTACTTTTACTAAGATTTCAAGGTCTGCAGATTTTATACCTTCTACAAAAAAAGAACTATTTCCCTATTACGAAATATTTATAGAAGGAGAACATTATTATGCAGCTTCATCTTCAGTTAGATTAGCATTTGCATTAAGACAGGAAACTTTTTTTAACGAATTTTCTTCTGATCAAAGTTCAAATATTACTACGTCAATAGTAATACCTTTACAAATCCAAAATGCTTTCTCTCAGGATTTTTCATTAACAGTACAGTCTGAACATGAACTTGTAAGAAATACTTTCAGTACTATTAGTAATAATTATTTTAACCAGCTTATAACCCTTATAGGTTCTTTCTATTCAAAATTCACTGCAGCAATTCGATTCGAGTATACAACAAGCAATAGAGAAGTATCCGAAAGGAAAAACTGGTTAATCGGGGAATTAGGATATAGATTGGAAAACTCCCATACACTAACAATATCATATGGAGATGAACGAGGCGGGCAGGTTTGTTCCAATGGAATATGCAAATACATTCAGCCTTTTGAAGGTCTCAGAATAACAATTTTAAGTCAACTTTAATGGAGAGATTAATGAAAAATGTGTTCTATTTTTTGTTCGTTTTATTTTCAATTACATCCATAAGTTTTGGGCAGAATCAAAGGAAAGTGCTAGTCGAAATATTCACAAACTCTCATTGTCCTCTATGCCCCCCTGCACATAAATCGTTAACTGCTTTTGAGTATAATGATACAAGTGCCGGGAATGTAAGTTTTATTTTTTATCATATGGCGTTTCCATATAGTGATGATGCTTTATATCAGGCGAATACTTCAGATCCTTCCGCCAGAAATAGTTATTATGGTCCTTATTCCTCAACACCACAAGCTTTTTTTGATGGGAAATTGGAGCCGAATAGTTATAATACATGGGGTACAATGCTTGACGGATTGGTAAAAAATTCAAGTCCGATAAGAATAAATTTATCAGGAACAACGGGAAGTGATAAAATAAATTTGAAAACGGAAATAACCAGAAACGGAAATATTACTCAAACTGATCTGGTCATTCACTATGTTGTTGTAGAGAATATACATTACTCAGGACGGAACGGTATAACGCGCCATGAAAATGTTATGAGAAAAATGCTCCCCTCACCAGCCGGAGAAGCGTTCACAATTAATGATAATGAAATGAAAGAATTTAATAATACTATTGATTTGAACAGCGCCTGGAACACAGACAGTCTGAAAGTAGTTGTTTTTATTCAGAGCAAGAGTTCGAAAGTAGTCTATCAATCGGAAACAATAAAGTATTCGGATTTAGGTACTGCAACTGATGTTAGAAACAATAATCATGTTCCTCAAAGCCTATTCTTTAGAACAAAACTTTCCTAATCCATTCAATCCGTCAACAAGAATAAGATATAATATACCGGAACAAAGCAGGGTGAAAATTAATATTTATAATATCTTAGGAAAGGAAGTATCGGAACTGGTAAATGATGTTAAGTCTTCCGGAGATTATAACATAAAATGGAATGCATCGAATCTTTCCTCAGGGTTTTATTTTCTGACTATTGAGGCGGTCTCGCTTCAGTCTAACAATAAATTCATAAAGACTATAAAAATGATTCTGCTTAAATAAAAGGAAATTGCCGTTTGCAGCCTCATCCCTATTAAGTTTTTAACACCGAAGGTGTGATATTATTATAGATAAATATAAAATAGCTGTAATATTCAAAATCCCGAATGGGTGACATAACAATAATATCTATGCTGTTACTTCCCATGTATTTCCGCTAAAGAGAAGTTTTCTTAAATTTCCTTCACCTTTTGCTGCTTTAATATTATTTATTTGCTCATGCAAATCTTCGTCATATGTCGATTTAAATTCCTGTCTAAAAATACCTACCGGAGTAGGAAATCCATCCATATCAGTAAAATGAGCTAATATATTAGCCGCTGCTGAAGTTTTTGCAAATTCATCGTGAACCCAAAGATCATTAATTGAATAAGTTCCGTTAGAAATATCAACAACTTCCGGAGTCAATCCTTTCAATCTAACTCCCTTATCATTATTTTTACCAAACACCATAGGTTTATTGTGTTCAAGGAATAAAACATTATCTGCTTTTGTCTCTTTATCAGTTAAAATTTCGAATGCACCATCATTGAATATATTACAATTCTGATATACTTCAATAAAAGCCGTTCCTTTATGCTCCCCTGCTCTTTTCATCATTTCTTTTAGATGTTTCGGATCTCTATCTAAAGAACGAGCAATAAAAGAGGCACCGGAACCCACAGCAAGACTTAAAGGATTAAACGGGTAATCAATACTTCCAAATGGAGTACTTTTAGTTCTCTTACCTTTTTCCGAAGTAGGAGAATACTGACCTTTTGTCAATCCGTAAATTCTATTATTAAAAAGCAGAATTTTAATATCAACATTTCTTCTGCATGCATGTATAAAATGATTACCGCCGATACTTAGCAAATCGCCATCTCCGGTTGCTACCCATACAGATAATTCTGGATTATTTACCTTTATTCCGGTTGCTATAGCTGGTGCTCTGCCATGAATACCATGAATTCCATATGTGTTCATGTAATAAGGAAATCTAGCAGCACAGCCTATACCGGAAACCCATACAAAGTTTTCAATTTTAACATTTAAGTCTGGAGAAATGCGCTGCATTTGAGCAAGTATTGAATAATCACCGCAGCCGGGGCACCACCTTACATCCTGAGAAGAAGAAAAATCTTTCGAAGTATACTTTACTCCGTTCCCATTCCCGTTTTTTATATTTATTTCAGCCATTTGAAATACCTCCTAAAATCGTTTCAATCTTATCTTCAATCTCTGAAGATTTAAATGGTAGACCCTGAATTTTATTAAAAGGAATAATATCAACAGGAAATTCACTTTTAAGAATTTTTGAAAATTGTCCAAGATTCAATTCAGGACAAAGGATTTTCTTGAATCCGCTCAGAACATCTCCGGTATTTTTAGGAAGAGGATTCAAGTACTTGAAATGAGCTTGTGCAACTTTCTTTCCCTGTTTTCTAACTTTATTGACAGCTTCGGTAATTGCACCGAATGTTCCTCCCCAGCCGATAACTAAAAGATCAGCATCTTGATCACCAATAACTTTTAAGTCAGGTATGTCATGCTCAATATTTTTTACTTTTTGAGCTCTCAACCGTACCATAAATTCGTGATTTTGAGGATCATAACTGACGTTACCGGTAATATTAGCTTTTTCCAATCCTCCTAACCGGTGCTCCAATCCTGGAGTACCGGGCAAAGCCCATGGCCGGGATAAATTTTCATCTCTTGTGTACGGGTCAAATTCGATATGAACGCTAGTACCATTATTTTTTGCAACTGCAAATTCCGGTTTCATTTCAGGTATATTATCAGGATCAGGAATTTTCCACGGCTCAGAGCCATTTGCAATATATCCATCGGAAAGATACATAACAGGAACCATATATTTTAAGGCAATTCTTGAAGCTTCCAAAGCCATATTAAAACAATCGGCAGGTGTGGAAGGAGCAATAATTGCAACCGGTGCTTCACCATTTCTACCATACATTGCCTGTAATAAATCTGATTGTTCAGTTTTTGTAGGAAGTCCAGTGCTTGGACCACCACGCTGAACATCAATAATGATAAGTGGAAGTTCAGTCATAACGGCTAATCCAATTGCTTCAGTTTTTAATGCAACTCCAGGCCCGCTAGTAGTTGTAATAGCCAGTGCACCTGAAAAAGATGCACCAATTGCAGCCGTTACTGCAGCAATCTCATCTTCGGCTTGAAAGGTTCTAACTCCAAAATTTTTATGCTTACTCAATTCATGTAAAATATCGGAAGCGGGAGTAATAGGATACGAGCCTAAGAATAAAGGCAAACCGGTTTTAACAGATGCAGCTACAAACCCTAGTGCTAAAGCTTCATTACCGGAAATATTTCGATATGTACCTGGTGATAATTTTGCAGGAGCTACCTGATAGCGAACAGTAAATATTTCTGTATTTTCTCCAAAATAATATCCGGCTTTTAAAACTTTCAAATTTGCAGCCGCTAATTCAGGAGAAGATTTGAATTTAACATTTATCCACTTAAGAGTAGGTTCAATTGGCCTGCTATACAACCAGTACATCATCCCCAGAGCAAAGAAGTTTTTACATCTTGCAATTTCTTTTGCCGAAAGTCCGCTATCTTCCAGTGCTGTAGCAGTTAATTTACTAAGCGGAACCTGAACAACATTAAACCCTTCCAAAGTTGAATCTTCCAGTGGATTTGATTCATATCCGGCTAATCTTAAGTTCTTTGAATCAAAAGAATCAATATTAATAATAACCGAACCCCCTTTTTTCATTTCATTTAAATTGGTCTTTAAAGCAGCCGGATTCATTGCAACTAAAACATCAGGTGCATCACCCGGTGTTTGAATATCATCACTACTAAAATGGAGCTGAAATCCGCTGACGCCGTATGTAGTACCTGCGGGAGCTCTAATTTCAGCAGGAAAATCGGGCAAAGTGCTGACATCATTCCCCATGATTGCACTTGTGTTTGTAAATTGCGTACCTGTAAGCTGCATACCATCTCCGGAATCTCCCGCAAACCTTACAGTTACATCATTTAAGTCTACTATGCCTTTGGTCATTTAACCACTCTTAATTTGTTTTTAATATAATATAAATTAGTATTTATCATTATTAAAAAATAGGGTTTAATTTTGAGAGCAGGATTAAAACACAATTAAAGGGAAGATTATAACTATGATTACCGGTAAAATTAAAATCCATAATATTTAAAATAAAATAAGCATACCTTATAGAAACGGTATTAAATTATTTAATTGTTTCTTGATGATTATACAAAAGAGGTTGTAACAAGTTTCTAATCTTTGTTTCCAATTTAGTGGAAAGAGAAGCATTATTTTATTCTAAACATACGCAAGACATACACTCTTGTCAATGCAGCTTTTTTTCTAAATCAATTTTTCTCTTGTTTTGATTAGAAAAAAATTGATGAATATACCCTCAAATTCGAAAATAAATTTAGTTATTAATTTTAATTATATCTTTAACTTATTTCTTTATTGTGTTTTAATTCACAAAACAAGAAGGCTGTTCGTCACTATAGGAGTTTTTATTTAATTTTAGATTATTCAATTATTCAAAAGCGGCAAACAATATTTGTATTTTTAATCTTGTAATTCTGTCCCTTTACAATGTAATCTTGTAATTTTGTAATTTTCTCGGTGGCTAAAAGAATTCGGACATTTATTTTCTTTTTAACCACCCTATTTAGCGTAGAAGTTCAAGAATGAATCAATTAACTTCCCATGTATTTCCGCTGAACAACATCTTTTCCAGATCACCTTCACCTTTAGATTTCTTAACCTGTTCAATTTGATTTTCAACGCCTTCATCATAAGTAGGTTTTAATATTTGTCTAAATATTCCAACTGGAGTTGGAAATTCAGGCTTATCAGTTAAATGGGCAAGAAGCATTGCTCGTAAAGGAGACTCATCATGTTCATCATGGACTAGAAGGTCATTCACACTGTATTCACCATTACCAATATTTACAATAACAGGCTTCATACCATCGAGCTTAATACCTTTATCTTTATTAGTTCCAAAAACCATAGGTTGATTATGTTCAAGAACCAAGAGATGGTCGTCTTTAATTTTTTTGTCGGAGAATATATCGAATGCACCATCATTAAAAATCACACAATTCTGATATATTTCGATAAAGGCAGTACCTTTATGATCCGCAGCTCTCTTAATTAAAGTTTGAAGATGCTTAGGATCTCTGTCTATTCCCCTGGCAATGAATGTAGCATCTGCTCCAAGTGCTAGAGAAATAGGATTAAAAGGATAATCAATACTGCCGAAAGGAGTTGTTTTAGTTTTCTTTCCCTGCTCAGAAGTGGGTGAATATTGTCCTTTTGTTAAACCATAAATTCTATTGTTGAAAAGAAGAATTTTAAGGTCTATATTTTTTCTGCAAGCATGAATAAAATGATTTCCACCTATACTTAAAAGATCACCATCTCCGGTGGCAACCCAAACAGAAAGATCGGGTCTGCTTACTTTTACTCCGGTTGCAATTGCCGGCGCTCTACCATGAATGGTATGGAAGCCGTAAGTTTCCATATAATAAGGGAAACGGGAAGAGCATCCGATACCGGAAATCCATACAATTTTATCTTTATCTAATCCAACAATTTCCGGAAAGGATCTTTGAACCTGTGCAAGAATTGAATAATCACCGCAGCCCGGACACCATCTAACATCCTGACCCGATGCAAAATCTTTTGCAGTTAATTTAATCTTCTGATCAACTTTAATTTCTTCCATTATTCTTACCTCCAAGTATATCTCTTATTTTTGCTTGAATATCTGACGCCCTAAATGGTAATCCTCTTACAATATTAAATTGAATAACAGGAATTAGAAATTCACTCTTAATTAGCTTTGACAACTGGCCAAGATTTATTTCAGGAATTAGAACATTCTTAAATCTTTTTAAGACATCGAAAGTATTCTTAGGAAAAGGATTTAAGTATTTTAAATGAGCCTGAGATACTATTAAGCCTGCCTTCTTTGCATCAACAACAGCTTCTTTAATAGCACCATATGTTCCGCCCCAGCCTAAAACTAAAAGTTCTCCCTGCTGTTCACCTTCAACCTGAAGATCCGGAATATCTTTTACCATATTTCTTAGTTTTTTCTCTCTCAGCTTAATCATTAAATCATGATTATCAGGGTCATAACTTACATTGCCTGTAATATTTGCTTTTTCCAAACCGCCGATTCTATGCTCTAAACCTGGAGTACCAAGTTTAACCCATGGACGGGCAAGATTTTCATCTCTTAAGTATGGTGCAAAACCTTCTTTTTCAGTTCTAAATTTCACCGGAATTTCCTTCAATTCATTTGCATGAGGAACTTTCCATGGTTCTGAGCCATTTGCGAGATAACCATCAGTTAAAAGAATAACAGGGATCATATATTTTATAGCAAGTCTTGAAGCTTCCATAGCCATATAGAAACAATCGCTAGGTGTACATGCAGCTAAAACAGCAACCGGAGCTTCCCCATTTCTTCCATAAACTGCTTGCAATAAATCTGCCTGTTCTGTTTTAGTAGGTAAACCAGTGCTTGGTCCGCCTCTTTGAACATCAACAATAACCAGTGGAAGTTCTGTCATAACAGCTAATCCAATTGCTTCAGTTTTCAGTGCAAGACCAGGACCGCTGGTAGTTGTTATTGCAAGATTACCTGCGTAAGCTGCGCCTATTGCAGAAGTTACCCCGGCAATTTCATCTTCAGCTTGAAAAGTCTTTACACCAAAATTTTTATAAGTGCTGAGATATTGTAAGATTTCAGAAGCAGGAGTAATTGGATATGATCCAAGGAATAAAGGTAATTTACTTTTAACAGAAGCAGCAAGAAAACCTAAAGCCGTTGCTTCATTTCCCGAAATACTTCTATATGTACCGGAAGGAAGTTTTGCAGAATCGACATTATATCTTGTAGTAAAAATTTCAGTCATCTCACCAAAATTGTACCCGGCATTCAAAGCTTTCTCATTAGCGTCAACAATATCTGGATTTTTTTTGAATTTTCCCTTTATCCAATTTAATGTAGGTTCAATAGGACGGTTATAAAGCCAATACATTACTCCAAGAGCAAAAAAGTTTTTGCAGCGTGCCTTTTCTTTTGAACCTAAAGGATTATCTTCCAGCGCTTTTGCAGTCAGAGTATTTATTGGAACCTGGTAGACTGTAAATCCATTGAGTTCCCCATTCTCTAAAGGGTTATGATCATATTTTGCTAACTGCAAATTCTTTTTATCAAAAGAATCTGTATTAAGAATAATTGAAGCACCCGGTTTCAATTCGGGGAGATTTTTCTTCAGTGCAGCCGGATTCATGGCAACTAAAACATCAGGTCTATCACCAGGTGTGTATACATCATTACTTCCGAAATGTAATTGAAAACCACTAACGCCATAAACTGTTCCCAAGGGGGCACGAATTTCTGCGGGGTAATCGGGTAAGGTACTTAAATCATTTCCATAGATAGCGGTGGTATCGCTAAACTGACTACCGGTTAGCTGCATACCGTCCCCTGAATCCCCTGCAAATCTAACTGTAACTTCAGTAAGATTCTGGATTTCCTTCTCTTTTATCATCTTTTTGCTTCTTGGATTATTGAAAATTTAGTGAATTAAAAACGTTAAAACATGTCCACAATTCGTGCCACAGCAAAAATCTGTTCGATTTCTTTCAAAAATACGACAATTAGTATTAGAATCTATATTTTTAACTACTAATTTTTAATGAGTGAGATTTAAGGATTCTCAGAAATGAAAAAGTGTGAAATGGAGTAGGGGGTGCTGATATTTTTACAGAGCTGCCATTCGATTTAATCCATTTTTCAAGGACATCTCTTTCTTCTCAATTATTTTCAATCATAGAAGATGAAA
This sequence comes from uncultured Ignavibacteriales bacterium, assembly GCA_963742995.1. Lineage (GTDB taxonomy): Bacteria > Bacteroidota > Ignavibacteria > Ignavibacteriales > Ignavibacteriaceae > CAVQBP01. The sequence continues at coordinate 48,287 of CAVUOL010000091.1, forward strand.
TTTGCATTAATTTTCCATCAATAATTTGCCAGAACTTGATTTCCGTATTTCGACTTTTTTAACTAGACTCCCTTTTTGGTAATCTTAATTTTGTCTTCGCTCCGGAGGAGCGATATATTTATAGAAACTGAATAAACCCAAAATATCCGCACTCCGGAGGAGTGCTATATTGCTTTAAATAATTAGATTTCAATAATATTTTACTCAATTTTCCTCTTCTATAAGTTGAATACAATGGTTACAGCAGATAATTTGAATTGTTATTGTAATACTTGGTTTATAAATAAACCTTAGCATTAGGGTTGAAGATGAAATCCTTAATAATATTTTTTACTTTCTCCAATTTTAATTAGTGTAAATAAATATGATGGGAATTGGTGGCAGGCAGCGAACAATCACGATAGACTTCTCAATACGAAAAGTATATTGATGGAATACCACTCGGCGGAAAACTTACCACATATCTTCCCTGTAAATCTCAAAGTAAACAAATCCATGTGGAGCTAAGGGGAACCGAACCTTGTGTTTTTTATTCATTTTCACACTTTTTGAAATCTTCCTAAAATCCTCGATTTTCACATATTTTCAATATCTATCCTTTGTTTTTGGCATATAATAAAAGATTTTCTTTATCCTTTATGCCACACATTTACCGTACACATACCGTACTCAAATTCTTGACACGATGATAATAATTATTTATATTTACATATACTTTAAAAATTAAATATCGAGACAAAATGAAATTTGTAAATATTAAACAATTCGCCAATATGAAGGGGTGCAGTAGAGAAACTGTTTATGCTGCTGAAAGGCGTGGCGAAGTTAATATTGATCGTAGTGCCGGATTCCCTGTTATATATTTAACAGAAAAAAATTTGAACTGGAAACCTGGTCAAAGAATTGGCAGACCTAAAAAAGAAGAATATAATTTTGATTAGAAGGGTGATGTATGAAAGTTAAATTTTACCTGGATAAAAGACCTTCAAAAAATAGTTGTGCAATTCACTGTTATGTTAGGGAATTTAATAATACTCTCAAACTTAATACAGGGCAAAGCATTCAATCCGATTTGTGGGATGCCTCAACATATAGAGCTAATCCACGTAAAACCAGAGACAATATTACAAAAGGTTCACTCAAAAGCCTTAACCAATATTTGAATATCTTCGAAAGCAAAATTTTGGACATTGAAAGGATAATTCGAAGTAAACAGCCCGATGCCGGATTCAATGCTGTTGCAGACGCAATAAAGAGACAGTTTGATAAAAAAAAAGTTGGACTATTCGATATCTATGATGAGTTTCTAAAAATTAAACGGCAGGAAGTTTCTAAGCAGGCTATATTTAAGTTTAAGCGTGTAAAAACATTGCTGGAAGATTATCAGAAGTCTTATCGTGATGCCTTAACCTTTGAAAAAATTACACCATTATTCTTTTCAAAATTTTTTTCCTTTTTGATTGAAAATAAAAATATGTTGAACAACACTGCTAATAAAAATATTCAGTTCCTCAAAACATTTCTTATTTGGGCAAACAACAATGGTTATACTGATAACAGCAGCTATAAGTTTTTCAAAAGCAAATCAGAAGTCAATGAAGTTATTTATTTAACTTAACCCGAGCTGATGAAGTTGTATAATTTTCAGCTTGAAGATGAGAGGCTCATGCGTGTTAGAGATATTTTTGTTTTTCAATGCTTTACCGGTGTTCGTTATTCGGATATCCAGAACATTTCAAGAGAGGATATCAGGAATTCAACATGGAATGTTAGAACACAAAAGACGCATCAAATTATTGGAATTCCATTAAACTCTTATGCTCTTTCCATTTTAGCTAAATATAGTGAATTTCCGCAGCCGCTGCCTGTAATATCAAACCAGAAAATGAATGACTACCTAAAAGAGCTATGTGAAGCTGCTGGAATTGATGAATTGGTTAAGACAGTGAAATATAAAGGGAGTGATAGAATTGAAACCACTTATAAAAAATATGAAGTAATAGGCACACATACAGCAAGAAGGACTTTTGTAAGTTTGTCATTGCAGAAAGGAATGAAGCCTGAAAACATAATGGCTATCACCGGGCACACAACATACAGTATGATGCAGAAATATTTGAAAATTGATTACAGTCATTTACGTGATGAAATGGATAAAGTTTGGGGAAACAGTTTAAGAATTGCAAAGGGTTAGAGCGATCCTTTTATTGCTGCTAAAGAAACCAATCACTCCCAAAGAGCAGTTGATAGTTATCTTAAAGATTGCAATAGAGTAAAAACCATTTTTTGAACAAAATCAAGACGCTAATTTTATTCATCAGGCAACTGGAAAATAAAATTGACCTCTATAATTATTCGTAATCTTATAATCTTAAAATATCAGTTAAATCATAATTTTTAAGATATAATTATTTTTTTCTTGTTTGATTTTAAGTTTAAAAGAACTAAGTTCTTTATTAATAAGTTGGGGTAAATATGAAATTTATTATTTTCTTATTGTCTTTTCTTATTAGTTTCTCTTTAAGCTTCTCTCAATCATCTAAAAAGAAGTCTTCTTCCGCAAAATCGGCGGCCGTTACAGCTACACAAATTGGAAATATAATATATTATAATTCTAATGATGATGGGTTAAATGGTACTTCCCAAAAAATTGGTAATTATGAATATTTTAATTTTAATGATGGAACATCAGGAACAAAAACGAAAATAGGGAATTATGAGTACTATAATCTTAGTGATGGCTCTACAATTACTGAAAATAAAATAGGGAATTTTGAATATTTTAATTCTAATGATGGAATAAATGGCACTTCCCAAAAAATTGGTAATTATGAATATTTTAATTTTAATGATGGAACATCAGGAACAAAAACAACAATTGGAAACTTTGACTACTATAATTTTGAAAAGCAAAATAATGATTCCTATCAATTAAATAATAATTTTAATTCCAATAATGACAGCGATGAGGAAGATTCAAACGAAGGGCAATAATTAGTTATAAAATATTTTTGGTCTATATTGTTCTGATACCAAAAATTCAGAGGAACCCCTTGTAAAAGTACAGGGAACACTAAGATAAGTTTTTATCTGTAAACTGTCAGAAATAATGACAAAAATTTTTATTGCTGTATATTTACAAACGAAAATTGAAATGACTAATAGAAATTAAAATCTTTATTACTGAACATTCGGACTTTAAATTTATCCCTATCTTCTTTTTAGTTAAATTAGAGAAGTAATTTAAAAATAAAAAATTATTGGGGAAAAATGGATAAGTATAAATTTATTAAAATTGCATTAGCAATCTTTATAATACTTTCTGTAATCATTTCACTATTTCCGCCTTTTGAGTTTGGAAATGAAAAACTAAAAACGCAATATGAAAGGAATATTAATTACAAAATTGTTGAAAAATTACCTATAAAACAATACGACTTTATATTTAATAGTAATGAAAAATATTTTATACTAATTTACTATAATTATCAAAAGACATTTTACAATACAAGAGAATTGAAAAAATATCAAAATGAATGGAATGAGAGAAAATTTTCTTTAGCAGAAACTTCTGCGGATTCATTCTACACCTCAATATTTTATTTAAATCATGACTCATCGATTAACTCTCATGAAATATCAAAAATTTATAATGGATATTTTCATATACAGAATCAGCCAATAAAAAAATTCGGAAATAAATTCGATTTAAGTGGAATGGCTGATTTATTAGAATATGAAAGTAAATACCCTAAACTAACTGGTCTTTTGAAGATTTACTCAAAATCTGGGATTTTGGAAAAAGATAAACTTGAAAAAGCCGAAATTGCTGTAAATTATTATCAAAAGAAAGACGAATTCAAAAAAATAAAAGTCCCAATTGGTTGGTATTTAGAAGAAATTCCTAAGTTAGACAGTATAAGAAAGTATGAAATCTACAATATCTTCTCAACCAGTTTACTACTTACTTAAAAGAAAAATTTTATTTGCTGAACTTTTGATAGAATATAATTTAGCTTTTTTTATTTCCATGATATTAGGTTACTTAATACAAAAAATTAAATCGAGAAAAATTGTAAATAACAATATTTTTATACTTTTACTTTTTTAATCACTTTCTTCAATTTTTCTTAGCCTGGTTTCTATTTGTTTCATTATTTTTATTTACGGATATAATTTGTAATGTATACAACAAAAATATTCTTTTGCGTTAATTTTATTCCTAAATGTTTTTCCATTTCAGAAATTTTTTCTTCCTCTGTTTCTCCAATTCTCTTATCAACAACAATGGAAATTATTTTCCTTTCTTCAGGATTAAGAATTTCGTGAATAGTTTTTTCTATTCGTAAAATCCTATTAAGATTATTTTCATCTAATTCACATGAAGCATAAATTTATCAATGGTAAAGTTCGGCGTTAAAACCACAATTTCATTACTGTTACTTTTAAATTTTTTCCACCTGGAAAACTCTTTTTTATTAATTTTAAGGTCTTTTATAATGTCATGCCCCATAGTACTTCCAGTATACATAAAACCATAACAAGGATTTTTATCATCTTCCATATGTTGGATATAAATAAGAATTTTCATACTTCTAATGATTGTTTTTTCATCCTATTTATTAAATTAAATCTTGAAACTTTTAAAAATATAAATCGTATTATAATTTAATGTCATTGAAGAATAGTTATTTAAATTGAGTTGATAGTTTTTCAAACTTAGCAATAAAAAACAACCTACATATTTTAAAAATAAATCCTTCTCTTGTGTTTCCCTTAACCGGGAAGTCCGGTTGGTTACCGGATGCTAAGCACAAGAAAGGATTTTTTATTTGTAAAATGAAAAAGAAAGTAACTACTCTTAATAAACTCAGGGGAGAAAAAGAACAATTATATAAACAAGTAAAAGGATTATTAAATTCTAAAAAGAATATTGTAGCAGAAATACGAAGTAAGGATAAAGAAATTGCAAGTATCGAAAGTGAATTTAGCAAAGATATATCTGAATTCCCTTTGGATTTGAATAAAAGATTACAGAGAGCAAAAAAAGAAAAGGATTATTTAGAGCTATCACTTTCTGAAATTAATAAAAAGTTATATGGAACCAAAAACGGAAAAACTAAAGGATTAATTTTTGAACACGACAAGCGTTATGAAGAATATAAAAAAACAGCAATAGATAATGATGAATTATATTATGAACTTGACGAAAAAGAAATAAATTCTAAGCTTAATACGATAGCTGAAAAAATTAAAAATAAATTGAAACAATATAACATATCAGTGAACGGCCCAGTTGACAATCTTGATTTACAGTTAGATATATTGGACAGATATACCTCTCTTAAAGATGAAAATAACTATGAAGGAAATGAAGATGAAATGTTTGACAAAGTAATGAATGAAATGCTTAAAGAAAAGTTTAAGATTGATTTTGAAGCGAATTCATCTAAACCGACAGAAGACGAGTTAACCATAAAGAAAGAGATTAATATAATAATTCTTGAAACTAAAAATATGGGTATAAAAACTAAGAGTGTGAAATCATACCTCCAAGAGAAATTAAAAGGCATTTGGGAAAAGTATAAAAACAATAAGCAAATCGCCTTAGGACTTCTACAAAAAGAATTTGCCCGAAAATATTTTTGGGAATATGGAATAAAGGAAATTAAAAGATATAAAGACTTCGAAAGTTTTTATAAAAACATATTTCTAAAATAAATCGCCTCCTACAATCCCGATAAAAGACTGATATAACCCCGCAAAAATCCCAATAGAAATATATAAAATGTTAGGTTTATAACTAAAAGATTCAGGTAATAAAATATTAATGACGTTTTAAAGTATTGAAAGCCGTCTGCCTGAATCTTTGACGGCTTTCTTGCTTTAAAACAAAATCGGCTCTAACCTTTTACAGAGGCAGAGCCGGAAAAATTCTGAAAGGAATCTCACGTGCAAAACAAAAATAATCTACAGCCTGCACAAAAACAACTTAAACCACTTTATCGCAACCGAAAACACCGGGACCTGAAGAAATACTATATCTCAAAAATCCAGGAAACAAAAGACGAAAATTCAATCCGTTTTTACCTACAGCAGATCCGGAGGTTAACGTAATGGAAAAACTTATCTATACTTTCAGAGATTTACAAAATATTGAAACAATCCTTAAAGGTGAATTTGGTGAGCTTTGGCTATTTGATAAAACACCAAGCAATCACCGTTTCAAATGTTATAGTGAAAATACAAACCTTATGCGCAGGGTTCTTTCATGGGAGGAAACTAAAAGAGGAGCAATATATAGCAGACAAGATGGAGTAATGATAAGCTTTGATGTTATCATTCCTAAAAGACTTGTTAAAAGAGCTTGCCAGATACTTGGAATTCCTCTGAAAAAGGATTTAAAGAAAATTCAAGCGGGACAAGATCTCAAAGGAAAGCGGAATTCTTTTTTAAGTGGAATTTCACGTAACAACTTTAATCAAATTTGCTCTCAGAGAAAGAAAATTTCCGAAAACATAAAATAGCATTAGAAATATGGAATCAGGCAAAATAATTCTAATTTCAATAACGCAAGATGAATTGCAAAAATTAATTTCAAACGCAGTTAAAGAAGCATTAGAGATTAAAAAACAAAAGGAATTATTATCATTTAAAGAGACTTGCGAATTTTTGTGCTGCTCACCTTCAGCTTTGAACAAATGGAAATCCGAAAATAAAATTCCCTATAAGAGACTTGGCAAAAGGATTTATTTCAATCGTAATGAAATAACCGAAGCACTCAAAGAAGCTGGAAATTATAAAAAACTCCGGGAGCTAAGATGAAACCAATGTTTGCTTATATCCCTTCAAATTTGGACTTATCTTCCGAAAAGCACAGAGATAAATATTACTACGTTCTGTCATCAATTACCTTTAGACGAATTTTTAATAAATCTATAAAGGAAAATGATTTTGTTCCAATGAGTTCAAAAATTTTGCATAATATAATTAACAGTCGTTATAAAGAAAGAATTGATGAACTTTTAGATATGGGAATTATCGAAACAGACGGGAAATATTTTACAGGTGAGAAATCGAAAGGTTATAGGTTTACGCAGGAATATCAAAGAAAGAAATTAAAGCGGGTAAATATTACAGACAGCAGGATCATTTATAAAGTAAATAAATTTCGATCAATCAAAATCAAAAAAATAGTTTTACTACAGCACAAATATTTGTTTCATTGCCTTCAACAAATTAAAATAGAGTATGACCATGCAATGCAATTTGTAGATAAAAATATTGTCGAAGATGAAAAAAGCAGTGTTTATAAGATGATGATTGAATTCATTAAAGATATTGATACCCATTGGTATTGGTCAATTGATTCAAACAACCGGGTTCATACAAACATTTCAAATTTTCCCAGGAAACTAAGAAAATTTTTACGATGGAATAATTCTGTATTAGTAGAAATCGACCTCGCAAATTCTCAACCTTTTCTCTTTAATTTACTAATACAGGATTATACTTATTTATTTCCCTCTTATGTTACCACATTTTCTAATGAGATATGCTTTTATAAGCAAATAACTTGTGAAGGAAAATTTTATGATTATTTAATGGAAGAATTTTGTATAAATGAAGATAAAAGTGAATTCAAAAAAAGATTTTTTGCCAAAATTTTTTATTCTTCTGAAGAATTTAATCACTATTACTATTATTTTGACGATGATATTAATGAGAGAGAAAGATTCAAATTTTTATTCCCAAATATTTCAGAAATTATTTCTTATTACAAACGTAATGATTATAAGAACCTTGCAAATAAATTGCAGCAAATTGAATCTGAAATAATGATAGGCAGAATTGTAGCGAAATTAGCAGAGAAAAAAATATTTGTCTTAAGTATTCACGATTCAATCCTAACATCAGCTAATAATGCTGAACCGGTTAGAGATATTATAATGCAAGAATTTAAAAAATATAATTTGCAGCCAACACTAAAAATAAAAAACTGATCCCTTTTTTTATCATTTTCTCTTTTGTATAGGTCTGACTATAAATAAAAAAAGTCATTACCTTGAAAAAAAACAATTTACAGAATAACCTTAGAGAAAGAAAAGAATGGATGGAAAGACCTTGCCAAAACTAACAAAGAGACAGGAAGCTTTTTGTAAAATCTACATTTCAAATGGATTTAACGCTACACAAGCTGCAATAGAAGCAGGCTATTCAAAAAAAAATGCAAGAATAATCGCTGCAGAAAACTTATCTAAAACTAACATCAAGAAATTTATCGAATCCTTATTAAAGCCGAAAATGGAAAAGCTGGAATTAGACGCAGAATATGTAATAAGAAAGCTAAAAGCATTTGCAGAAGCCAAAATTACGGATTATTTTGAAATTAATCGTTTTAAAATAGTATTAAAGAACCTGAAAACATTATCCGAAGAAAAGATAATTGCTATTGAATCTATTGAAGAGACGAAGGGTGGGAAGATAAAAATAAAATTGGTTGACAGATTAGCTGCAGTTATAGACATAGGCAGGGCTCTTAATATGTTTAAAGAAGGGATATTAATAATAACAATATGCAAATAAATATTATTATGAATGGCCTTACAAAATTCTAATAGAAAAGTTTTTAATATTGCAGGCATTCCATTTCCAACTGAGGCATTATCTTGTGAATTCAGTCCAATTTTTAACAATTGCTTCGGACACCATAAAAAAGGGAAAACCTTACTAAATCTAATCACCAAGAATTTTTTTTGCCGCTGAAGATTCGCACACTATAAAAAAGGAAGAAATTTTTCCCCTGTCTTTTATATTTTTCATATAAAACACTAACTACATACTAAATGTTATTGATTATTAAATTTTTCATACTATATTTCTAAACTCAAGCTACCATTTAAACCTGAACTAAACCTTACCTAAAATCATTTATCGAAAACCTAACAAAACCTAACATCAAAAAATTAAGTAAAACCTTCTAAGAATAAAGCTTCGCACACTAATAAAAAAAGAAAGTTTTAAAATACGGTCAAAAAAACGGTAAAAACGTTAAAAGTGATTAGAGCTTCGGACACTAAAAAAAGAAAATTGGGAAATCAATTCGAAAAAAAAACAAAAAAAAAACAGTTAAATGAAAAAAAGCTGGAAGGAAGTTAAATGGAATAACTTTTCGTCTCGCTTTTAGTATTTTAATTTGAATAGGTTCATTGCATTCTTTTTCATCTATAATGTGGTTAATTTTTCTTCCTGTTTATTAGTTTCAAATGTAATTACCGTACACATACCGTACACAATTCTTATAAGTTATTATTTTATAAGGATATTT
>CAVUOL010000092.1:0-64880 GCA_963742995.1 uncultured Ignavibacteriales bacterium
TACCGGAGATTCCCTTTACAATCAATTTAAGATAAACCAGGCCTTTACTTTTTATAAAAAGGCATATGATCTGGAACCAAAAAACTATCATACCATTTTAAATATTGTCAAAGTATATAATGCAGTTGGTGAATTGAAAAGAAAAGAGCATAAACAGGATGAAGCCAAAGAAGATTTTAATACTGCAATAAAATATTCTGAGCAATGTAAAAACTTATTCCCTGATAGTTCTTTATCCTATACATATTCAGCTGTTTCCTATGGCAATCAGGCGAGGTTAACAGGCGGAAAAGAAAGGCTGAACTACGCAAAGAAAATTGAGGAGAACGCAAAGAAAGCAGTGAAGCTCGATTCCAATAATGCGCTTCCTTATATAATTCTGGGAGCTTTTTACAGAGAAATAGCGCGTCTTAGCTGGATAGAAAGAATTTTTGCAAACATGCTTTACGGGAGTGTACCGGACGGGAGTTTCGAAGATTCCCAAAAGATGTTAACAAGAGCTTTAAAGATTAATCCCAAGATAATTACGGCAAACTTTCAAATGGCTCTGACTTACAGGGCTTTGAATAATGAAGAGAAAGAGAAAGAATATCTTGAAAAGGTTCTTTCTCTTCCTCAATTTGATTTCAGAGATACTTATTTGAAGGAGAGTGCGGAGAGGTTTTTAAAGAGCATAAATCAGGAGAAGTCTTAGAGCATGAGCAAGTTCAAGTGCAAGAGTATGAGCAAGTTCCTGCCTACGTTAAAGCTTCCGCCTACACCTAGAGGTTTCGGCGGATAAATCATGGTTTAGTTTAATCCGCACATACCTGAAGCGCATCCGCCTACTGAAGGGATATCACAATTACCGGTTGCGCAGCTATTCCCGGAATAACTGGCTTCACCCATAGAAGCACTGAATGTGGATAATAATTTTTTATTATTTAATGAATTGCAATTCGGACATACAACATCATTTTTATTTTCAGATGATTTATGAAGAACTTCATACTTGGTTCCGCATTCCTGACAACGATATTCGAAAATAGGCATTATAACTCCTTTATTTTTATAAATTTACTTGTGGATTAAGAATTATTTTTGATTTTGCAGAATTAGAAATCAGACAACCTTTTTCGGATTTATCCAAAATTCTTAATGTTTTTTCTTTTTGTTTTTCATCTTTAATTTTAACAATTGGATTTAACTCAACTTCAGAAATCATAAATTTCCCATCTACTTTTTCCAGTTTTCCTGTTGCTGAAGAAGAAAATGAAATGAATTCCAGATTGGAATTTTCTGCAATTGCTAAAAATGTAGTCATTAAGCAAATATTTATTGAAGCGACAAACAGATGTTCGGGGGACCAAACATCAGGGACACCATTTTTAAATTCAGGGGGAGTAGCTACTTTTATTGGCGGGAAAGAAGATGTGGTTAACTCCCCTATACGGCCTTCTTTCCATTCTACATTAGTAGAATAAAAATGAACATCATTCATAATCTATTCCTATTAGTCATTTTTAAGTCCCAGTGCATTAATCAGCCTATCGTGAGCTTCACCGGGAAGATTTATATTATATTTACGATAAAATTCTATAGTTTGTTCAATTGAGTTAAAATAATTTTTGCAATCATCACATTCATCAAGATGACTTTTAATAGCGATACATTTTTCCGAATTTAGGTCTTCGCCAAGATTTTCACAAATGTGATCCATTACAACTTTACACTTAACCTTTGCTGTACTCATGATTTAAAAGCCTCATTTATTTCTTTTCTTAAAAAAGCTCTAGCTCTATGAAGTCTCGATTTAACAGCAGGAACCGAAAGATCAGTAATTTTTCCTGTTTCTTCAGTGGATAGCCCTTCAACATCTCTAAGTAAAAAGACAATTCTATAATCCGGAGATAATTTTTGAATAGATTTATCAAGTATTTTTTTCAACTCATTATTTTCAAGCGACTTATAAGGTAAAGTACTCCAATCAGTAACATATTTATCTTCAACCAGATCATCATCATTTTCCAGGGAAACAAATCTATTCTTCTTTTTTCTAACCTCCATCAGACAATGGTTAGCGACAATCCTATAGAGCCATGTAGACAACTTTGACTTCCCATCAAACTGATGCAGAGATTTTATCATGCTGAAGAAAGTCTCCTGCATTATATTTTCAGCTTTTGCAGGGTCTCTACAAATCTTAAAAGCAAAGTTATAAATAGTCTGCTCGTACTCTTTTACGAGTTCGGTTAAAGCTTTTTTATCACCAGCTTTAGCGTCTTCAATTAATTTTTCTTCGTTCATTAGATGTAATATATTTTTTAAAGATTCATGCAAAATTAACAATTTTTATTTAGAAGTCCGGATATAAGAAGTTGAACAGAGGAAAAATTTTTAGATTTGTTATAATAAATTGTATTTATTTCCAACTATTTCTTTGAAATGCTTCGTTTTGAAAGGAAAATTTAAGGTTTAATATTCGAACAAATAAGGAAAAGAGACTTATTCCCACTCATTATTTAATGAAAGTAAAAATAAACATAATAATGGAAATAATTGTAACTTTTTTTCTCATATATATATACGAGATAAATTTATTTATGAGGATAAAGCCTCTTACTTTTTACCTTCTTTAATCCGTTCACTTAAGGAGGCTGTGTGAAAATATAGAAAACAGCGTGTGAGGGGGCTATGTTTTAACCTTTTAAACCAATTGGATAAAATCCAACGGTAATATATGATATTCACACAGGCTCTGAAAGTGAACGGGAATAGAGAAAGATTATCATTTAATTTTAGTATCAAGGCTCCGCCATAAGTACCAGCATGCAATTGAATTGTAGGGGGACCAATTATTTTGTTTTGATATTTTATAAATTTTTTTCTCATCAGGCAGCTTTTTAAGTCCATAAACATTCATAATTGCTCTTCTTAGACCAAGATCTTTAACGGGAAGGACATTTGGGCGGGCGAGAGTAAAAATCAAAAACATATGAACAGTCCACTCACCAATCCCCTTCACTTTGGTTAAATCGTTAATTATTTCCGAATCGCTTTTCCCAATTAAGTCCTTAAATGAAATTTCTCCATTGAAGATTTTCAGAGATAAATCTTTCACATATTTTGTTTTGGCAAATGATAAGCCTATCTTTCTCAGTTCTTCATCGGGAGTATTTAATATTTTCTCAGGTGCAGGCTTGTTATTAAAATAGTATAAAAATCTTTTATAGATAGTACCTGCAGCATAAGTAGAGAGCTGCTGACCTATAATGGCTCTTAACAAAGAGTGATAATAATTTTTTCTTTGAATTAGATTGCATGTCCCGGTCATTGAAATGATATTTCTAAGGCGTTTATCATTCAATGAAAGATGATTGATTCCGTTTTCTATTTCTAAGGAAATCATTATTATTATATGTTTGGTTTTTTAAATATTTTATTATGTTTCAAAATAAAACTTCTTATGAAATAATTCCAAATAAATTATTCGAAGGAATTGAAGAACCTCAGTTAGATTTCAGTATTGATCAAAAAAATTTTCTTCAGTTAAAAGAAGGGGATGTAATTTATCAAAAGAATTCTGAAAACCTTTTATATTTGATCATTGAGGGAGAGATTAAATTAAAAGTAATTGATAATACGTGGGGTTATTCAGTTATAAAAAAATCGAAAGGAGATTTCTTCGGATTAAAGGAAATTTTGGAAATAAATTTACCTTCTGTATCAGCAGTAGCAGATATTAATTCACTCCTTTATCAAATAGATACGGAGTCTCTCAATAATCTGGTAGCGGATTATCCTAAAATCAAAGAGAATATTGAAAGAACGTTAGTGAACATCAGTAAACCATCAAATGGTTCTGATAAAGAAAATCAAAAAGATATTGAAGATCAAGGAGCAATAGTTGAAGAAGCTGATATTCCTTATATTGAAAAGATTGATGAAAAGGAAAGCATAGATTTTCAGGATAATGATTCAAAATTACACGAACCCGAGAAAGTTGAGGAATTAAAATTTGAAGACATGGATGTATTATATGAAAATGTTTTAGAAGATACACCAGGTGGTCCACATTCACTTGATGAATATTTTAAATCGATTATTTCTTTTTTAAGATTCCTTTCATCAGATATAAATTATTCAACAAATGTGATTGAAAGTTTATTAACGCATCTGGAAAAGAAAGAGAGTTCGAAAGAGACAAAAGCAATAATAAAATCCATTTCACAGGAAAACAGTGTTATAAAAAATTATATCGATGTTATACTCAACTTTTTTGAAAGTGTGAGTAAAAAAGAAATTAAAATTGTAAGTTTTAATCAAAATATGGATGAAATACTTATAAAACTTGCAGAATATACGGAATTAAAGAAGATAAATATTTTTAGGAAATTTGATACAGACGTTAGAGTAAAATTAAATAAAGATTACTTTTATTTTGCCTGTTTTCAAATCATTAAAAACTGGTGCAAGAATTTTCCGGAAGGAGGTAATATTTATATTACAGCGAGAAAGTGTCTTGGAAAGATTGAGATCGAGTTTAGAGATAATAATTCAGGTATTCCCGATGAAATTCTGAGGAACATTTTTGAACCATCAAATGCTTTAGATAATAATGAAACGGAATTTGGTTTAGTCTTGGCAAATAAAATAATTACTGACCATTGCGGGAAAATATCAGTCAGCAAATCAAAGGAAATGAATTCCTTTACTATTACTTTGCCAACATTTGAAGAGGATGAATTGGAAAGTAAAGATGATACATGGGAATGAATATTTTTGTGTGAGTAATACATTTATGCTATTAACCTCACCCCCCGAGGGTGATTTAAGAATTAATAAATATGAGTTATGATTTAATTACAATTCTCGGTTCTACTGCTTCAGGCAAAACAAAGCTTGCTGCCAAACTTGCTTTTCGTTTTAATGGAGAAATAATTTCTGCTGATTCAAGGCAGGTATATAAAGGAATGAATATAGGTACCGGAAAAGATTATAATGATTATTTTGTTAACGGGCAAAAAGTTAATTACCATTTAATAGATATAGTGGAGCCGTACGAGGAGTTCGATCTTTTTTTATATAAAGAGAATTTTGTAAAATCTTTTAGTAATGTAAAAGAAAAGAATAAGCTTCCATTTCTTGTCGGCGGAACGGGCTTATATTTAAGCGCTATTCTGCAAAATTATGATTTACAAAAAGCGAACTTTGAATCAAATGAATATAATTATTTAAAATTTCAACCACACGAAGATTTAAAAGAGCAATTAAAAGAATTAAATTCTAATTTACACAATACAACTGACCTTTTAGAAAAAGAAAGAACTATAAAAGCGATTATAGTTGAAAAAACTAAAACCCTAAATACTGCAGCCCCACCAGAAGTAAATTCTTTAAATATCGGAATAAAATTAACGAGAGAAGAAATAAAGTCAAGGATTACACAGAGACTGAATGAACGTCTTCAAACAGGGATGATAGAAGAGGTACAAAAACTAATTGATTCGGGAATAAGTTACGATAGATTAAATTTCTTCGGATTGGAATATAAGTATATAGGATTACATATTAAGGGGGAGTTAACCTACAATGATATGGTACAAAAATTAAATGGTGCTATTCATAATTTTGCCAAAAGACAGATGACATGGTTTCGTAAAATGGAGAGAGAAGGAGTTGAAATCAAATGGATTGAAGGTCAGGATTATGAAACCGCTGTAAATATTATAAAAAATGAACTGAAATTATGAGTTATTTACCTGAAAAGGTTTTACGATACTTATCAAAATATTCTGTACCAAACTGGAATCTCGAAATCAGTGACACATCCAATATTAATTCAGTAATTGTAATCCCGGCGATTTCAGAATACAACAACATATTTCTTCTTCTTGAATCATTTTTGAAAAATGATAATAGATATTTTCTATCCACTCTAATAATATTTGTTATTAATAATTCAGCCTCATCAGATGAAGATATAAAAGAAGACAACAAAAAAAGTCTTGAGTTAATTCGTTCGTTAGTACATAAAAGCCCGGAGACAGAGCTTACAAGAAAGATTATGTTAACGGGATTACGATTGGGACTGGTTGACGCATCAACGAAGGGGAAAGAATTGCCTGAAAAGGATGCCGGAGTAGGGTTGGCAAGGAAAATAGGAATGGACCTTGCACTGACAGTATTTGATTATACTTCTAAAAACAAAAAACTGATAGTAAGCCTGGATGCGGATTGTACTATTCAGAATAATTATATAACGGAAATAGTTGAAAGCTTCAATAAGGAAAATTATTCTGCAGCCGTTGTTAAATTTGAACATAGTCTTTCAGAAAATAGCACATCATCGGCAATTATTTGTTATGAAATATTTCTTAGATATTACATCCTTGGGTTAAAATTAGCTGATTCACCATATGCATTTCATTCAGTTGGTTCAACTATGGTAATTGATTACGAAAGTTATTTAAAAGCGGAAGGGATGAATAAGAGAAAGGCGGCTGAAGATTTTTATTTCTTAGAAAAAGTCGTTAAAAGAACTGAGATTAAAGAGATTAGATCAACCACGGTATATCCTTCATCCAGGGGTTCATGGCGGGTACCATTCGGAACGGGACAGAGAGTTAACAGATTTCTTAACAAAGTCCAAGATGAATATCTCTTATATAACCAGGAATCTTTTCTTATTCTAAAATCCTGGCTGGAAGTTTTCAATAATGGAGAAATACTGACTTCAAAGGAATATTTAAGTCTTGCAAAAAATATTCATCCGGTTTTGTGCAGTTTTCTTGAGGCGAATAACTTTGAAAATTATTGGGACAGAATATTAACGAATTCAAAAAAGAATATTCAGATAGAAAGACAAAAAGTCAACTGGTTTGATGGTTTCAAAACATTAAAGTTAATACATTATTTAAGAGATAAAGCATTCCCATTAATAAATATGTTTGATGCCCTTGATAATATTTTATTTTACTTTAATTATTCCTGCGGGGTAAAAAGGAAAGCTAATGAAATTCCAAAGAGAGAAGAACAGATTATTTACTTAAATATTCTTAGAGAGCTAACTTAGAAAATGATAATAAAAAAATCTCCGGATGAGATAGAGGCTTACCTTGTTGACGCGTCAAATTTCAAAGGATACTGCGATGCGGTTTACTTTCCAACTTCGATAAATGAGATACCTGAAATTCTAATAAATGCAAACAAAAACAAAACTCAAGTAACAGTCTCGGGTAACAGAACCGGATTAGCCGGAGCAGGAGTTCCTTTAGGTGGGATTGTAATTTCCACAGAAAAGCTGAATCAAATTGCTGAAATTAATGAGAATGAGCTTTATGCAGTTTTAGAACCGGGTGTAATTTTAGCGGATTTCCAAAAGCTACTAAGAGAAAAAAACCTTCTGTATCCTCCAGATCCAACAGAAGATAATTGTTTTATAGGGGGGACTATTGCCACAAATGCTTCAGGAGAAAAGACTTTTAAATATGGTCCAACGAGGAATTTTGTTTTAGAGCTAGACATTATTTTAGCTGATGGTGAAATTGTGCATCTTACCAGTGGCAAGGTGAAAGCGAGTAATTATAGGTTAAGCCTTCAATCCGAATCAGGGAAGAAATATGAAATTGAGGTACCGGATTTTAAAATGCCGGAGACTAAAAATGCTTCGGGATATTTTTGTAAAAGAGATATGGATGCAATTGATCTTTTTATAGGATCGGAGGGGACACTTGGAATAATAACAAAAGCTAAGGTGAAGATAGTTCCATATCCACAAGATATACTATCATCAATAATATTTTTTAGCGATGAAAAAAATGCTCTTTCATTTATAAAAAGAGGGAGAGAAATTTCTTACGAAACAAGGTCGATTAATATTTCAAATTCAATTGATGCACTTGCACTGGAATTTTTAGATGAAAATTCTTTAAGATTCTTATGGGAAGAAAGCAACCGGATTCCGAGAGATGCTAAAGCGGCGGTATGGTTTGAACAAGAAATAAACTCTAACGAAGAAATAATTTTAGAAAAATGGATAAGTTTAATAAATGAGTTTCATGGAGATGAAGAGAGCGCCTGGTTTGCTTTTTCAGAATCAGATAAAAAAAATATTGAGCAGTTTAGACATTCACTACCATTAAAAGTAAATGAATATATTTCGAGAAATAATTTGAGGAAATTAGGTACCGATGTTGCAGTTCCGCATGAGAATTTTGAAAATCTTTATTTTTATTCGAAGGAAATAGTAAAAAAAGAAGATATAGATTATGTTATTTTCGGACATTTCGGGGACTCACATATGCATTTAAATATGCTCCCAAAGAATTCAAAAGAAATGGAACTCGGGAAGAAGATCTATAAAGAGATTTGCAGGAAAGCAATTGAATTAGGGGGGACAGTCTCAGCAGAACATGGGATTGGAAAGATTAAAACTGAATATCTAATGGAAATGTATGGTGAAGAGAACATAAAAAAGATGATAGCAGTTAAACAGGGTCTTGATCCGAATTTTATTTTAGGCAGAGGAAATATTTTCAGGGAGGATTAGTTTAGTTTTTTATATTGTATATCATAGAGGCTTTGTGAAAAGTCAAAAAAAATCACTAACTAAAGGGGATAATTAGTTCACCGACATTATCCGTTGGATAAAGAGGCTGTGTGAAAATGTATAAAAACCGTTAAAACGGTTCATAAAAGTTTGTTTTTGCTTCATTTTCCAACGGTTAAAACCGTTGGTTAATGATATTCACCTATGTGTGCTATAATGAACTCTTTAATTCTTTCTTTAGAATTTTAAAGTCGTGAATGTATTTTGCAACTAGTTTCCAGAACTTAGGAGAGTGGTTCAATTCCTTAGTATGACATAATTCATGAATAATGACATAATCAATCACTTCTTTTCTAAACTGGATTAATTTATAATTAAATGACAGGCTTCCTTTTGAAGAGCAACTTCCCCACCTTGTTTTTTGTCCTCGAATTTTGACTGTTTTATAATTAAAGCCATATCTTTGAGCAAAATACTTAACTCTTTCAGAGAAATAGTTTTTAGCCATTTTTTTTAAATAGAAATAATGAATATCTTCTTTAGTAATTCTGCTATCAGCGGGGCTTTCGACAAATAAGATATTATTCTTGAAACTAATATTATGTTTTGTGATGAAAAAATTAAAAACTTGTTCTATTTTAATCTTATCTCCAAAAAGAAAAAAATCCTTTTTATCCGGTAAATGGACTAAACTTTTTTGATATTTTTTTATCCATCCGATCTTATTATGAATAAATTTTTCTCCATCTTTTATGGAATACCTTTTAGGAATAATTAATTCAAGCTGACTGGAGGAAGTTATTCTCAGCTGAAGATATTTGGCTTTTCTACTAAATCTTATTTGATATGTAAGTTCGGCATTGTTAATGAAAAGCTTAGCGTAGCTAATCTTGTTCCTCATTATACAGATTCCTTTTGGTTACAATCTTTTCAATTCCTTTAATATCGGGATAAAATAACTTAAGCATAAGCTCTTGAATACAAAGTAGTGTATTTATACGTTCATCAACCGATGTATTACGCCAATATTCAATTTCAGCTTTATCGGCTTCTTCAAATGTGTTAAATTTTTTTATTTTCTCCATAAGTTTTTATCCATCTTAGATCTTCTTTATCTTAAAAATATTCATCTCTTAACAATTTTATAAATTGTTTTATCTTTAGAATCCTGTAAAATTATTCCCAATTCCTTTAATTCATCTCTTATCTTATCAGCGAGTGCAAAATTCTTTTCGTTCTTCGCATTATTTCTCAATTTAATAAAGAGTTCCATAAGCTCATTCTGCAATTCACTGCTACTTTGAAAAGTTATTTTTGAAAAGTCAAGGATTCCCAAAACACCTTCGGCTGTCTGCAGCAGGAAATTTTTAGCACTAGAATAAAACTCTTTGTTAATAATATCACTTGGAGATATGGTTCTATTGACATCCCGAATGAAATCAAAAATAACGGCAGAAGCTTGAGGGGTATTTATATCATCATCCATTGAAGAGACAAAATTATTATAATATTTTTCAAAATCGAAATCAGGAATTATACCATCATTTCTATTTAATTTGATTTCTTCTTCAATCTTTGCAGCGAGATTATTTAACTTTTCCAATCCTTTTTCGGCGGAAGATAAGAGTTCATCACTGAAGTTTAGAGGACCGGCATAATTTGTTTGTGCAAAAGCTAACCTAACAGCTTCCGCCGAATATTTTTTCAGAATATCTCTTGCAGTAAAAAAATTGCCTAAAGACTTAGACATTTTTTCATTATCGATATTCAAAAACCCGAAATGAATCCAATAGTTTACGAATTTTTTTCTATTAGCGCCTTCACTCTGAGCAATTTCATTTTCATGATGGGGAAAAATTAAATCATGCCCACCGATATGAATATCAAAAGTTTCACCCAAATGTTTGCAGCTCATTGCGGAACATTCTATATGCCAACCAGGTCTTCCCTGCCCCCATGGGCTTTGCCAAAAAGGTTCACCTTCTTTTGCTTTTTTCCATAGAGCAAAGTCCAATGGATCTTTTTTATCAGTGTTAACTTCAACCCGAGCACCAGATTCAAGTTCATCAATATTCTTTCCACTTAGTTTACCATATCCATTGAATTTGTGAACTTCATAAAAGACATTTCCATCAACTTCATAGGCATAGCCATTTTTTTCCAATTCCTTAATCATTTTAATTATATCATCAATATGTTCTGTAGCTTTTGGATAAATATCAGCTTTTTTAATTTTCAATCTTTCAATATCTTCAAAAAAAGCTTTAGTATATTTTTCAGCTACCGCGCGGGATTCAATTTTTTCATCATTAGATTTTTTTATAATTCTATCATCAACATCTGTTAAATTCATAACATATTTAGTTTTAAATCCTTTATATTGAAGATATCTTCTAATAATATCTGCCATAATAAAAGTACGGGCATTACCAATATGGAAAAAATCATAGACTGTAGGACCACACACATAAATTTTTACATCAGGGGGATTTATAGGTTTAAATTCTTCTTTTTGTTTAGTAAGAGTATTATAAATAGAGAAGCATAATTATATAAATTTTGTTATTAAAGATATTCTATTTAAAAATAAAAAATATAAATGATTGTGCCTACTCCCATATAATTCTGTTATAGTTTGTTCGGGAGATAAAAATTTATCAATATTTATACTTAAAAATTTATTCTTTAATACAATTATTTAAAGGGAAACTGAAATGAATATTTTGAAGAGTCTTTCAATTAATTTGCTGATGGTCCTTTCTTTATCATTATTAGTAATGACCGGAACGAGTAGAGGAGAAAGAGAAACAGGTTCACGGCAGCGATTATTAATGGATTTCAACTGGTTATTTAAGCTTGGGGATCAAAAAGGAGCTGAAGAATATTCTTTCGATGATAATTCATGGAGAAAATTAAATCTTCCGCATGATTGGAGCATTGAAGGGGAATTCAGTAAAGAAGCACCAGCAGGCGGAAACGGAGGGTATCTTCCAACTGGAAACGGGTGGTATCAGGAAGCATTTTGAAGTAACGAAAGATGATCTTAATAAAATAATATGGATTGAATTCGATGGTGCATATATGAACAGTGATGTATGGATAAACGGTAATCATCTTGGACTTCATCCTTACGGCTATACAAGTTTTTATTATGATCTTACTCCATATTTAAATAAGGGAGAAAATGTAATTGCAGTTAGAATTGATAATTCGCTTCAGCCAAGTTCACGCTGGTATACCGGTTCGGGGATTTATAGAAATGCATGGCTTGTAAAACTTACTCCCCTTCATATAGCACATTGGGGTGTATATGCTACTACACCTAAAGTTTCAAAAGAAACTGCAGAAGTTAAAGCCATTACTAAAATCTCAAATAATTATAAATCATTAAGAAAGGGTATACTCCGTTCAGTGCTTATTGATAAAAATGGAAATCAGGCTGCTGAAAATGAAATTCCGTTTACTCTGGGTGCTGAAAAAATGATTGAATTAAGTCAGGTATTAAAAGTTAAATCACCTTTATTATGGTCTATTGATTCACCAGCATTATACAAACTTAATCAGACCATATTGGAAGATAAAGACATTACAGATGATTTAACAACTACAATTGGAATCCGCAGTATTGAATATGATGTTAATAAGGGATTCTTGCTGAATGGTGAGCATGTTAAAATGAATGGTGTATGTTTACATCATGACGGCGGATGTGTCGGAGCTGCAGTACCTATAGGCATCTGGAAATATCGTCTGGAAAAGTTAAAGGACATGGGATGCAATGCAATCCGTACTTCACATAATCCTCCGGCACCTGAATTTCTTGATTTATGCGATGAAATGGGATTCCTTGTAATGGACGAGGCATTTGATGAATGGAAAGAAGGTAAAAGAGAGTATGGTTATCATATTTATTTTGATAAATGGAGCAATAGAGATCTTACTTCAATGCTTGAAAGAGACCGTAACCACCCTTCAATTGTAATCTGGAGTGTAGGGAATGAGGTGCCGGATCAAAAAACAGAAAAAGGGGCAGAGACATTAGATACCTTAATTACTATATGTCATGATATAGATCCTACCAGACCGGTTACAATGGCTTGTGACAATATAGCTGCAGATGGAGGTGCAACTACACTGGAATTTCTAAATGGTCTAGATATAGTTGGATATAATTATGTTGACAGGTGGCATGAAAGAAGGGAATTATATTACAGTATTGACCATCATGAACATACAGACTGGAAAATGATAGGTACCGAGAGCGAATCCAACAGCGGAGGGATACGAGGTGAATACATGTTTGGAAAAGATACGTCTTTAATTAATCCCAACTATAATTTTAGGATGATAGATGCAGAACAATTATGGAAATTTGTCAAAGTTCATGATTATGTAATTGGAGATTTTATGTGGACAGGAGTAGATTATCTTGGAGAATCATTCTGGCCATATAAAAACTGGACATTCGGTGTAATGGATCTTTGCGGTTTTCCAAAGGACGGTTATTATTTTTATCAGAGCCAATGGACGGAGAAACCGATGGTTCATATCTTCCCGCACTGGAATCTGTCTTCACTTAATGTAAATTTGAAAGACGAGATAATTCCGGTGCTATGCTATACAAATTGCAATGCGGTTGAACTATTCCTTAATGGAAAATCTTACGGAGAGAAACGGATTGAATTTCCAAGGCAGGGGCATTCCGGTGCATGGAATAAATATGCAAAACCGGAAGTTCATCCAACGACTGCTGATCTTCATCTTGAGTGGGATCTTCCATATGAACCGGGTGTACTTAAAGCAGTTGGCAAAATTGATGGGAAAGTCGTATGTACTGAAGAAATTCATACATCGGGAAAACCTGCAGGAATCCGCTTAGCCGCAGACCATGATACATTAAATGCGGATGGAAGAGAAGTTTCAAATGTAAAGATTGAAATAGTTGATTCGAGCGGCTATGTGGTACCAAATGCTGATAATCTTGTCCAATTTTCAATTGAAGGAGAAGGAAAAATACTTGGAGTAGGAAATGGAAATCCATTAGATCATGATTCATTTAAAGCCATGGAACGTAAAGCTTTCAATGGGTTGTGCCTGACCGTTATACAATCGATAAGAAAGGATGGTAAAATAAAACTCACTGCAAATTCCAAAGGATTGAAGGGAGCTTCCATTGAAATTATTGTTAAGAAATTGGGGACGGATCATTCGGTTGTCATTCAATAGTCATTCCATTGTCATTTGGTTGTCATTTAATAGTCATTCGTTGTAATTCGTTGTAATTAAGGATTTTAACCTATTCTGTAGTCCTTCTCCTTACTATGTTGAAGGACTTTGTTGTTAATAGAGTTATTCTAGAAATAGCTTGGAGTTATCCTGGAAGTTGCAAAGGGTAATGAGCATAGTGTATGGTATGAAATAGAAGGTTCGGAGGAGAATATATATACATAGATAAATTGTATAAAAGCAGGGCTTTGATATCTTTTTTATACACATCTTATTTTTTAAATGTACCGGAGGTAGAGTTGTTTGGAGGAACACTTTTAAATGCTAATGATCATTGGGAGATTTGGGGGATTCTTTTTCTTGTTGCTGCATTCAGTTTGTGGGCTGAAAGGACAAAAATCGGCTCGAAGTTTTCGGCAGTGGTAATAGCGATCGTTATAGCTTTTATTCTTTCAAACCTTTCGATAATTCCTACTGAAGCACCGGCATATGATATGGTTTGGTCATATCTGGTTCCTTTGGCAATACCACTTTTATTATTTAAAGCTAATCTTAGGAAGATTATAAAGGAGGCGGGTCCGACTTTAATTGCTTTTGTCATTGGAGCAATAGGTACTATTATAGGGACTTTTATTTCTTTTGAAATATTTTCTCTGGGTCCAGAGGGTTGGAAACTTGCGGGTATTTTTTGTTCTACTTATATAGGTGGATCGATGAATTATGTTGCTACAGCAGCAGCACTTCATCTGCGTGCAGGGGATTTATTGACTGCCGGAGTTGCAGCAGATAACCTTGTAATGGCAGCTTATTTTGTAATACTTTTTGCACTTCCTTCCAGCGGGTTACTTAAAAAATTATATCCTACAAAACATGATGATAAAGCAGCCGATGCAGAGGATGAAGTAATAATGGAGGAAATGAAAAAGCCCGATCTATTTAATATGGCAAAGGGGCTGGCGGCAGGGCTGACAATCTGTGCTGTGGGTTTTAGATTATCAGGTCTTATAAACATACAGGGGAGCGGGATATTAATAATTACTGCAATTGTTGTGTCACTTGCAACTTTATTTCCGAAGCAAATAGGTACAATTGAAGGGGCAGATCAGATAGGTTCATTATTGATGCAGGTATTTTTTGTAGTGATAGGGGCTAGTGCAAATATATCCGTAGTTTTAAGAGTTGGACCGGTTTTATTCTTTTTTGCGGCAGTAATTTTGTTAATACATCTTTTGTTTATTCTGACAGTGAGTAAAATCTTTAATCTTGACCTTGCAGAGATAGTTATTGCATCTAATGCTAATATGGGGGGACCGACTACAGCTGCGGCAATGGCAGCAGCTAAAAGATGGAGGGAACTGGTAATCCCGGCAGTGCTTTGCGGAACGCTGGGTTATGCAATTGCAACTTTTATAGGGGTTGCGATTGGAAACTTACTTGCGTAAAGTAATTAACAAATGACAAAAGACAAATAAAATTCAAATTTCAAACACAATATTAAAAATACTCTTTTTTCATGAACTGCAAATTCTTTTGGATGGAATAATGGACATGTTACCCATTGGATTTAATCCAACGGCAAGGGAAATAACAGTTGTAACTGTGGAATAATGAGATATTCCTAGTTCATTCCATCTTTTCTATCCGTTTAAGGCTGCAGCATAGGTAGATGTCCAGTAATTTGATTTATTATTAACAACATCTGAAACAGCTGCTATATAAATTATCTGTTTGTTGTATTTTTTAAATAATGAGATTTGATTATCATTTAAGTCCAATTGAATTGAATATAGGTCTTTGGCTGATGGTGAAGTCACGTTAGACAATATCGAATCAAGGGTAAATGGTTTTTCTTTTTCATTAGCCGGATCATAAAAGTAGAGGACAGCATGTATTTGAAAAGGCAGGGTAACAGCTTGTTTTATGTTCCGATCTTTTAGATTTAAAGTAAAGCTAATTTTAGTTTCATCAAAGGATAAATTCTCAACCAAAAGGGGAACGGCAACCGGTGTTATAATATTTTCATGTGTAAGAATACCTTCACCAATGAGTTTAATATTGTGTTTAATAATCTTTTGGTTAGAGTTTGTTCCGGAAATTTTAGCGGAATTCCAGACTTTTTTAAGATTGGGGATAGAATTAATGAACTTAGCAAAGTATACAGAAATGGCAAATTTACTTCTGGCAGATTTAGCAGCCTTAGTTTTAGCGGGTTTATAATTTGGCGGTCTAACAGACATAACTGTTTTGCCATTAAGCTGACGAAAAACCATATTACCAAGCTTTCCATTAATTTCACCAAGTATCTCTTTATTTATTCTTGCCATTTTAAGCTCCCAATATGTTGAATAACTGATGATAAATATACGAATAGTTATAGTTAATTTCAAGCGTATTCATAGCGTATTGAAAGCGTATTCACTCCGTATTCACAACGTATTCATAGCGTTTTCATTTCAGTATTGAATTGGTATTGAATAAAAGGAGGTAGGTAAATAAAAGTAATTGATTTTGGGATGTTCAACTTCGTTGAGGTGATATTTATTATAGGGGGCTTTATGCCGACATATTAGGATTTTTAGTGAAAAGTATTTTGTACTATTAGACCACCATAATAGAAGATGGGTATTTTGAAAGCTCAATGGACTTTCGGGTCTGGGGAGATATTATCAAAATAAATCATAGACTCCAGCCACAACTAACATATCCTTATGTGGCTAAAGCCCCATCTTTATTTTTTATTCATTACTCCCTCGGCTGAAGCCGAGGGCAATAGATAGAGTTCTTATAAAGAAATGATTGCGGTGTTAACCTTTATTCTTTTAATTCAAAGAGGTTGCCATCGTAGTCTGATATAAAGGTAAGAATTGTTGAACCTTTGGGAACTTCGATAACTTTCAGATTAGCAGCTTTGCATTTATTAACGATATTTTTTAAACCGGTTACTTTAATGCAGGAATGGACTATTTGTTTCCCTGATGGTTTATAGTTATTGTAAACTAATATTTCGAAATCTATATTACTGTCCAGGTAATGAATTATAGTCATCTCATTATTGATTCCAAAAATAGATTGAGTCAGGTTTTGGTCGAGGATTTTAGGAACAGATTTTTCAAGTCCTAATATATTAACGAAAAAACAGTCCGCATTCTCTTCACTGCTTACGGGCAGCCCGATATGGATAATATCCATGCAGCTTTCCTTTTAATTTTCTTGAGGTTTGATTATTACTTTAAGGGATGAAGTTCCATCCAAGACCATTTTAAATCCTTTGTCAGTATCTTTTAAAGGGAGCCTATGAGTAATTAAGTCATCAACGATTATATCCTCATTCGATATTAAATTTATAGCTTCTTCAATATCCGGGGGACCGCAATAATAAGAAGTTAGAATTCGTATCTCCTTCCTCCAGAAATCATTGACAGGAACAATGACTTCTTTTTCGGGTCCGGGAACAGTAAATAGGACAACAACTCCACCCATATCAACATTTTCCCACGCCTGTTTTAGAGCAGACATAGAAGACGTAGTTACAATAACGACATCAGCTTTCTTCCCATTAGCAGCTATCAGCTGCTCAGAAACATTTGATGCGGCATTTATGGTATGATCGGCACCGAAGCTTTGTGCGAGTTCGAGCCTACTTTTATTTATATCGGTAGTAATCACTTTACATTTTTTTAATTTAGCAAGTTTAGTATGCAGAAGGCCTGACATACCCGAGCCGAGAATGAGGACGGTCTGGTTTTCTTCAATAGATGCAAGTCTCTGCGCTCTAACAACGCAAGCCAATGGTTCTATAAAAGTAGATTGGTCTAAGGTTACGTTGTCCGGTAATAAATAAGAACCATTTTTTACTAATTCTTTAGGAACTAAAATGAACTCTGCAAAGCCGCCGGGCAGCCTGTCCTTAACTCCAGTGCATTGAGGATAGTGTCCTTTTAGGCAATAGCTGCATTTAAGACAAGGGACCTTTGGAGCAATGAAAAGTCTATCACCTTTTTTGAAATTGTTTACTCCATCACCAATTTCAACAACTTCGACACCTACTTCATGTCCTTGAACAAGGGGAGCTCTGGGGAGACGGTACCATTCCACAATATCGCTGCCGCAGATACCGCATGAGATAACTTTAACCAGCATTTCACCGGGACCGGGAGAAGGAGTTAATACTTCTTCCAACCTTATATCGTTATTATTATACCACATGGATACTTTCATAATTTTCTCTTCAGCTATTTATAAAAAGTTCTATAGGTGATAATGGTATTATTTTTTATTATTCTTTAAAGAATTATAAAGTTCAAAAGCTTTTTCCGGAGTTTCATTATCATGAACAACTGCTCTAACTGCCTTAATCATAGCGATAGGTGAATCAGCCTGAAAAATATTCCTACCCATATCTACACCGGCAGCGCCTTCCTGTATCGCATTATAAGCCATTTTTAATGCATCAAGTTCGGGAATCTTTTTGCCGCCAGCAATAACAATCGGAACGGGGCATGATGCAGTGACTGTTTCAAATCCCTCGGAGACATAATAAGTTTTGATATATTGAGCTCCCAGTTCTGCGCAAATACGAGTGGCTAATCTAAAATATTTTGCATCGCGTACCATATCCTTACCAACAGCGGTTACAGCGAGAGTAGGTATACCGTAACGTAATCCCATATCTACCATTTTTGTCATATTAGTGATTGATTCCCTTTCATGTTCACCGCCGATAAATACCTGTACAGCCATAGCAGATGCATTCACACGTACAGCATCTTCAATATCCA
Organism: uncultured Ignavibacteriales bacterium; assembly: GCA_963742995.1. Taxonomy (GTDB): domain Bacteria; phylum Bacteroidota; class Ignavibacteria; order Ignavibacteriales; family Ignavibacteriaceae; genus CAVQBP01. Next base: position 18,535 of record CAVUOL010000092.1, read on the forward strand.
CAGCCAGTGATTCATTGGAGAGTTCTTTAAGAATACTTGTACCACCGGAAACTCTAAGTACAATTGATTTTTGAGTTTGGGGCGGGATAATAGACCTTAAGATGCCGCGAGTAAGCATAAGAGTATCGGCAAAGGGTTCGAGCGGGAGTATATTCAGATCGATTCGTTCAAGACCGGTAGTAGGACCTTGAAAATAGCCATGGTCAATAGCGAGCATGACAGTTTTACCGCTGACAGGATTAAATATTCTTCCCAGCCTATTTTTCATGCCCCAATCTTGTGAATTTGCTCCTTTTAGGAAAAAGCTTTCAGATTTTTGGGGTATATTTGTATAATATTGTTTTGCCTCTGTGGTTCCATCGGTATCTGGCATATTAAATCTCCTTGGATTACTTCAAAAAAAGTAACGGCTTTGCCGTTAAGATTAAAGGTGTATATTTTAATATTAAAAAATTAAAATTCATATAGAGTTAATTATAAATTGAAAAACCCTTTTTAGAATAGCAGATATAATTATAGTTTTTCAGATGTAAAGTTAAAAAAGTATGTGGTAAAATACAGTAGTTGAATTCATTTAAAGAATTTTCTATTGTATAAGTAAATAGTGAATCAATAGAAAATGCAGAAAAGACTACTGCTCAGCAACAGATTTAAGTTTTTCGACAAACCTTAAATCCCAGCCTTTAGTATGCCCATCTATCATTTGATTTCTTGTATCTTTAGTTGTAATATTTTCCCATCCGGAATGAATTAATTTTAAGTGAGTCTTACCATCAATTTCAGATATTAAAATCGTTACAGTTGTTTCGGCATTAATTATTTGAGAATTCCAGGTGTAAACAATTTTCTTATTAATTTCCAACTCTTTGACTTTACAATGAAAGTAACCATCCCAATTCTCCGTACCTTCGGCTTTAAATGTGATTCTCTGCCAACAATAGGTTCAAATGTTGTAGACATAATCATCCATTCCTCTAATTTTTTTGATTCTACGAGGGCTTCCCAAACTTTTTGAACCGGTGCATTTATTGTAACGTTCTTTTCAATCTTATCCATGATTTTTCACCTTTATATTATTAGTAAAAAAAATGACTGACCTTTAATTATTTTTTTTCTCAACTAAATTCTTTAGTGCATTTAATTTTTTGTCCCAGAACTTATCATAAAGCTTAAGCCAATTTTTGATTTGATTTAACGGTTCAACATTTAAGCTATAATATCTTTCTCTTCCCTTTTGAGCAGGGATGACAAGATGAGACTTTAATAGAATCTTTAAAGTTTAGAAATTGCAGGCCGGCTTATTTTGAATTTTTCCGTAATTGAATTTACTGCAAGTTCTTCATCCGCAAGCAGATTTAGAATCTTCCTTCTGTTTGAATCAGCAATTACTGAAAAACCATTATCAATTTTATATGACATGACTCACCTTATAAGTAACTAAATGGTTACCCAACTATAGGTAACTATATGGTTACATGTCAAGCTTTAAATTTAACAAAAGATTATATGAAATCTTTATTATTGCGATAAGAGTTATATCGAAGCAAAAAGGGATAAAATTTGGTGTTAACCTTTGTTTCAAAGATAATCAGTTGGATAAATCCAACTGCAGGTGATATAACAGAAGAATTATAATAGTAATAATTGGTGGAGGTGGCGGGAGTCGAACCCGCGTCCGGAATTAAGCTCCAGAGAACGTCTACACACATAGTTTGTTTTTGATTTAACTTAAAGTTACCAGACAAACAAGGGTTGCTTTAAGCTTGCCTGCTTAATTTTCACATCAACCGCACAGGCATCGGTATCAGCAATCGTACCTAAACGACGTTCAAATAAATCCCGGTACGAGAAAATTTATAGAACGGCCACTTATTTTATTAAGCAGCTAAGGCGTAGTTATATTCGCCAGTTATTATTTTATTCCCAAATTTTTAACGTGTATCCGGGGAACACGGTGCGCAGTTCAATGCCTCTTGAATCCCGTCGAAACCAAAGTCACCCCCTTAGTTAGTACTTAGTAGTTAGTATTGAGTACTTAGTACTTAGTCCAGATAGTATCCGGATGGTTAGAGATTTTATTTTCATAACGAGAAAGAACAAAAAACAAATCAGATAAACGGTTAAGAAATATAACTATATTCCCGTTAATTTGTTCCAAAGAATTTAAAGCAACAACTCTTCTTTCGGCTCTACGGGAAATAGTGCGGCAAATATGAAGAATAGCGGCTGATTTTGAGCCTCCCGGAATTATAAAATTTTTAAGTTCATCTAATTTTTCTTCAAAAAAATCTATTGATCTTTCAATTTCTTCATAGAATTCGACGGGAACGCGTAAAATGTTCTTTTTATTATTTTCAATAGAATGCGGAGAAGAAAGATCTGTTCCGACTGTAAAAAGCTGATTCTGGATTTTATTCAGCAGTGATTTAACAGATTCATCCTGAGTTTCAGTAACAGCTAAACCGATAAAAGAATTTAGTTCATCGATAGTGCCATAGGCTTCGATACGGGGGGAATTTTTGGAAATTCTTGAACCGCCGAAAAGTCCAGTTTCCCCCTTATCTCCGGTTTTAGTATAAATTTTCATTTTCTAAAAGGGAGAGCTTTAACTGAAACTTGAACGGAGGTTCCTGCTTCACTTTTTGCAATTAATATGGTTTCTTCCATCATAAATTCTTTTTTAATGTATGCTAGTCCGATGTAATTTTTTAATTTAGGGGAATAACCGATAGAAGTAACAATACCAGCATCATTTCCATTTTCATTAAACAGAAGAAATTTATCATTCTGATTAACAGGTTCAGAAAAAATTACACCCATTAAATATTTCTGTACTTTCTCATAGGTATCCAACCGGGCAATAACTTCCTGTCCGATATAGCAGCCTTTCTTAAAATCGACGGAATTTAATAGTCTTGCTTCATGAGGGTTATAATCAGAATTTATTTCATCGGGAGCGGAAGGAATTCCATTTTCAATTCTATAAACATTATAAGAGTCTTCACCGACCAGACTGAAGTTAAAAATTCCTTTATTTTCCAACATATATTTGACGAGCTGCTTTCCATTTTCGATATTTGCGATTAGCCAGAACCTTATCTTTTCGGTTCTATCCAGAATTTTCAATAAAAAGAAAATCATACCATCAGCGTTAATGACTTTAAAAGAATTAAGCTTTATTGCATTCACAATATTTCCGCAAATAAGAGTAGTAAAAGAATCGGACTGGGGACCGATTAACTCAAGGATAGTATATTTTCCGTTAACATCCGCAACCTTAACATCATCTGCAATAATATATTTTTGAATCCAGCTAAATACTTTAGCCTGGTTTTCAGAATTGCAAACTAATAACTGATAATCTTCAAAATTGATTACAGTAGAAAAATCTATAATTCGTCCTTTCTCGGATGTGAAAACAGTATTAACAATCCCTTCTTTTGGAAGGTTTTTGATAGAATTAGTAGTAATTCTATGAAGAAAATCAAGAGAATCATTCCCTTTAATTTCTATAATCCCGTAATGCGAAATATCTCTAAGACCGACCCCATCGTATAAGGCATCGAGTTCTTCCTGATTTGAGCCGAAATTTTTTATAATTTTTTTACCATTTACAAACTCAGCTTTATAGCCTAAGGACTCATAGTAATCCATCATTGGGGATGATTTTTCTTCCACTTCAATCATATTAACATAACCTCAATTAATTAAACCTTAAATTTTAAAATATTATATAGAATATTCAATCCAAAAACAATTGCAACATTCCCAATGACTTTATGCGGCTAATGCCATTGACATCTTATCTTATTTAATCCCCTTGACTAAAGTCAAGGGCCTCGAGTTTGGCTAATTTCTATTATAAAAATTAGCAGAAATCGTAGGTTCAACATAATTTTTCCTATTTCGTAAAGCCTTTTGCAATTTCACGAAGTCATAAAAATTAATATTCATCGACCTTGCAAACAATTGTGAGCGAAAGGTGTTTAATAAGTCCCCAGTGGACTCTCTGTTTACTTTTTTATTCGGATACCATTTAGCTTTCGGTAATTGATTAACATTACCACTCTTTCTTACTCTGTATGCAGCTAACTGTAAAAGAGAATAAACAGCAACTATAAATGCCGGAACTTTTTCAACAGGGTCCTTTGTTCTTACCTGTGCTTGACCACATCCAAGCAGAGTTTTCTGTTCTCTAAAATTTACTTCTATTTCCCATCTCCATAAATATGCTTGCAGCAATTTTTCTATTTCAAGCTCTGTATCTGTACAAATTAGGTATGCCGGTTGACGATATAGAAGCCTAGAGTTTTTTGTAAGGCGATAAGCTAATGGACGAATAATTACAAGTTTCAATTTTTTATCCCCGGCTTTTCTCCATCTTATATTATCAATTACCTTTAGATTGAAATTATGTTTTTTCCCTGCTGCCCAGGCCTCTACCTGCTGCCAAACATATTGTTCGGATTTTCTAATCTCTTCAGGTTTAGGAAGTAATTTTCCATATATCCTTTTTCTACCTGCAGAAGCCTCCTTTGCATCCGGCAGTTCATTAAGCACGGTATCTTTTCTTATCCTACCAATCAACGTAACTCTCTCCGGAAGGTTTTTTAATACATTCTCATTTGTGTAACTCCCATCTACACTTACTACCAACTGTCGGTCTTTTGCTGCTTGAGAGTCAAGGTTTTTTCGTAAAACCTTTATTCTTTCTATTCCTTGGAGACTTAGGTTCATTTTCTTTTTCTTCTCTTTATAATCATCCCAAGATTCTTGGGTAGCTCTCTTTCCCGGTTTGTTGACCGTAGGACAATGGTGTAAATCTACCGGGATGGCACGGCTTCTAGATGTTCCCGGTTTTTCGGGTAATGACATAGAAATCTGAATAAATCTTTGTCCCCATATAAAATTTGTATGAAATGGAGGACCAAGCGGGTCTCTTCTCCAAGATGTTCCAAAAACCTTTTTACCGGTTTTATTTAGTAGGGTATCATCCATATGAGAATATATATTTGCATCCTGATTACTGCGGAACTTATTCTTGAGTAATGAGCATCTTATTACTGAAAACATTGAATCAATATTTACCCGGTTACCTTGAAATAATCGATAAACCGAACTCCAGTCAACAAACTGATGTCCTGAGGATGTTATCATTCCGGTTAAGGTATGTCTGCCCAGACAGTTCAGCAATCCATAGGCTAAGTTATGAGTTCTAAGTGCACTTCGAAATTGCTTAAATGCTGAGCTACATTCTGAGAACAAACCATCAAATTCCTTTATCAAGTTTGTTCTTTCAGTTTTTTTTTACTTGCCTCATCTTTAGTATTTGTTCTTTTAAGAATCAGTTTATTTTTATTCTCGATAATCCATTCGACAATTTCACCTTTGTTGAATTCCATTGCCTGAGCAACAGACGAAGGGAAATTGATATACCATTGCTCACTTGCAGCTCTTTTAATAAGTTGAATTTTTGTTGGGAATCCCATATTCTACCTCTAGTTAATTAACTAGATATAAATTAACTAAAATAATCTGCGAAATCAATATTTTCACACTTTTTTTTCATTTATCTAGTTAACTGCCAAACTCGAGCCCCTTGACTAAAGTCAAGGGCAATTGAACTTCAATTACAGTGAATATTCCTTCAAAAAGTAAGCGGAGCTAATGATACCAAGTTCAAAATTATTTAAGTTAAAATGCTCATTAGGTGAATGAAGGTTTTCGGAATTCAGACCAAGGCCCATTAAAACAACTGGGGATTTAAGATTTTTTGAAAAATCGGTAACAATAGGAATAGAGCCACCTTCTCGAATAAAAACGGTTTTCTTCCCAAAAGCTTTTTCCATAGCTTTAGAAGCAGCAATAGTTGCTTTATCATTTAAGGGAGTCAGGCTTGGTTCACCGCCATGAAGACTTGTTACATTGACTTTAACAGATCTTGGAGCTATTTGTTTAATATATTTTGTAAATAGTTTGAATATTTTCTTTGAATTCTGATTAGGTACGAGCCGCATACTTATTTTTGCGGTAACCTTTGAAGGTATAACAGTTTTAGCGCCTTTACCGGTAAATCCTCCGATAATGCCATTACAGTCAAGAGTAGGACGTATCCAGATTCTTTCCAGGGTTGAATAGCCTTTTTCACCTTTTAATTCGGCGACTTTAAGATCTTTAGCAAATTTCTTCTCAGAGAATTTCAATTTTTTATAATTTTCTTTTTCTTTTTTAGTTAATTTCACTATATCATCATAAAAACCAGGTATTGCAATCCTTCCATTTTTATCCTGAAGCTTTGAAATTATTTCAGCGAGTATATTTATAGGATTAGCGACAGATCCACCATATTCGCCGGAATGCAAATCTCTATTCGGTCCGATAACTTCGACCTCAACATATGTTAAACCTCTTAAACCATAAGTTAGGGAGGGTACACCTTCCTCATAGAGTGAGGTATCGGAAATCAAAACGGCATCGCAATTTAATAAATCTTTATTATTATTTATAAACGAGGCCAGGTTACTGCTGCCGATTTCCTCTTCGCCTTCGATTAAATATTTGATATTTAAAGGGAGGCTGCCAATAGTTTTAAAGAAAGCTTCGACGCTTTTTATATGCATAAATACCTGTCCTTTATCATCGGTAGCGCCTCTTGCGTAAATTTTCCCATTTTTAATGACAGGATCAAAGGGGGGGTTATCCCATAATTCTATGGGATCGATAGGCTGAACATCATAATGACCATAAACCAGAACTGTAGGTTTACCCGGAGCACCCAGCCATTCTCCATAAACTATTGGATGCCCTTCAGTTTTAAATATTTCAACTCTACTCATACCGGCATTCTTTAGCTTACCGGAAACAAACTGAGCACATTTTAACATATCATCTTTATTTTCGGGTAAAGTACTAATACTTGGTATTTTTAGGAATTCATTTAGTTCATTTATGTAATTCTCTTTATTATTTCTGATAAAATCTATTACTTCCTGCAATTGAAAACTCCTTTTCCAACCTGCTCAGTATACAGGCCCTGTTAAATTAAAATTAAAAATGATTGGTACAAAATTTTTGAAATTATTAATTGTTATACTATCCAAATTAGCTAAGATTCTTTTAGAGGGAATAAAAAAAGTTTTCCAGGGATCATCCACCAGATATATATTTTTATCATTATCCATAGTTATACTTTCGAGTGAAGCAACATAGACATACTGCGGATAGCCCGGAATATTTATTTGAATGTCTGATAATCCATAATCCTTAACGGAGAAGATACCGGCGGAAACTTCGAAACTCAAATGAAAAAGTTTTTTATTATTCCTATCTATACCATAAAGAGAATTATCTTTATCCGAATATAAGCCACATATGGTATGAATGCCAAATGGTCTTGTATTTATTTGTTTAATAATTTGAAGATTTTTTTTATCAACGATAAATAGAAAAGTGCTATCAGCAAACACACCGCTATCCGAGAAACCTTCCAGTCCAAGATAAAAATAATTCTTATCTACAGCCAAACCTTCATAGCCAATATTATCAGCAGTATATTTTAAGAAAAGCTTCTGAGGCTTAATATGCAATTTTTCTATCTCAACGACAGTATCGGAATAAACATTATTATTGTTAAATATTAATTTATAAATTCCGACATATTTTTGCTGATCGGGTTTATTTCCTTCAATGGAGAGGTAAGTTGAATTTGTATATTTATCGCGGACTATCTCTTCAAAATCCCATTTAGGAAAAGTATCAAGGAACGACACGGCGTTCTTTCCAAAAAAGACAGGAGAGAAAGAAAAGACAGTATCATTTTTTATACTGAAATGATGGATTTTCCCAATATCATCAGCCAGTAAAAAGTTTTTTTCCCCGTCTTTACCGAAACCCAGAAAACATATACCGGAAGTTTGCTCGGTATTATAATTTCCTGATTTTAGCCATCTAGGGTATGCGGGATCTTTTACGACATCAAAATTCCTTTTAACGGGAGAAGAATTGCATCCTATCAAGAATGAAAAAAGGATTACAAAGGTGATAAAAGTTAAGAATTTTGCAGTTATTTTTTTCATTATTTAAATATAATAAAAAAATTAATGGCTGCGATTGCTTAAAAATTCTTATTAAGGTGATTCTTTCAAATTCTATGGAAGTTCTCCAGAGGGGTGAGTGAAAATACTGAAAAAAGTCTACCTTCAGTAGAGTGGCTAAAGCCAATTTTATTTTTTATTCATTACTCCCTTGGCTGAAGCCAAGGGCAATAGATAGAGGACAGAATCCACCGGCAAGTGATATCGGTTACCTTGTTAAACAATAGCTCCTTTTATATATTAACTTTATGATTTTATATAAATACATCTTAAAAAATCATTTTATTCCTTTTGTTTTTTCGACAATTACTTTAATGGGAATTTTCATTTTACAATTTATGATGAAGTTCGCGGATAAACTGGTCGGAAAGGGATTAGATACATGGGTCATAATTAAATTGATTTCATTTAATCTTGCGTGGATGGTTGTTCTTGTTATACCAATGGCGACATTAGTGGCTACCCTAATGGCATTCGGAAATATGTCACAAAATAATGAAATAACCATAATAAAATCATCGGGGGTAAGCTTATATAAAATGATGGCAGCACCCTTAGTTGCAAGTGCGGTTTTATGTTACCTTTTATTTCTGTTTGATAATGATGTCCTTCCGGATGCAAACCATCAAGCAAAGCTTTTGGGGCAGGAGATAAGCAGATTAAAACCAACATTATCACTTGAGCCTGGAGTTTTCTCACAAGAGGTCTCCAACTATGCAATTTTAGTAAGGGGGATTAATAATAAGACTAATGAACTTTCAGAAATTACTATTTATGATTATTCAAATCCCGGCAAAATAAATATAGTTACGGCAAAAAAAGGAGAGATATTCTTTACAAATGATCAGACGAAATTGATAATGTCTTTACATGATGGGGAGATACATGAATCGGAAGTCGGAAATACAAACCTTTATAGAAAATTGATATTTAAGAGGCACAGGATAACGATGGATGCCGAACAATTTTCTTTTCAGCAATCAAATTTCAGTAGTTCAAGAGGAGAAAGAGAATTAGGAACATCGGCAATGCAGGCGATAGTGGACAGCTTAAGAATATTAAAAGAATCAACCGTAGTAAATTTAAAAAGAGACAGCAGGAGATTATTCTTTATAGGAGATTCTTTGAAAAATCCAGGTCAACAATTGAAGTTAAAAGACAAAGATCTGGTTTATTCAAGGGTTTTAAATAAAGTCAATAATTCAAAGAATATTTTAATGTCGGACTTTAACAGACTAAAATACTGGCAGGATGAAATTAATAAATATCTTGTAGAGATATACAAAAAATATGCAATTCCGGTTGCATGTATTGTATTCATTTTAATAGGAGCCCCATTAGGGACCATGACAAAAAAAGGAGGATTTGGTATAGCAGCAAGTATAAGTTTATTTTTCTTTCTTATTTACTGGGCCTGTCTAATAGGAGGTGAAAAGTTAGCAGATAGAAGTTTATTATCTCCATTTATGGGAATGTGGATAGCAAATATAATATTGGGGATAGCAGGGATAATTTTAACATACAGAACGGTTAAGGAAACGGTCACATTAGATTTCAGCTGGATTAAAAAATTCATGCCCAAGCAATGGAGAGAAATCCAGGAAAAAGAAGAAGAAGAAAAGCTGAATGAAAATTATAGATAAATATTTAATTAAACAGTTTCTTCAGACTATTTTTTTTGGACTAATTGCGTTTACTTTGCTTTTTGTAGTAATTGATATGATGGAAAATCTTGATGATTTTATTGATCAAAGTGTGCCGTTCGGAATAATTCTTCATTACTACCTAGTATTCTCCCCTGACATTATAAAACTAATGACTCCGGTATCGGTATTATTCGGTGCTTTATTTACAGTCGGCAAAGTTTCAAATCTAAGCGAACTTACAGCAATAAAAGCAAGCGGAATAAGCATGTACCGATTTATGGCACCGTTTTTAGTAACTACATTAATGATAAGCATGTTATCCATTTATTTTTCCGGTTACATTGTACCAATGGCAAATAAGACCAAATTAAATATTCAGTTAAACTATTTAAAGAAGGGGTTTGTATATACAGGCGGGAATATATTCTTCCAGGATTCACCGACGAGAATAGTTAATATTGCTTTTTTTGATAATGCTGAGAATCAGGCTAATAGGGTAGGCATCCAGGAATTTGAAAAGAATGATCTTACACATATGATATCAAGGATTGATGCAGCAAAAATGGTTTATGATTCATTGAGTCATTCATGGATAGCTTATAGCGGTGTTAAAAGAACATTCAACAGGAGAGAAGAAGGTGCAAAATATTTTTCAAAGCTCAGCCTTAATTATTTAAGATTCAAGCCTTCAGATCTATTAACTAAACAGCAAAAACCCGAAGAGATGAATTTAAGTGAATTAGGTAAATCTATAGAGTCTCAAGAAAAAGCCGGGTTAAATGCTACGAATACATTAATTGAATATTATTCAAGATTTTCATTCCCGGTCGCAAGTTTAGTAGTAGTGCTCTTCGGACTTCCCATTTCTGCGAATAAAAGGAGAGGAGGATTAGCAGTGCAGGTAGGGATTAATATTTTAATTACTTTTATTTACCTGGTATTTATGCAGATCAGTTTAGCTTTCGGAAAGAACGGAGTATTAAACCCGATGTTAACGGCATGGTTTGCCGATATGGTATTTTTAGCAGGAGCTATTGTAAATCTGCCAAGGGTGAAACAATAGTTTAAATTACAAATAGTAAAAGACAAATCTCAAATAATTTTCAATTTTCAAATACGAAACATTAGAATAAAAGGGTTAACAAGTTGCTCCCTAGGGGGAGCAAAATGTTATGTTAGAGTAGAAGGAAAACTTAAGTATTTATTTTTAAGATTGCATTTATAATAATACTAATTAAACTTCCAGCGGGATCCGAATGAAACTGAGATATGTTTGGCTGAATTGGGAGCGACGACTGAATTCATATCTGAAGTAGCAAAGTTGAGTTCAACTAAACCGGCATCTATACCCAGACCCAGGGCCCAGTTGAAGCCAGCCCATCCGCCAAAAGATAACCCGGTTCTGATATATGGAATCCAGTCCATAGGCTTCCACTCAGTACCAAAAGAGACCCTTGCTTTAGTACTATTTCCAGGGAGCTCATTTAATCCCTGATTATAATCCATACCTAATAATAATGATCCGGGAATGATACTTTCTTTCATAAAATATGAAAAGCCGAATCTCACAGCTGTCGGCAGACTTGTTGTAAAAGAATTTATATATGAGCCTTTACCTTTTAACTTATCACCAAGAGAATCAACTTGATCTTTATTCGAAATATCATCGAGATAAATATCACCCAAAGCAGAATACGTTGCAGCTCTTTGATTCCACTTTATAGATCCCATATCAGTAACAGCAAAGGATACATTTAATATAGGAGAGATAGATGCAGACAAACCAAAATCCACTCCAAGTCCGGTGCCTGCAGGAGAAGGAAACGGAGAGAAACTTGATTTATAATCAGTCGAATCAAAATCGTAATTAACGCCAAAGTTGTTAGAGAATGAAGAATAGCCTACCATGTCTGCAGCACCGGTTATTTCATACTGAGAATTAGTTTCCAAATTTGTATTAACTCTATCTGTACCGACATAATAAAAGCCATTGATATATTTAAATGTAATGCCGGCAAATAATTTGTCTAAGAAATTAGGACCGGGCAATTCTCTGGCGTATGATAAAGAATAGTTGCGGAGCCACCATGATTTTACATTTGCTTCACTAAAAGAATAGACCTGTTCAATTGTATTACCATATAAGGGAATTTCAACTAATGATTGGGGTATTTTTAAATAGCCGCCGATAAAATCACTTACGGAAATACCTACAGCGCCGACCTTTTCATTTATTTTCCATGATGCGGAAAATACCCTGGTAGTAGCATTTAGAAAAACATCGCCTCCATCTTTAAAGAGATTATTTAGTCTTTCCTTATCCTGATCATTTAGATACCTGCTTTCGCCGTCAACACCACCGAAATAATAATTAAAATCTTCAATTGAAAGGAAGTCGGTTCCGCTTATTAAAGATGTAGACGGAAGGGGTAATACAGTTGAAAATTCGAAATGGCCGTTTTCATTATACATTAAATTAGCAGGATTTATTCCAATAGAATTAATTCCTCTTGAAGCAGCGGTATAAGTTTTAGCCATTCCCATACTTCGTGCATCGAAACTTCCGACGGACCCATATTGTGCAAAAACTTTGAAAGAAAGGCTAAATAAAAAAATAATCGAAATAAGTATTCTATTCATTGACATATTAGTTACCCGGATTTACATTATATTTAATATTGCCCACTACACGTATTGAAACCCAATCACTGGCTTTTAATAAAACACGAGCGGGATTTGATTGATTAGAAGAAGAAGTTTCCAAAGTCACAGATAAAATTGCATAATATGCGTTAGAGAAACTTAATATTTGAGAAGAATTTAAATTTATTGTCTGTTCACTTTGAGAAGGATTAGTAACCTCACCATTAGAAGGGTTCACGGCAGCTCCTGAGAATTTTAGAGAATCCACTCCATCAATACCTGAAGTGATAGTAGTTAACGGATGATAACTTGAATCGGTTAAAATTATTTTAATCCAGGACGTCATGGGGATATAATTATTAACCTGAATACTAATATCAGCAGCCTGACCATCAGCTAGAGCATCTCTATTTGATTGGTTCATATTTAATTCAACAGTATCTAGAAGAGTTGACTTTTTAATAGTAAGCTGAGCATTTGAATTCAAATCAATTCCCTGAGTGGTCAAATAAGATTCCATTTTAATAGAATCCTGTTCCGTAACGGTTTTATAATCTTGATCATCATCCGGATTCATAATGGGTGAAGTACTAATCAACATTTCATCGGGGATAAATGAAACGAAATCGTTAATGGTACTATTGGATTCATTGAAAACAGTATCAACAGTTCCCAATTTAAAACTAATAGTAGAAGATGCGGGACTATTGATTGCAGAATTTGACTTAAAAATTAATTGTTCCTGCTGATTATCCGCCAAGCTCTGCCCGGTAATTTGAAGATTTCTTAATTCAAGTTCGAAAGGATCGGGATTGGAAGATAAATATTTAGCTTTTAATTTCATTACAGCGCCGGCTAAATATATATTTCCTTTGAAATTAGAAATATCACTCCCGAGTTCCAATTTAACATTGTGTTCAATCTGATCGAGAAGTTTAGGGGGAAAATAACCAGTTGCTGATTTAAACTTAAAACCTGAATTGATAAAACCAATATTTGCTCCTGCCGTATTAGAAGAAGAACTTGCAGTGACTTTAATTAACATTCCATTATCTAAAGCAGATGACTGGGACTCCGGTTTCAGATATATATGGTCATTAAGTATGGTACCAATAGAGCCGGAATCTCCCGGAGCCAGGTTTAATTGAGAACTTACAACTTTACCATATTGATCTTTTATACCAGGAATTTTAATATAAATAGAGATGTTTTCGGAATTTGATTTATTAAGTGCATGAAAGTTTAAGAGACCTTCTCTAAAAACTGCTTTACTTAACTTTATTCGACCAGGGAAAGGTAAATAAACATCAAATTCAACATTTTCGGCAATAATATTATCGTCGGTAGAAATAGATTCAGAAGATTGATCCAGGAATTCAGCCACACCCGTAGAATATTCATAAACTTCCGAGCTAAAAATGTAATTGCTATCGGAATCGAGATCAATATACTTTTGAGGTTTAATTATATCGGATAATTTATATGTTTTATTCGTGATAGGAACATTGAAATTAGTATCCCATTTAGGAGCCACAATATCATTAGGCAGTTTCACACACCCGGCAATGCCCACGACAAGTATTATTACTAAAATTGGAACTATGTTTTTTATCTTCATCACTAACTCTTGATATTATTTGAGAAACTCTAATTTAAAAAGTATGCGTTTGGTCACAACTGCAGTGCCATTTATATTATCGTGAATTTGATGAATAAGTTTAATGTAATAGATGATGGAATAGGTAAATATTACTTGTTGTTGAGCTGCTATAATTTAGAAGCTATTTAGAAGGGATTCCGTTCAGAATGACAATGTATTTAGTTTACTTTCTCGTCTTTAACGGAAGGGACGAAGCCAAAATGCTGGTTCGGCGGAGTATCAATTTTGATTTCACCGAACCTTGCTTCAAATTTATCTATGTTTTCTTTCAGAGCTTTCAAAAACATTTTAGCATGCTGGGGGGTGGTAATTATGCGAGCGTGAACCTTAGCTTTGGGAACACCGGGAACTATTCTTGTAAAATCAATAATAAACTCTGCGGGAGAATGAGTTATGATTGCCAAGTTAGAATAGATTCCTTCTGCTTCTTTTTCACCTAATTCGATATTAATTTGCTGACCTTGCGGCTGATTATTATTCTGAGTCATAAAAATTCAATAAAATTTATTTTCCTGATTTTCTCAATTGATCTGCCTTATTAAAGGCATTAGTTGCGTCATCCTGCATACCAAGAATTGCATAAACTTTTCCTAATAATTCCCATACAGCAGGTTTTTCACTCTCATTCTGGACAACAGTTTCCAAATAGGGAAGAGCCTTCCGGTATACAACAAGATAAGCTCTTGAAGTATCTTCTTTTGCTTCTAAAGAATCTCTCATTTCAGTAGCCCAGCGAACATATGTAACGGAGAGATTATAATTTGCATTTTCATAGCTGGGGTCTATTTCTACAGCTTTTTTAAATTGTATTTCAGCATCATTATAGTCTTTTTCACCTAAATAAAGGACACCGAGATTATACCGATAATATTTATTTTCAGGTTCTTTTTCAACACCTGCTCTAAAGGCATCCATAGCAACAGATACTTTATTAGCAGCAATATATGAATTAGATAAAGTTAATAGGATATCGGAATCGTTAGGGAATTCCTGCCTTCCTTTCTCCAGAACACTGATTGCTTTATTAAAAGTATCCATTGCCTGGACACTATCCTGCACATTTTTATTTTCTTTATACTTAGCCATCTCTTTAGTACCTTTATCATAAAGCAGTTCACCGAGGAATTTATATCCATCGAGATTACTTTTCTTCTTCAGCAAAGTTTCCAGAATGGGGATAGCTTTATCATAATTTTTTTCACTAATATATACAAAAGCGAGATTTTGATAAGTAGTAGCCGAATCCGGTTCAATTTTTATAGCCTGTTCAAAAGCATTACTTGATTTATCATAATGGATTTTTGCGCTATCAGGATTTTGACTTTTATTCCCGTTCTGATAATAAGTCACACCTTTATTAAATAAATTAGCCCAGTAGTAAACTTTTGAATCATGGATATCCTTTTTGAACTTATCACTAACAGTAAGTGATGAATCATAAGCATTTACCATTTTATCATACAGTCCTTTTTCACCATAAACAGTTCCGAGTAAATAAAAACCTTCATCGCTTTTAGGATTTTTAGCGACTTCTTCTTCAAGAACTTCTAATGCCTTGTCATAATTTTTTTGTTGAATATATAATTTAGCACTTGTTAGTTCCGTAGAAGAACATTCAAATGCAGTAAAGACCATGGCAAGGAGAATAATTAAAGATATAGTTAATTTTTTTATAAACATTCCCAACTCCATTTAAAAATCGGTTTTATATATCAAACTTACAGTTTTAAGCCTCTATAGTCAAGAAAGGAGAGTTAATTTAGGCTAAAAATTGTTCAAAAACATGTAAAAAATCATAAAAAACAGACAAATTCATTTAAATTGATTTTACCTTAAAAATGGAATATTTTACTAAACAAAAAAGAGGTATTTTTGAACACAGAAGAAATAATAAGATCGGTTCCTAAAGTACTGCTGCATGATCATCTAGATGGGGGGCTACGTCCTCAGACAATAATTGAACTAGCTAAAGAATTAAGGTATAATAAAATACCGACTAAAGATCCTGATGAATTAGCGGCATGGTTTCATAGAGGGGCGAATAAAGGTAATCTTGTTGAATACCTAAAAGGATTTGAACTTACCACGGCTGTGATGCAAACAAAAGACGGCCTGCAGAGGGTTGCATACGAGATGATGGAAGATATGAAGAATGATGGAGTTTGTTATGTAGAGACAAGATTTGCACCGGTATTCCATACATCAAAAGGACTATATAATGAAGATGTAGTTACAGCGGTATTGAATGGATTAGAAAAAGGGAGTAAAGAATTTGGAGTTGGATTCGGATTAATACTTTGCGGTATGAGAAATATGAAAAACACACTTGATATCGCAGAGTTGGCAGTAAACTTCAGAAACCAGGGAGTTGTGGGATTTGATTTAGCCGGAGAAGAGGGTGGTTTTCCTCCAAAGAAGCATATAGAAGCTTTCCAGTTTATACAAAGAGCGAATTTCAATATAACAATTCATGCCGGAGAAGCTTTCGGAAAGGAGTCAATCTGGCAGGCAATCCAATGGTGTGGTGCGCATCGTATAGGACATGCAACCCATCTTATTGAAGATATAACTCTAGATAAAAAAGGGAATGCAGTAGGATTTGGAGACCTAGCACAGTATGTTCTGGATAAAAGAATTCCCCTGGAGATCTGCTTATTAAGCAATGTTCATACGGGTGCTATTGATAAAATAGAGAATCATCCTTTCGGAATGTTTTATAATGAAAAATTCAGAGTTACTATAAATACAGATGACAGGTTGATGAGTGATACGACAATGACGAAAGAATTCTTAACTGCTATAAAACATTTTAATCTAAATTTAGAGGATGTAGAGAAAATTACACTTAATTCGATGAAATCGGCATTTATTCCATATAAAGAGAGATTGAAATATATTTATCAAGTTATAAAGCCGGGATATCAAACTATAAGAGACAACTTACTTTCATTCAAAAATTATTCGGGTACACATGAAGAAGCTATTCACAAATTATAATTTTGAATTCGATAAAAATGAAAAGAAATTATTAACTACATTTTGCAAACAAACTTTAAAACAAGTTGGGGGGGATAACCGTTTTTTTGCAGAGGAAAGAGCGTTTAATTCAATAATAAATAAATTAAATAGTGATGCGGAAACTATTAAGTTTACAAAAGACGAAAGAACCAGGTTAAAACATCAGCTTGAAGAAAATACAAAATACCTTAAAGGTCAGATAAAGAAGAGCTGGTTTTTGAAAAAATGGCTATACAAATCAATGCAGAATCAATATCAGAATATACTTGATGTACATTTTAAAGATTAGTATTGTAAATACTTCTGCATAACTTCATGAGAGAATTTAAATGATAACTGATACAGAAAAGATTAACATTAAAGCCCCACGGGGGTCAACCATTTCATGTAAGGGATGGCTGCAGGAAGCGGCGATGCGAATGTTAATGAACAATTTAGACCCTGAAGTTGCGGAAATTCCGTCAGAACTTGTTGTCTATGGAGGAAGGGGAAAAGCAGCAAGAAACTGGAGCTGCTATGAAGCTATTATATCTTCTTTAAAG
The DNA here is from genome assembly GCA_963742995.1 of uncultured Ignavibacteriales bacterium. GTDB lineage: Bacteria > Bacteroidota > Ignavibacteria > Ignavibacteriales > Ignavibacteriaceae > CAVQBP01. Next base: position 36,137 of record CAVUOL010000092.1, read on the forward strand.
GAACTTGAAGATGATGAAACACTTCTAATTCAATCGGGAAAACCGGTAGGCATATTAAAGACAAACAGCAATGCCCCACGAGTAATTATTTCCAATTCGATGCTTGTTCCAAAATGGGCTAATTGGGATGAGTTCAGGAGATTAGAAAATCTTGGTTTAACAATGTATGGTCAGATGACTGCAGGAAGCTGGATATACATTGGAACGCAAGGAATACTGCAGGGGACTTATGAAACTTTTGCTGAATGCGGGAGGAAATATTTCTCACAAAATGATGAAAATGGGACTCTTGCAGGGAAATTTTTATTAACATCAGGACTTGGGGGAATGGGTGGTGCACAACCATTAGCAGCAACAATGAACGGTGCTGCATTCCTTGGAATTGAAGTTGATAAAAAACGAATTCAAAAAAGAATAGAGACAGCATATATTGATATACTTTCAGAAAACCTTGATGATGCAATTAGATTAGTTCTGGAGGCTAAGAAAAACAATGAAGCTCTTTCGGTAGGATTGGTTGGAAATGCGGGAGAGATTTTACCGCAATTATTAGATAAAAATATTATCCCTGATATTTTGACCGATCAAACATCGGCACATGATACATTGAATGGCTATGTACCTATGGGTATGAGCCTGGAGGATGCATATTCATTAAGGCAAAATAATCCATCAGAATATATCAAGGCGGCAAAAAGAACTATTGTAAAACATGTAAATACAATGCTGGAATTTCAAAAAAGAGGTTCAATAACTTTTGATTACGGCAACAATATTCGCGGAGAAGCAAAAGATAATGGAGTAGAGGATGCTTTTAATATTCCAGGCTTTGTACCGGAATTTATAAGACCTTTATTTTGTGAAGGGAAAGGTCCGTTTAGATGGGCAGCATTATCGGGAGACCCTGAAGACATATACATTACAGATGAGGCAGTTAAGGAGACATTTCCGGAGAACAGATCGCTCTGCAACTGGATAGATCTAGCACAAAAGAAAGTTCATTTTCAGGGACTACCGTCAAGAATCTGCTGGCTGGGATACGGTGAAAGAGCGAGAATGGGAAAAATATTTAATGATCTTGTAGCAACCGGGAAAGTTAGTGCACCGATAGTAATCGGCAGGGATCATCTTGACTGCGGTTCGGTAGCTTCCCCAAATAGAGAAACGGAAGGTATGAAAGACGGGAGTGATGCAATCGCAGATTGGCCAATATTAAATATATTAATGAATACTATCGGAGGAGCAAGCTGGGTATCTTTACATCATGGAGGGGGTGTAGGAATCGGAAATTCAATTCATGCCGGGATGGTAATAGTTGCCGATGGAACAAAAGATGCAGAGAGAAGATTAAATAATGTCTTAAATTATGATCCGGCAACGGGAATAATCCGTCATGCTGATGCCGGATATGAAAAAGCAATTGAAAATGCAAAAAAGTTTAATATAAAAATTCCAATGATATAGAAAGAATAATTCAAAAGATTAAAATTTCTACTAAATTTCACTTATTAAAAAAAATAAAAGGGTGAGAATATGAAAGTACTAATTGCAGATAAATTTCCAGAACAATACGTAGAACAAATTAAAAGCCTGGTTCGAGAATTAATATATGAGCCAAAGTTAAAAGAGAATGAACTCTCCAATAACATAAAGGATGTAGATATATTGATTGTTCGTTCAACAGTAGTAAACGCCGAATGTATAAATAAATCAAATAAACTAAGTTTAATAATTCGAGCGGGAGCTGGAGTCAATAATATTAATATTTAATGCTGCAAATGAAAGAGGAATATTTGTTGCAAATTGTCCAGGGAAAAACAGTATTGCCGTAGCTGAGCTGGCAATGGGATTAATCTGTGCAATCGATAGACGGATCCCGGAAAACGTTATTGATTTCCGGAGCGGAAGGTGGAACAAAGCATTATATTCAAAAGCAGACGGTTTATTTGGTAAAACTTTAGGCATAGTTGGGGTGGGTCAGATCGGTACAGAGCTTATTTACCGTGCACAAGCGTTTGGTTTAAAGGTTATTGGCTGGTCTAGATCTTTAACTGATGAGAAGGCTCAAATCCTTGGTATCGATAAAATTGATACTCTAAGTGAGCTGTTTGAAAAGTCAGATATAATTTCTGTTCATTTAGCACAGAATGCAGATACTAAAAAGATTATTACCAAGGATTTAATTAATAAGCTAAAAAAAGGAGCCTATTTCATTAATACATCAAGAGCAGGTGTTGTGGATGAAGAAGCATTATTAAGTGCTGTTAAAGAAGAAAGAATATTTGCAGGGGTAGATGTATTTAATGCCGAACCCGAAGGTAAAGAAGGTGAACTGAAGAGTGAAATTTCAAGCATTAAAAATGTTTACGTTACTCATCATATCGGTGCATCTACAGAACAGGCACAAAATGCAGTTGCCGAAGAAACATGCAACATTATTAAGAACTATATTGAACTTGGTGAAATAAGGAATTGGGTTAACAGGTGTAAAAAAACCGCAGCGAAATATCAGCTTGTTGTCAGACATTTTGATAAACCGGGAGTACTTGCACGAGTATTGAGACTTTTAAGTGAAGAAAGGATTAACGCACAGGAAATGGAAAATGTAATCTTTGATGGAGAAAAGACGGCATGTTGTACAATTAAATTAGATTCCAAACCATCCGATAAAATATTAAAAGAAATGCCTGAAAAGGAAGATGAGATAATTGATATATCGATGGTGGAATTGTAATCTTTAGTATTGAGTATGAGTAGTGAGTAGTGAATAGTTAGAATTATTGATTGAATTCTGAGTATTGATAATTGAAAAAATTCCAAACAGGTAAAGCAATTATTATCAATTTTTTTTAGGAGGAAAGGCAAGGATCAAGATCATTTAATTTAGATTATTTTAATTTATTTATTAATTCTTTCATATCATCAGGAAGGTCGGAATCGAATCTTATTTTTTCCTTAGTATGGGGGTGAATAAATCCTAAAGTTTTGGCGTGCAACGCTTGCCGCTTCATTATTTCAAATAAATTCTGAACTTGATTTTTCATTTTGGGGAGAGTTGAGCCATAAATAATCTGTCTGCCTCCGTAAACAGGGTCGCCAAAGACCGGATGAGAAATAGAATAAAGGTGAACCCTAATTTGATGGGTTCTGCCGGTTTCAAGATTTAATTTTACCAGAGATGCAAATTCATATTCTTCCAGCACTTCATAATGAGTAACGGCACTTTTGCCTTCTGATTCACTTACGGAAAATTTTTTTCTATCTTTTTTACTTCGAGCAATATATCGTTTCAATTTTACTTTTTTTATTATCAAAATGACCCCAGCATACAGCCCAATATTCCCTCTCAATATTATGTTTGGAGAATTGATATGACAACCTTGAATGAGTGAAATCATCTTTCGCTACAACGAGCAGACCACTGGTATCTTTATCGAGGCGGTGAACAATTCCAGGTCTTCCGGGCTGATTTGTACTACTCAAGTTTTTTGTATGATGAAGAAGAGCATTTACAAGTGTCCCGGTATAATTAGCATAAGCAGGATGGGCCACCATTCCGGCAGGCTTATTTACAACCAATAAGAATTCATCTTCATAAACTATATTAAGGGGGATATCTTCAGGTTCAGCATTTTCCGGATGAGGAGTTACGGGATGGGATGCTATAATCAAATCATCCGGCAGAACTTTATAACTTGGTTTTACAAATTTTCCATTAACAGTAACAAGGTGAGCTTCGATTAATTTTTGAATTTTAGAACGGGTTGCATTTTCAATACAATTAGAAAGAAAGATATCCAATCGTTCTTTCTTTTTTCCCGATGGGACTTCAATCCGGTAGGTTTTTTCCTTTACCAGGCTGGTCATTTTGATAATCTTCTTTATTCAATCTATCATTGTTAATTTTTTGTTCGTCTTCCGATACTTCTCTAATTTCAATTTTATTACCGACTTCCTCGATGACCAGTTTTTCAGTTTTCGGTTTTTTATAGAAGAAAAGAAGAATAATTACGCCAATTGTAACTGTAGAATCGGCTATATTGAAGATAGGCCATCGATCATAACTTCTACCGAAAAGAGTCAAATTAAAGAAATCGAAATCTAAAAAGTCTACAACTCTTCCGTAAAACAGCGGGGCATACCCATAAAATATTCCATAAAACATTCTATCTATGAGATTGCCTACTGCACCGCCTAAAATAAAAGCAATAGCTAGGCGGAGGGTATATCTTTGATTTTTAATTATGTATAGGTAAAAAATTAGTCCGATACTGGCTGCTAGAGAGAATATTGAAATCCAAAGTTTATAACTTAACCCGGGATCAAAGCCAAAAGCCATACCAGGATTTTCAATAAAGGTAATTCTAAAAAAATCGCCGAAGATAGGAATTTTCTGTCCATTATACATCCCTTTATAATAAATATCTAAAAAAGGGATTGAAAAGCCTTTAACGAAAATCTTTGTTAATTGATCTATTATAACAATTGCGAAGGAGACAAGCAGAATTCTCAATCTAATCCTTATTTTCTACTAAATCCGGGAGTTGTGTAATTTGCTCCTTAAGATTATCATCAGCAGAACGTCTATGAAAATTAAACAGTAGTAAAATAACTCCAACTGTTACAGCCATATCAGCAACGTTAAAAATATAATTACCGAAAGTTCTGTTGAAGAGGAATAAATTAAATATTCTAAAATCGAAAAAATCGACAACCCTTCCATAAAATAAAGAAGAGTAACCATAGAAATATCCGTAGAAAATTCTATCAATTAGATTCCCAAATGCACCGCCAATAATAATTGCAATTGAGAGTCTTAAGCTAAAACTTTTCTCCCTAATATGATAAAAATAGACAAGTAAGCCTAAAGAGGCTGCAATGGTAAAAATGGAAATAAGGAGTTTGAAATTAGATCCAAAATCAATTCCGAAGGCAATTCCCGGATTTTCTACGAAAGTAATGCTGAATAGGTCCCCAATTACAGGGATTTTTTGTCCAGGGTACATACCATGATGGAATACTTTTAAAAAGGGAATAGAAATACCCTTAACTAAGATTTTAGAAACCTGGTCAATAATAAAAATACCAAGTGAAACGAATAATAATCTCAAAATTTATTCCTTACAAAATCAATTCATCTTTTTTCCTGACGCTGCTTAATAGGCAGACAGAGCTGACTATGCGGTACAGCTTCCAACCTTGCTTTAGGGATGAGCGGACAGGTATCGCATAAATGCTGTGGTTCCTCAATACACTCGATACAAATGCCATATGTTCCAGAATCAATTCTTTTCAAAGCATCTTCAAGATAACCCAAAAATTTATTTTCTCTTTGGGCATAAAGGAAAGTTTTTTCTCTTTCCATAGCATCAGTACCTTGTTCAGCCATATGCAAAGAATAGGGAGAATTTTCATTTATATATTCTCCGGTAGTTGGATCCAGCATCTGATCTTTTAAATTTTGAAGTTGATCAATAATTTCATCTCTTTTTTCCAAAATAATTTGTCTGAAATGATCTAAATCCTTCTGGCTGTAGCCTTTAATATTTTCAATAGCCTTAGGTTTAGATTCAGCCTGAGCTGTAATATTTTCAACTTTAACTTCATCTTTCTTTTTTGTTCTTTTAGCCATAGTCCTTTTCTGTGTCTTTTGTGTATCAATAGATTTTTTACTTATTTTTTTTACAGCTTTAGGAGATTTAGCTGTAGAAGATTTTTTTGCAGCTACAGTTTTTTTAGTAGATTTAGCTGCAGAAGATCTTGTAGGAGATTTCTTTTTATCAGAAACCTTATCCGGAGAAGATTTTTTTGTTATTTTTTTTGCCATTTTCTTAACTCTCCTTTTGAAAATTTATCTTTTCAAGATGAATGGAGCATTCAAACTCCCCGATTTTCCAATTTTGATTGACTCCCCCATTAAATTTATCGTCATTTGTTAATTTCTCAGCTAGAGTTTCGTTGGATATATAATCATGAAAAGAATTCACGGCATCGGTTAACTCTTTGCTGCCGGTAAATTTGACTCTAATTCTATCTGTTACATCAAAGCCCGCATCCTTTCTCATATTCTGAACTCTATTAACAAATTCTCTTGCTAAACCTTCAGCAATAAGTTCATTAGTAAGTTCAGTATCGATAGCAACAATAACATCTTCTTCACTTTCAACAACCCATCCGGTTATTTCAGAGCTAACAATTTCGACATCATCTTTAGATATATTTATTTCTTCTCCATTTATATTTACTAATAATGAATTTTGAGCTTCCAGACTGTTAATTTCTTTTGATGAAAAACTTCTAATTGCATTAGCGACCTGGTTAACCTTCTTGCCGAATTTTGGTCCGATAGATTTAAAATTAGGTTTAGCAGATTTACTAACGATCCCGGAATCATTATCAAGAATAATCAAATCTTTAATATTAACTTCATCCAGGATTACATCTTTCATTTTAGAAAGAGCGTCACGTTTATCTTTATTTACAACCACCATAATTTTTTTAAGGGGCTGACGAACCTTTAAATTTGCTTTTGCTCTCATTGCTCTAGTCAAATATACAACCTTTTGAGCAATTTCCATCTTAACTTCAAGCTCTTTATCAAGAAAGAGGGATTGAGGCAAATAACTAACGTGTACTGATTCAAAATTTTCTTTACCAGTAACCGAATTCAAATTCTGATATATCTCTTCGGATGTAAATGGAGCAAAAGGAGAAATTAATTTACAAATATTAATAAGACATTCATATAAGGTTTGATAAGCAGAGAGTTTATTATTGTTCATTTCCGATTTCCAGAAACGTCTTCTGCATCTTCTAACGTACCAGTTGGATAAATGATCTATGGTAAAATTTGCAACTGCCCTAGCGGCACGGGTCATATCATAATCATCCATCCATATTTTGTAATCTTCAATAAGAGAATTTAACTTTGAAATAATCCATCGATCAATTTCAGGTCTTGCGGAATAATCGACAAGATTTTCTTCGAATTTGAATTTATCAATATTTGCATATAAAGCAAAGAAAGAATAAGTATTTAATAGAGTTCCAAAAAATTTTCTTTGAACTTCAGTTAAACCATCTTCATCAAAAAGAGTAGGGCGCCAGGGAGGGCTATTAGTAATTAAGTACCACCTGGTAGAATCAGCACCAAACTTTTCAAAAAGCATGAACGGATCAACAGTATTGCCCTTTGATTTGGACATTTTCTGACCATTCTTATCTAAAATCAGTTCATTAACAACAATATTTTTATAAGCAACGGTATCAAACAACATAGTTGCAATTGCATGCAAAGTATAAAACCATCCACGGGTCTGATCAATCCCTTCACAGATAAAATCTGCGGGGAAAGCATGCTTTTCAAACCAATTTTTATTTTCAAAAGGATAATGATATTGGGCAAAAGGCATTGCTCCGGAATCGAACCAAACATCTATCAGCTCGGGAGTTCGTTTATAGATTTTACCATTCTTTTCAAAAAGAATTCGATCTACAAAGGGTTTATGAAGATCAAGCTGCTGAAAATCCTTAACCGGAATTCTTTCTCCGTTATCTTCGACAAACCCGTTTTTGAGTTCTTCAATGCTCCCGACAGCAAACATATCTCCATCATCATTCACCCATATAGGAAGAGGAGTAGCCCAAAACCTATCACGGGATAAGGCCCAATCTTTATTTTCTTCGAGCCAATTGCCGAACCTGCCTGAACCAACTTCAGGAGGCTGCCAATTTATTGTTTTATTTAAAGCAACCATTCTATCTGCAATGGAGGTTGTTCTAATAAACCAGGATTCCCTTGCATAATAGATTACAGGTACATCTTCATGTCTCCAGCTAAATGGGTAAGAGTGAACAATAGTTTCTTTTTTATAAAGCTTATCTTCCTGTTTTAATTTATAAATAATGTCTTTATCTGCATCTTTAACAAACTGGCCTGCAAAGTCAGTAATTTCATCAGTAAAAATGCCGGCTCGAGTGACAGGCTGAAGCATGGGAAGGTTATATTTTTTGGAAAGTTCATAATCATCCTGACCAAAGGCAGGAGCAATATGAACAATACCGGATCCATCCTCAGTACTTACGAAATTACCTAAAGTAACATAGAAAGCCTTCTTCTCAACTTTCAAATACTCGAACAACTGGTCATACTCCGTACCTTCTAAATCACTCCCTTTTATCTCTTCAAGAATTTCATAATCGCCGTCAATAATTGTTAGTCTGTCTTTGGCAAGAATTAATTTTTTATCATTTGTTTTTATTTTGACATAAATGATATCATTTCCAACAGCCAGAGCAACGTTAGAAATGAGAGTCCATGGAGTAGTAGTCCAAACGAGGAAATATGAATCAGAATTTTTAATTTTGAAATAGACATAGACAGAAGGATCTTTAGTCTCCTTATAGCCGAGAGCAAGTTCATGGGAAGAGAGGACAGTTTCTGACTTAGGATCCTGCGGAACAATTTTATAATCTTTATAAATTAATCCTTTATCAAAAAGAGTCTTAAGTGCCCACCATACAGATTCGATATAATTATTCGTTAAAGTTACATATGCAGAATCAAGATCGACCCAATATCCCATTCTTGTGGTCATTTTTTCCCACAATTCAAGGTATAAGAAGACTGATTCGCGGCAGGCCTGATTATATTTTTCTACGCCATAATCCGCAACTTCACTTTTATGTTTAATACCGAGTCTTTTTTCAACTTCAATTTCAACGGGGAGTCCATGGGTATCCCATCCTGCTTTCCTTTCTACTCTATAACCGTCGAGTGTTTTATATCGACAAACAAGATCTTTCAATGTACGGGACATTACGTGGTGAATACCAGGTTTACCATTAGCAGTAGGAGGACCTTCATAAAAAGTAAATAGTTTACTTTCGGGGCGGGAACTAATACTTTTTTCAAATATTTTATTTTCCTGCCAGAACTTTAATATTTTCTCTTCAATTTCCGGATAATTTATATCTGTATATTGTTTGAACATAATCTTTAATAATCCATATTACACTAATTCAGAGAAAAAAAAGATTGAACTACCTCAAATTCCATTATTTTTAGAGTATTGTGAAACATTATTAATCCTGCCCTTTCTCCTCGTATTTTTTAATTAATTCTCTTTCCGTTTGAATAAATTCTTTTAAATCTTTTTCGATTCTTTCTTTCTTCTGGTCAATATTTTTTGCATGGAAATCGGCGTCATTAATAATCTTTTGGGCATTTATTTTAGCTTCTTTAATTTCAAGCTCAGCTTCTTTTTTTGAATCTTTAACTGCTTCGAAATAGATTTTCAATTTTTCTTGAATCACAACAAATTCCTTCTGCATAGAAAAGACTTCGACAACAGACATTCCAAAGAAAGCAGTTGTGCCTAAAACAATGTTTCTTAAACTGTAAAGAATTAAGTTTTCGGTCAATAATTCGTTAGCACCAAAATATTCCCGGAAGAAAGAGATAACCAAAACTCCAATAATCGTGGCGCCGATAATAATTGAGAAAATTACTTTCCCACCATAATGCCAGCCAAGAGTTTTATCAATAAACCAGCCGCATGCGAAACATAAGACCGAAAGAACGAACCAAACGGCAAAATTATTATTACCGAAATTGAACAGGCTTGTATTCAAGAAGTTAGAAGAAAACATCAACACACCTAAAAGTACAGGTGTTAGATAATTGAACAAAGTCCGTTTCTCATTCATAATTTTTTAACGACTTCTTTCATAATTAATGTCATTTTAGGTTCTGCTTCCATGGCAGCAGCAATAATTTCCTCAACATTAACCGGCTTTAAAGAATCAGGGAAGCATTCATCGGTAACAATGCTAATACCGAGAACATTCATTCTCATATGATTAGCAACTATATTTTCAGGAACAGTTGACATCCCGACTACATCGGCTCCGGTTGCTCTTAAAAACCTATATTCTGCTTTAGTTTCAAGATTGGGTCCGGGTACAGCAATATAAATACCCTTTTGAACTTTTATTTTATTTTCTAAAGCGGCATTCTCAGCAATTTTTATTAATTCGAGATTATATGGTTCACTCATATCGGGAAAACGGGGGCCAAGTTCATCTTCATTTCTTCCGATCAACGGATTATCTCCAAGGAGATTTATATGATCGATCATAATCATTATATCTCCTCTTCTATATTGAGGATTCATTCCTCCGCAAGCATTAGAAACGAGTAGGGTTTTAACTCCAAGGAATTTCATTACTCTCACTGGAAAAGTAATCTGCTGCATTGAATATCCTTCATAAAAATGAAATCTTCCCTGCATAGCAACGACTTTTTTCCCATCAATAGTACCAAAGATTAACTTTCCATTATGAGATTCGACTGTAGAAAGAGGAAAATGCGGAAGTTCACTATAATCGAATTGATATTCGATTTTTATTTCCTTCACAAGTCCGCCTAAACCGGTACCTAAAATAATTCCGATAGTGAAATCGGCAGAAACTTTATTCCTGATTACTTCAATTGTTTCTTTTATTTTTGAGATTAGCTCACTCATCCTAATTTATCCACAATTTTATTTATATCAATATCCAATTTATTGGGATTTTCTATTTCCTTTGCTGAGACTACTTCTTCACCTGCATCGGCAACTTTCATATCAAGCAGGCGGGCTTGAGAATTAATTATGGCTTTCAGCTTTGCGATGATTAAATTTTTTTCTTCTCGAAGAGCAATAACCGAATCCCTTATTTCATCAGCTTTAATTTTTGCTTTTTCAATAACCTGAGTGGCTTTGATTTCAGCCTCTTTAATCATTAAACCAGTCTGTTTTTTTGTTGATTCGACAGCTTTAGTTGATGATTCCTGAGCGCGCAGAAGAGTATCCTGGAGACTTCTTTCAATCCGGGAAAACTCAGATAATCTAATGTTTGCATCTTCAAGCTCTCTTTTTATAGATTCATTTTCAGTTTGAAGTTCTTCAAATTCATCTGAAAGTTTTTCAAGGAATGCCTGGACTTCCTCCTGGTCATATCCCCTAAAACTTTTACTAAATTCCTGTTTTTTAATACTCAATGGTGAGATTTTCATTATTCATTCCCTGATTTTGAATAATTTCGTTCACCAAAAATAGCAGTACCAATCCTTAACATAGTTGAGCCTTCTTCAATGGCAATATCAAAGTCATTTGTCATACCCATAGATAATTCAGTTAATTTGTATCCTTCATTATTTAATTCATCTTTTAAATTACACAAATAATTGAAACTTTGCCTAATAAGTGCTTTATCATTTGTAAATGGGGCTATAGTCATTAAGCCCACCGGCTCAACATTTGGTAATTCGCTGCAATACCTAACAAGATCTTTCAATTCACTTTCTTCACTTAAGCCGGATTTTGTTTCTTCTTCCGAAGTCTTTACCTCCAAAAGAACTTTTTGAACCTTGTTAATACTCCCTGCTCGTTTATTTATTTCAGTTGCCAGAAGTAAGGAATCGACAGAGTGAATATATTCCGCAACTTGAACAGCGAACCTGACTTTATTTCTTTGCAATACTCCTATAAAATGCCATATAATTTTTTCATTCAGAGAGCCAAGTTCATCATATTTAGAAATTAATTCCTGAGCTTTATTTTCGCCGAAATCAAAAAGACCTTCATTAAAAGCGGAAATTATTTCGCCCTTACCAAAATTCTTTGATACCGCGATTAATTTAATTTCAGCAGGGTCTCGTTTCGATTCGACAGCTTTTTCTTTAATTAATTCCCTTATTTTTTTAATATTTTCGGCTATCATAATCAAATTAAGAGTGTGAATCTATTGCTTTTCGTATCAAAAATCAACGCTAAATCCGGCAACTGTTCAATTGACACATTTACTTGTATAAAATAATTTAGCCTATTTAAATAACGATTTATTTTTAGTTTATCAAGGAAAGGAATAAAATTAATTATAGTATCTAAATATTTTATTTTATCATTCCGCCATAACCTTGAATTTCCGGGGCAGATATTCAAAATATTTTAACTCTCCAAAGATAATCATAAAAGATGCTGTTCATTAAGCACAAATACCTTTTCACATACGCTCCACATACGCTTCACCTACGCTATAAATATACTCTAAGAATGTTGTAATAATTATTTGAACATTTTGAAGACATGGAAAAGAAGTCAATCCCGCTGAAAAGTTTCCGACGTTCTGATTAGATCGCCACTTCTTTAATTTTGAAGTTCTTGATTAACTGTTCTACCCAAAAATTTTTCTATTCTATAATCTTTAATTGAAAAAATCAAAAAAGGAAGGGGAAAAATAAAATTTGATAAAAGGGCATGAGGATTGTACAAAAAATAAATTAAATATGGAATCGTAAGTAGAACTCCAATAGCAAAAAATATTTCCTGCAGGCTTGAAATCATCCAGCCCGTGTATACAATTATAATTAAAAATAAAACTATAGCTAACCAGGGGATAGAATTCATGAGGATTGGATTAAAAGGTCCGTTAAAGAGAAAGAGTACCGGGTTCCATAAAAGGAAAGGAATGATGGTAACTAAAAATACGGCGAGCAATATCTCGTAAAATAAAAATCCTTCTTTATAATTATTTCTGAATAAATAAAGGAAATAGATAACTAAGACCGTTATTACATCTATTTTTATTGAAAAGAATAAACCAAATAGCAGGGCAAAAAAAACAAATGCTTTATCAACTTTAGCGGGATTTAAATATTTATTTGATAAATATATTACAATAATTAGTACTACGGCATTTAAGAAATTTTGAGGAGATTCAAACAGCCCATAAAAAGTTAAAGGGCTAACCATTAAAAAAAATAATTTGATTACTTTTTCCCTTATACTAACTGAATTTAATATAATAAGCAGTCCAAGGCTTCCCCATGCCAAAATAACAACTATGGCAACATTTCCAATGAAATAAAAAGGCGAGGCAATCAAATAAAGAAAAGGAAATGCCGAAAATGTATTTTTCATTTGGTATGGAAATGTCCAATTAAAAAAATTATCAAGCCAGTTTTTAAGTGCTAATAATTCAAAAGACTGATAAGGCAGGGAAGTGAACCATGTATAATAAAGGAGTAGCAAAATAAAAAGCAGAATGGTTCCCACAAAATATTTATTGATATTTCCCCACTTTGAGATTATTTTGATTTTATCAAATGAAAAGATTACAAATATGAAGAGTAATATATATATTAAAACCAGCAGGAAAGTATCCTTAAAAAAAATTAAGGAGTATCTATACACAAAGATTAAACTTATCAGTCCGATTAAAGATGAGGAAATAATATTGATAAAATGTTTTGGAGTAAACATCCTTATTTCAAAAAATTAAAATAAATTTAACATACACCCCAAAATATAAATTTACTTAAACAGAAATGGAAGAATTTTAGTATTTTGTAATTTAGTATTTGTCATTTATAATATCTGAAAAGAATTATTAAATATGATAAAAATTAATTTCATCTTATTAAGTATTATCCTTGCAATAACATCTCAATTGTTAATAGGACAGACAGTATCACCAATTTTAGAATTCCCGCAACCTGGCTTAGATGATTTTTCTGCCTATTCAGGATATAAAACAAGATTTTACAGAGATTCTGAAAAAAACACACTGCAAATCTCAATTGATAAAAATACCGGCAGAGTTATTAATCTATGGGCTGATGCGGCTAATGAAAGTATTTCATTTAGTATAAGAGATACATCAGGCAATCCTATAGAAATTTCATGGGGTTCAACAGAAGCGGTGAATTCTGTTGAGGGGGAAATGAGATATCTTCAATACAGTTTGATTTCAAAATCTTCTAATATTGATATAGGATTATTTCTTCTCGGTACTATGAGAATTGAAAGAGACTTTCGATATCAAAACCGCTACACTCTTCCCTTGAATTCCGATACAGTCTTTAAACAAAATGAATTGACAGATTTAATAAGCAGCATTAAAAAATTACCCGGTGAAATACAAAAAGAGCAGATATCTGCTCTAAATGCCAATTCTATTAATACTTTATATTCGCGGTTAAGACCTTCAATAAATTACTTTCAGATTTCTTCCCAGAAAGGTATTCTTATCGAACAGCCGTATTTTGACGGCAATTATCATTTGAGCCTAGAAATTAGTATAAGAGATAAGAATACTAAGATGAAATTAGATCAAAATTTGGCTCATATTAAGAATTCAACGGGTAATCCAATTGAACTAAATATAAAAATAGGAACGAACTCTCCTGCTCTTACACCGCTGACAAGAGACGATATCTTTAATGAAAATTTTCTTAATTATTATGAAAGGAATAAATCAGGATATTTTAGTCTGCTGGCAAAGAATAATAATTTAAATGGAATGGAAAAGGATTCATTAAATAAATTTAAAAGAATGGAAAGACAAATAAAAAGCCTGGAGCTATTATGTTCTAAAGAAAAGTTAATGGCAGGCTTACCGAATTTCGCTACATATTTTGGACGTGATATGATGATGTCTGCTTTGATGATGGAACCTATATGGAAAGTTTCTATGCTGGAGAATGTAATTGCCAGTGTTCTAAAGAAATTACGTCCGGATGGAAATGTCAGCCATGAAGAAGGATTAGAAGGACAGGCAATTCGTGAAAATGCAGGATTATACAATTCCTTAATGAATAAATATTTCTCACTTAAAAATATAAATGAAAAGGACAGCATTCTTCTAAGGGCTACTGAGGTTCTAAAAAATTTATCAGAAACCACCGAGAATTACCGGATGATTGACGATGATTTTCAACTGCCTGTTCTGACAGCCCATTATCTTCTGCACAATGAACTAACAAGTTCGCAAAAAATCAGTTTTCTAAAGAGAAAAATAAATAATCAGGCCTCATCTACAGTTTTATCATCATTACTGAGCAATCTGATATATATAACCAATGAAGTATCAGATTATATTAAAAATCCCGATGTTTTACATTTAGTAAGCTTTATGAAAGTTGATGGTAACTGGCAATCTGCAAGCTGGCGTGACAGCCAGGCGGGATATGCAAACGGACGCTTTGCAATGGATGTAAATGTAATATGGGTACCCAAAGCTTTGGAATCACTGCAAGTTATTTTGAATTTTCTAAAAGAGAATAATTTTTCTTTAGAGAATTTGAACAAACTTAATCAGGCGATAAGGGGTTCAATGATAGAAGAGTTTTATAATGATCCGGAGAAATTAAAAAACGGAATAAGTTTGTGGCAGAAAGCCGCCAAATATTTTTGGGCAAATCTTCCGGAGAATACAGTAAAAAATAAGATAGAAGAAAAACTGAACTGGATGCCCTCTGAAGATCGTATATACTGGGAAGGTGTCTTAAAAAACAACCAGAAAGAAGAACATGATATTCAATTTTTAACTCTTTCATTAGATGGGAACGGGAAACAAATTGATATTGAAAATACCGATCCTGCAACTTCAATATTTCTCAATAATTATACCGAAGCAGTAATAAGAGGGGCAATTTCACCTGATTCCGTACGGGATTTAATTAAAGTATTTACAATTCCCTATCCTGCAGGATTATTCATTGATAGCTTAGGGGTATTGGTTGCGAATGATACTTATGCTTCAAAAGAGATATGGGAAACTTTTAAACATGATAGATATCATTCTCCTTATGTTGTATGGGGAAGAGAAATGAATTTAATTTTTCTTGGATTGTCAAAGAATATATTAGATTCATATGATAAAAAAGGGAAACTAAAAGATGAAAATCTTAACAAATACGTTAATGACTTAAAAAAGATTTTGGAAAAAGTACATTTTGCTGTTGAAAAATCAGGGTTAAAGTATAATGAATTATGGAGCTATAGAATTACCGGTGGCAGACTCTATCCTCAAAGGTATGAGACAACCTCTGATATACAGTTATGGAATATTACAAATCTCTCTGCAGAATATTTAATGAACCAAATAGTCAATCTTAAATAAAACTTTTTTAGTAACATGAAAAAATTTAACAATATAAAAATATTATTTTTCTTAATCTTTTTATCTTTACCCATTTTTGGGCAGGATAATATACTAAAGCTCTGGCCAGATTCTATTCCCGGAGCAATAGAAAACAATTTGTATAGGGAAACAGATTTAAGAAACGAAACAGGAATATATAGAATCAGCAAGGTTAAGGTTCCAACATTAGCTATTTATACCCCCTCACAAGGAACAGCTAATGGTACTGCAATTTTAATTTGTCCGGGCGGGGGTTATCTTCATTTAGCTTATACAAAGGAAGGTATTGATATTGCTAAATGGCTCAATACCATGGGAGTAACAGCATTTGTGCTGAAATACCGTCTGCCAAGTGATTCAATTATGATGGACAAAACAATAGGTCCGTTAATGGATGCACAAAAAGCAATGAGAATAATTAGGAGCGACGCAGACAAATGGAATATTGATACAAATAGAATTGGGGTTATAGGATTTTCAGCAGGAGGACATTTAGCTTCAACGCTATGTACCCATTACAACGATAAAGTATATGATTCAGACTCAATAAGTGCAAAACCGAATTTCTCCATTCTTATTTACCCGGTTATTTCTATGGAGGAGAGTATTACCCATATGGGATCGAGGGAAAATTTACTTGGTAAAAATCCCACACAAGCAGAGATAGATAAATTTTCAAACGAACTTCAGATAAATAAGGATACGCCTCCGGCATTTTTAGCTGCTGCAGAGGATGACAAAACTGTACCGATTCAAAACAGTATAAATTACTTTAAATCATTAAGTAAGTTGCAAATTCCCGCGGAAATTCATATTTATCAGAGGGGAGGACATGGGTTTGGACTGGCAAAGAATGGAGGTACGGAATCTTACTGGCCGGAAGAATGTGCGCGCTGGTTAAAATTAAACGGATTCATTAAATAAATTAGGAATATCTAATCGAAGATTAAAAAAATACTCACAAGAATCAATATTTGAAAGATGACATCTTTAATTTTAAAAATATCGAGTTACCTGAACTTACATTTTAATAAAAATTGAAAATGATTTACTTTTTAAAGATGTCATCTTTATACCGTTTGTAATTAATTAGAAACAATCGAAGAAACCTGTCTAGCAAGTTTTTGATTATATTCATTGGCCAAACGTTTATAATTAATTAAATCCACAATCGTTCCGATTACGCAGATACCCCCCGTAAACAGATAAAGCAAACCCATACCAATTTGATCTAATACAAACCGCTGAACGCCGGCGACACCAAAAAATCCTATAAGTGTAAGAAGCAAAATAGTTTGTGGATCTTTCCTTCTTGAATTATAAATTGAGGCGAATTGTCGAATCTGATCATCACTCATATCTTTTACAAGCATTTGAATATAAGCTATTTCTTCCTGTTCAACATTTGGCAGAAGATTAAGTAATTTGTTCATTTTGACCTCACTAATCGTGTAAGAGTAAATATTATTTTTTTACCTGTTTGTTCAGGAAATAACAAAGTAAAAATCCTATTTAATAGAATAATCAATCCAAATAGACCCAACGGATGGGTATCTAATGATTTAATTATTTGAAAATGCATAATATAGTGGATTGATCTCCCCAATCCGCAACCCGGACAGAAATCAATTCCCAAATTCTTAATTATACAAAAACTATAATGTGAATCCGTATTAACAAAATATAAATAGATGAGCCCAAGAATCCAGATTAAAGCTTCAATGTTAAGAATTTTTAGTTTCATCTAATCGTAAATTAGTTGAAAATAAATGAGAATTCAAAAAAATTTGATAAACGGTTCTAATTAACCTTCAAATGATGGAAAACCAACATAAAACAAGTACGAAAGCATTATCCCTGGATGTTAGTAAGATTCTGAAGTTACCCAAAATGAAAATTTATATTAAAAGTAACTTCGGTAAGATTGGAACTAAGGCTGGTTACTTTACATTTTCAATAAAGATATAGAATAATCACTTTGAACTGTTTAAGAATTCATAGATAGCGGAGAAATCTTTTTCTCCCAAACCATTTTTTGCAGCTAAACCATAGATATCTTTGGCAATATCTGAAAGAGGGAGAGATATTTTATTCTCAAAAGCTGTTTGGGAGACTAAAAAAAGGTCTTTTTGCATATGTTCCAGTGGAAATTCCGTATCAAAATTTCTATCATTTATTTTTTCTTTCTTCCCGGATAAAAACGGTGCTGTTACCGGTCCTCCCAATAGAGTATTAAATATAGTATCCTTTGAAAGTCCTAAAGATTCACCAAGCGTTAGAGCTTCAGCAAAAGAAGCCATGGCATTTCCCAGCATGAGATTTATAACCATTTTCATAGAAGTACCCATACCGTTTTCCCCAAGATGAATAATTTTCTTTCCTATCACATCAAATAGAGGTTTTGCTTCATCGAAATCTTTTTTATTACCCCCTACAAAAATTATTAACTCACCTTTCTCAGCAGGCCTAGCAGAACCAGCTACCGGTGCATCTAAAAATCTGATATTTTTCTCCTTTGCTTTTTCACTCATTTCTTTCGAGAAAGAAGGATTAACCGTACTTGAATCGATCCATAAAGAATCTTCCTTGAGAGAAGATAAAAAACCAGAGCTGCCCAAAGCTGAATTGCGTACAGCGCTGGGATTTGCAAGCATAGTAAATAATATAAAGCTTTTTTTACCGACATCTGCAGGCGAATCAGCTAATTCCGCCCCATCTTTAACTAAAGGTTCTGCTTTTTCTTTTGTTCTATTATAGACAATTAAATTATGACCCTGCCTTAATAAGTTACTAGCCATTCTACTCCCCATTATTCCAAGTCCTATAAATCCTATTTTCATTATGCTCCTTATATGATTAGCCTATCCTACAATAAAAATAATTATATAAAATAAAAAATAATGTAATCTGCAGTATATTTCTTAAAATGAGAGATGATCTTGTTATTAAACACTTTTTGAATTCAATGGATATCATATTCTATTAAAAATTCAAAAAAATCATTTGGCATATAAATATCTTAGTAATATGATTGATAGCTTTTGACTAAAGAAAAAGGGATGAGATGGAGATTTTATCTGCAAATACAATATTTATTTGTTCAAGTGTTTTAATGGGATATTTAATCACATTCGGGTATGTACTTATTAGAGAATATAAATAAGAATCATTCCATATAATTAAAAGATTTCTGATTATATCTTATTGACGGGTTGAGAGGTAGTAATTTTTATAAGGAAAAAATGCCTATATTAATTACCAAAATTATCTTCAAATGTCTTAATTTTTTCTAAGCGTCTATTTAATCTCTCTTCATTCAAATAATTAGCATTAATGAAAGCAGCAACCAGATCTATGGCAAGTTGAATCCCTACAACTCTAGCACCTAAGCAAAGAATATTCATTGCATCATGTTCAACACCTTGATGTGCGGAATAAAAATCATGACAAACGGAAGCACGAACACCTTTGAATTTATTGGCTGCAACAGCAGCCCCAACACCGCTCCCGCATATTAAGATCCCTTTGTCAGCTTTCCCATTAATAATAGCTTTTGAAATTATTTCAGCAAAATCAGGAAAATCATCCAGAGGATCGTAAATATTATTTCCTAAATCGATTATATCATAACCATTGTCAATAAGCCAAACGCAAAGTTTGTTTTTTAATTCGAATCCACCATGATCAGAAGCAAGTGCTATTTTCATTTTTATTCTCTTAATTACTTATATTGTGGTACTTTTAAAATAATGGATTTCTTGTCAACAATGAAATTTTAAGCAGGCTAATCAAGGTGACATTTATAACAAAATTTACTTTCAATAATTTCAATTATTGCTTCTTTAATTAAAACGAATTAGCTTTCAATATAATTTTATGGAGGCGGCATGTCTTTATTGGAAATTATAATTTTATTACTCATTGCAGGAATCTGCGGATCTATCGGGCGAGCACTGGTCGGATTTTCAAGAGGAGGCTGTGTAATTTCAATTATAGTTGGTTTTATCGGTGCTTTATTAGGATCCTGGATTGCACGTCAAGCTTCACTGCCGGATTTTTTTATTTTAAATATAGGGGGAACCGATTTTCCCGTGGTTTGGTCAATAATAGGGTCTGCTTTGTTTGTTGGTATTTTAAATATCCTATCACCAAGAAAAGTTTAGAGAAATTCATTTGACTATCACTTTAATTTTATTAGTTTAATATTAAATTTATTAATGAAAATTTGAATGGGGACATTTTATAAAGGTTCAAAAAAAGAAGTAAATGCTCTTAATGTTTTTATAAAACTTACAAGAGCAGTTGAATCTCTAAGCTCAACTTTAAATACATCCTTAGCAAAGGAAGGTTTGAGCGAAAGCCAGTTTGGGGTACTGGAAGTTCTGTATCATTTGGGTCCGATGAGTCAAAAAAATTTGGGAAATAAACTCTTGAAAAGCGGGGGAAATATTACATTAGTTATTGATAATCTTGAAAAAAGAGGATTGGTTTTAAGAAGACGGGGAGTAGTTGATAGAAGGTATTTTAATGTTCATCTAACTGAAAAGGGGAAAAAATTAATTGGAATAGTGTTCCCTAAACAACTGAAAATTATAACCGAAGAAATAGGGATACTTAATGAGGCAGAACAGCATGAGCTCCAAAGGATGTGCAGACTGATTGGTCTAAAGCAATGAAATGAGGGTAGTATTTAATTTCATTTACCTTTATAATTTTTAATTTCTATTTTTAATCTTTCTAAGATTTCGGGTAAGACTTTTCCTGCTTTACCGAATAAAGAGAAATTTACCTGAGAGGAAATTTCTGTTTCTTCAATATTTATTTCAATAAGAAATGAGCCTGACTCCTTTGCTGTATAAATCAAAGAAGCTGCCGGAAAAACAATGGCAGATGTTCCGACAATAAAAAAGATATTGGAATTTTTCGAAGCATTTTGAGAAGCAATGAATTGATCCTGCGGCAGATATTCTCCAAACCAAACCACATCAGGACGAATTAGACCTCCACAATCACACTTAGGTATTTTCTTTTCAAAGAAAATTTTACCTTCATAAACCTTTTTGCATTTAATACAATAATTCCTTTCAATGTTGCCATGTAATTCATAAATGGTTTTACTCCCAGCACGTTTATGAAGGTTATCAACATTTTGAGTAATTACCACTACTTCCGGAAAAAACTTTTCCATTTCCGCAATAGCTAGATGACCGGGATTGGGTTTTGATTCTTCAATTATTTTTCTTCTATGCTGATACCATTCGGTAACTAACTCGGGGTTTTTAAGAAATGCATTAAAATTAGCTAATTCCTGAGGTTTTAACTTATTCCAGATACCATCTTTCCCTCTGAAAACAGGTATACCGCTTTCAGCAGAAATACCTGCACCCGTAAAAAAAACAATTCTTTTGGCAGAAACGATTTTATTAATTATTGCGTCAGGAATTATCATTTAATAGAACCGGGAAGAAATCTTTCAATTGATTCAATTTTTAATCTGATTTAGCAAGTCTTTTGCTTCAATTAATACAGAATCGTCATTAAATTCTCTCTTAGGAGAATTAATTGCGTTATTTAACATTTCTTTTGCTTTACCATATTCATCTTCACGGATATAAGCTTTAGCCAGGTCCACATAAAACATTCTATAATTTGGATATAATTTAATAGCAATATTGTACTCATCAATGGCTTTGTCTATATCAGCCCATCCAAGCCCTAAGACAGTCCGGGCAGGAGCCCATTTTTCGCTTACTTTTGCATTGGTTCTTGCTAAAACATAATGAGCCAATGCCTGTGTATAATTACCTCCATTTCCTAATTCAATAGCTTTTTTGCAATCATCTCTAACAGCATTTACCACTGAAGCAACGGAAAAGACTCCTTTGAATAAAGCAATTTTTCCGTTTGCTATTCCTCTTCTTAAAAAAGTAATTGATTTGTCCGGTGCAAGCATTGCAGCTGTATCTGCCAGATTGTAAGCTTTCTGATATTCTACCAACAGCCGATCCTTTTCCTCACTAGTTTTATCGGGCATCTGCTCGGTAGCATACACATCAATACGGCTTATACGCCAATATATCTCCCAATTTTTGGGAAATAATTTTTTGGCTCTTTGATAAGTTTCCGCTGCTTTGGCTAAATTGAATTCAGAATCCAGGTAATTATCCCCCTGTTTCAGCAATTCTTCTAGTGTTTGAGAAAACGCAACAGGAGTTATAAAAAAGAACCCTGCAAAGAAATAATTTAAAACGATTAATTTGAACAATAATTTCATAGTGCCCCCTAAATTAGTCGAAGAGAGTTTTATTAATTTGGTCCTTTATTTCAGCATCAGAAGTAATACCATGGTTAAATAAATCAGTAGAAGCAAGGGAGATAAATTTAGTCCATTTATTTTCATTGAAGATTCCGGCTTTAACAGCTCTTTTGTAAGCATTAACTTTTGCGCTTAACTCATCTGCCTGATATAATGTAATTGCTTCAACAGTTTTAGGAACAACCGGTGAGGCAAACTCAAGCTTTCCCTGATGACTTAAAATTATATGAAGCAGGCATTCTTTTAAGTCTTCCGGAAATTGGGGAATTTTTTTAGATTCTTCATTTATTTTCATTGCAGAAATAACAATGTGGCCTAAAAGTTTTCCTTTATCAGTATATTCAAAAGCAGAATCAAAGCTTAACTCTTCTATCTTTCCAAAATCATGCATCATAGCTCCAGTGATTAAAAGATCACGGTTAAGTTCAGGATGAATATCGCACATTAGATCACATATTTTTATTATTTCCAGGGTGTGTTCAATTAAACCATGAATATATGAATGGTGCCAGGATTTTCCGGCAGGTGCAGTAGAAAACTTTTTGAAATTATCTTCATCAAAAATTAGTTTCATTAATGATTTCAATTTATAATTTGAAATCGATTCAATCCTGCTGAAGAATTCATTCTTCATCTCATTGATATTTCTTTTTGATTTTTCCATAAAATCAGAAGGAATGACATTATCGGAAGGTTCCGGATTTCGAATGGTTGTAACTCTTATTTGAGGTGCACCTTGAAATTCTTCTATAAATCCGGTAACAAAAACAATACTTCCAGTTTTTGTTTTTTCATAAAAAGAATTAAAATCTTCCCACACATTACTTGAAACAGTTAAAGAACTATCAGACAATTCCAATGAAAGGTAAGGTTTATTTGCCCTGGTATTTCGAATTTCACACTTTTTTACAAGAAGAAAATGTTTAACTATATCCCCTTTTTTTAAGGTAATTAATTCTGTTTGATTAATCATTGAGCTTATTTACTAAAAAATTGAACAGACTTTCTACAAAATAAAGAACCATGCAAAGAAAAGAAATTAAATTACAAATAAAAGTTATTTAACAACTTCAAAAACGCTTTCTTTCGGAAGGTATGTAATAACAGACCTATTTAAAAGATCAATTGAAACAGCAATCGTTTTACCACCCGTACTTTCACTAATAACGCCAATAACATCCTGAAAGGGTCCTTCTTTTATTCTTACTTTAGTTCCCGGACTCAAACCTTCGGTTATATAAAAGTCCCCCTCATTTTTAAGCATATTTTTTAAATTGGCAATTTGCCAATCAGGTATTCTGGCGGGTCTACCCCGTTCAGTTAAACACCTCACAACAGCATTTTGCTCAAGAGAAGAAATTCTCTCTTTTTCATCGGCATAAATAAAAATATAGCCTCTAATTAAAGGCTCGGTAATTTTCTTTTTTCTATCGCTCCATTGTTTATATTTAGTTACCGTAGGTAAATAATATTCAACGCAAAGAGCTTCAATTTGAGCGGCAGCTTTAAATTCACTTCTTGATTTTGTATATAGAGCAAACCATGCTTTAGATATATCATTATTATTTTTCTTAATCATTTCTTCATAATAGTTTTTCTACCAACCGAATAATAAGTAAAGTTTTGTTCTTCCATTTTTTCAAGGTCATATAGATTTCTTCCGTCAAAAATTAGAGGGGATTTAAGTGCTGATTTAATTTTGTTGAAATCGGGATTTCTGAATTCATTCCATTCAGTCATAATTATTAAAGCATCTGCATTTTCGAGAGGTTCGTACGGATTTTCACAGTATTTAATGCAATCACCCAGAGCTATTTTTGTTGTTTCCATGGCTTCAGGATCATAGGCGCATATGGTAGCATTTTTATCTATTAATTTTTTTATTAATGTTAATGCAGGCGCCTCCCGTACATCATCAGTATTAGGCTTAAAAGCAAGACCCCAAACTGCAAAGTGAGTCCCTGAAAGATCATTAAAATGATTTTTTATTTTATTAAAAAATAGTTCAACCTGTTTTTTATTTACATTATATACAGATTTTAAGATACTGAAATCATATTTATTTTCATTGGCAGTATTTATTAAGGCGATTACATCTTTAGGAAAACAAGAGCCGCCATATCCGACTCCGGGAAATAAAAATCTTTTTCCAATTCTGGAGTCCGAACCAATGCCTTTTCTTACTTTATCAACTTCAGCGCCTGTTAATTCACATAAATTTGCAATTTCATTCATAAATGAAATTTTAGTAGCTAAAAAAGAATTAGCAGCATATTTAGTCATTTCGGCAGATTTTTCATCCATAAAATAAATCGGGTTCCCGGATCTTATAAAAGGTTCGTATAATTCTTCTAAAACCTTCCTGGTTCTTTCACTACTTGTTCCAATAACTACCCTTTCAGGTTTCATAAAATCTTCAACAGCCATACCTTCTCTTAAAAATTCGGGATTGCTGGCTACATCAAATTCGAAATTTTTAGCATGGTTTTTTATGGCCTGCCTGACTTTTTCACTGGTACCAACTGGTACAGTACTTTTATCAACAATTACTTTATAACCAATTTCCGGCTCTTCATTAAATATTTTTCCAAGATCGTTAGCGACACCTAAAATATATTTCAGATCCGCACTACCATCTTCATCCTGCGGTGTTGGGAGACATAATAAAATAATATCTGATTTTTTAACTGATTCTTTAAGATCAGTAGTAAATTTTAACCTCCCTGCTTTTATATTCCTTTCAAATATCAAATCAAGTCCCGGTTCAAAAATAGGAAGGGTTCCTTTTTTCATCTTTTCAATTTTATTCTTATCAATATCAACACAAACAATATTATTACCGGTTTCAGCAAAACAAGTACCCGTTACCAATCCTACATAACCTGTTCCCACAACTGCGATATTCAATTAAACCTCCTGGTTTATACTAAAAAAATTTTCTTAATTAATAAATTTATAAAATATTTCTATCAATGTATATTTACAAAATAAGTGCTAAATGAGTTATATAAGTTATATAATAAAGACTTTAGCAACATCGGTAAGCAAGGAAGGCTGGTTAAATAATGCAGTAATAAATATTCTCCCAAGTGTTCTTTTTTCTTTCGGAACCTTATTAAATGATTCAGCTATCTTATTGAACTTCTCGTCGGTAAAATTATAAATACCATTTTTCAATCGATTATATATTTCATGTCTTTTACCTACCTTTTCATACCATTCTTTATCGTAGTTAAAAATATGATCGAAATTATTCATTTTAACAGCCTCACCTGCAATTCTTCCTGCAATGCTTCCCCCAATCATTCCCGATGAAATTCCACCGCCGCTTAGTGGATTAACCTGCCTTGCCGCATCGCCAGCAAGCATTATTCCAGGTGAAGAGATTTTTTTTAAAGTTACAGTGGACGGTACGCCGCCGGCAATTGATGTGAGAATAGGGGAATTAGGATAATTTTTTACCATAAAGTCATTTAAAAAAGAAAGTGCAGATCTTTTTTTTCCAACCATTCCGCTTATCCCTAATCCGATATTTGCAATATTTTTACCTTTGGGGAAGACCCAGAAGTAACCTCCCGGAGCATAGTTTTCTCCAAAATAAAAATATAGTGTGTTGGGATCTACAGAAATATTTGAAGCAGTAATTTGCGTACAGCATTCCATATCTCTAAAATCAATATAGGTTTTAATTCCAGCCCATCTGCCAACTCTTGATTCAACGCCGTCTGCACCAATTACTATTTTCGCCTTTAATTCTTTTTGCTCTCCTTGAAATTCGTATTTTACCCCTGACACTTTATCATTTTCAATAATGAGCCCGTTAACATAGGCACGGGTTAAAATTTCAGCACCGGCATCTGCAGCTGTTTTTGCCAGTTCATAATCAAAGATTCTCCTTTCAAGAACATAGCCGGATTCGCCGAATTCAATTACGGCTTCATTTCCGTTTGGTGCATTAAGCGAAAATCTGCTAATGTGAGCAGTTATCCACTTTTCATCAGGAGAAATAAACTGTTCAACGCCTTTTTTACTAATTGCTTCACCACACCTTACGGGATATCCCACATCTCTGTCTTTTTCCAGCATTAAAACGGAGACACCTTGTTCAGCGGCAAACCTCGCAGCTACAGAGCCTGCAGGACCTGCGCCAACTACTATTATATCATATTCTTTTCTCATGCAGCGATGGTAATATTATTTTAACAATACCCCTTCTTTATTAAATTTAATAACCTCAATAGGGCAGCTCCACACACATTTTGCACAGTTTGTGCATCGAAGGTCAATTATAAATATTTCAGCCTCTTTTAGTTCGATTGCATCTTCCGGACAAACTCCTACGCAGCATCCGCAAAAGTCACATTTATTTGGAAGTATTTCTATTAATAACTTACCTGTTTTTGACTGCCGATACTGCATAATAAATTAAAATAAATTGAAAAATGATAATGTAATACTTACTTCGAAAAATAAAATTACAAATTATTAAATTAAAAGTATTATTTTTTAACCCAAATAAAATAAAAGTAATAGAAAATATAAGATCACAAAAATTATAGTAATATGATTTACTAATTGAACTGATGTAATCAAATATTTAATATTTAAATTCAGATAAAAAATCACTACTCCAGGAAGAATTTTATTTTGAATAATATTCCCGAGCACAAACTCGAACAAGGTTTAGGATTAAAAGAAGCCGCTGCCCTTAATATGATAGATATGGTAGGCATAGGCCCATTTATTGTTCTTCCGATAGTTATTAAAGAAATGAATGGACCACAATGCATGCTTGCCTGGATATTAGGAGCAATACTTTCTTTTATGGATGGTGCAGTATGGTCTGAACTTGGTGCAGCAATGCCG
Source organism: uncultured Ignavibacteriales bacterium (assembly GCA_963742995.1). GTDB lineage: Bacteria > Bacteroidota > Ignavibacteria > Ignavibacteriales > Ignavibacteriaceae > CAVQBP01. The sequence goes on from CAVUOL010000092.1 coordinate 63,288, forward strand.
GCTGCAGGAGGAAGTTATGTTTTTTTGAAAGAAATTTACGGACCAAAAAGCTGGGGAAAGTTATTCTCGTTTCTTTTTATCTGGCAGACTATTTTTCAAGCTCCTTTAGTTATCGCTTCCGGGTCAATAGGATTTGCCCAATATTTCACTTTTCTAATGCCACTTTCATCGACCGGGCAAAAAATTATATCAGGATTTCTAGTGATAACAATTATTCTTCTTCTATATCGAAGAATTACAACAATTGGTAAAATTTCTTTATTCCTCTGGATTGGAGTAATTGCAACCATTGTTTGGTTAATATTGGGAGGTATAACTCATTTTAATCCCAAACTCGCATTTGATTTTCCGAATAATGCTTTTGATTTATCTTTTATTTTTTTTGTGGGACTTGGAAGTGCATCTGTACAGACCATTTATACATACCTTGGTTATTACAATATTTGTAATCTTGGATCGGAACTGAAGAACCCTGGAAAGAAATATCCCCAAAAGTATTTTTATATCGATAGGAGGAATTGCTTTACTTTATCTCGCCATGCAGTTAAGTGTGCTGGGGGTAATACCCTGGCATGAAGCCATGAATTCTCAATTTATTGTCAGCACATTTGTTCAAAAAATTTATGGTTCAAAAGCAGCGATAGTTGTTACGATATTAATTCTTTGGATAGCTTTTTCATCTTTGTTTTCTGCTACACTTGGTTATTCGAGAATACCATATGCTGCTGCGATAGATAACTCTTTCTTCAAAATATTTGCACATACACATCCTAAAAAGCATTTCCCTGATGCTTCTTTAATTATTCTAGGTATAATTGCCTTTATATTTAGCATGTTATTTAAGCTTAGAGAAGTAATCAGTGCCGTATTAGCAATGAGAATTTTAATTCAGTTTATCGGACAGGCTGCGGGTATTCTGATTTTGAAAAAAAGAAAACCTGCTTCATTTTTTCCATTTAAAATGTGGTTATATCCATTACCGGCATTAATAGCAATAATTATGTGGTTAGGATTATTTTTTTCTACAGGGATATACTTTGCGATCGGAGGTGCTGCTGTAATGATAATTGGAGCTGTTTTATTCCTTGTAAGATCCAAAGTAAAAAAAGAATGGCCTTTTGAAATTAAAAACATGTAAAATGTTTAATACCTTAATAATTTTAGATATTTTAAGGAAGTACTAAGACACTATTCTACAAAACATTAAATTCCAAAATATTGTCACGTTTCAAAATATATATTGAGTATGAGGGTACCCGTTACAGTGGGTGGCAGAAGCAGGAAAATGCAAAAACCATTCAAGGAATTCTGTTAAATGTTGGAAGAGAAATTTTCAAAGATTCAAATATAGATTTGCAGGGATCGGGAAGGACAGACAGCGGAGTCCATGCACTTTGCCAGGTTGCACACCTTGATGTAAAAACCATGCTTGCACCTGAAATAATTAAGATTAAGTTCAATGATAAATTGCCACCGGATATTAATATTCTTAAAGTTGAAAAGGCTCATAAAAATTTCCATGCCCGCCATAGCGCAGTTTCCAGAAGTTATATTTATGAAATATCTAAAAGGAGAGCAGCTTTTGGTAAAAAT
>CAVUOL010000093.1:0-15053 GCA_963742995.1 uncultured Ignavibacteriales bacterium
TAAGTTGACTTCTGGTTTCTTTTCTTCTTTTTTTGTTTCATTTGTTCCGGCTGCTGTTTCATCAGTTACAACTTTAAGGGCTGAGATTGATGTTGCCTCACTTGTAGGGCTAACCGGTGCAGCCTTAAAATCAGCCTTAAAATATATCGGATTCCTCTTTGCATATCCAAAACTAAATAAGTTAAATCCAAAATAATTTAATTGATCATATAACATTGAAGGTGGACTAATTAGATGATTCCAGCCCGATTCAAATAACATCGAAAAGATTGATGTGATCGAATTATCGGTGTTCCAGGATGTTCTTCCGTATGAATATTCCGGATAAACATTAAAATTCCAGTTATTAACTGCAAAAGCATCTAATGATGCATCATACATAGAAGCAAGCATTTCGGCGGTTTCTTTCTCCCCCTTTGAGCCGCTTATTCTGACTTTCAATTCTTCTTTTTCACCCGGTGTTATTTTATTCCGGAATGTTTCCAGGGAAATATTTAAATGTTTATTTGTCCATGGAATATCTATAATTATTTTTTTATAAAAGTTTTCATTGTTAATAGTTGAAATAAAGTTTGCTATTAAATTACCCCTGTATTCTTCCTTAATAGGTATTTCAATTTTCTGCTGCTTATCATCAATTCTTAACCACCTGGAAAGAATAATTTTTCCGTCATATTCAAGTTCATAGAGAATTTTGACATCGTTTAATGCAGAACCAATCAATAATTCGGCAGTTTCTCCCGGTTCCCCTGAGGTTTTTATTTCCGCTAACCAATTTGCACTATTTATTGGAACTTCATCTGTTGATGGGTCATATATGGTAAAATATTTCTTTAGTTCAATAGGTGTTCCATTTTTATCTTTGGTTTCTGCAGTTAAAACATAACTTCCAATTTTCCATTTTTTTATTTCTTTATTAATATTCAGGTATGAACTGTCTGATGTTGTAAAAGAAGTTTCAAAAACCTGCTTCCCTTTTTCCCAATTATAGATTTTATCTTCATCATTATAAACATCGTGCGGGAATAGTTTATAGTATTCTTGTTTGGATAAAATAAATTGATCAGGCTTTTCCCATAATCTTTTTCTAAAAACTCTTTCCGGTTCCATAAGCCGATAAACTTTTACATTGAATTTTGCCGGCTGAAATTGACCGCTTAAATTTGTACTTGTAACTCTGTATCTATTTGTGTCAAGTTTATTGATCGTTTCAGGAATTTGAACATCGGTCAGTAAAGAGACATAACCTGCACTCACTGTTATTTCCGAACTGTGAGTCTCACCGGTAATATCAACTACATCAACATATACCGTATAATTGAAAATTGTATTTTCCTTTTTTGAATAAGAAAGGTCGGGAATTAACCGGAAATCAAAATGAAACTTGCCTTCACTATCGGTTTTTGCTTCTCCGTTTGTAATTTCCATATCCGGTTTAGTAGGCCTCCAATACCACCAAAAAGGGATGATGGCTCTTCTAACGACTCTATATTTTACCGCTGCATTATCAAGGTTCACTCCTGAATAAGTTTTCGCAAAGCCTGATATGGTAACGGAATCATTAAGAGAATAATTGCCTTTTAAAGTATCAAGTCTAACCTGAAATTGCGGCCGCTTATACTCTTCAACCCGGAATGACTGTGCTCCTGTTTCATTTCTAATGGACATAACACCTGTCAAAACACCGGAAGGAGCAATAAATTTGCCGTAAAAAGTACCATAATCATTAGTTTTCAATTTCAGTTCTGAAATCTTTTGATTATTAACATCATAAAACTCTACTTTTGTAGTTGTATTAGTCTTTAGATTATTTTCTTTTTTCCCGTCGGTTTCAAGCATTAATCCTTTAAAGAATACAGTTTGACCGGGACGATAGATTGCTCTGTCTAAAAAGAAAAATGTTTTAGTGAAAATTCTGTTGCTTTGATTTTGATTATATGAATAAATGTTTTTAGATATGAATTTATCATTCCCCTTCCCAAGGAGAATTTTAAAGTTATAAAATCTGCCGGGTGAATAATTAAATATATAAGAACCATTTTGATCAGTTACCCCCGATTCAATTAAATCCTGCTTATAATTGCTGCTCCTACCATCATAGCTTTGACGAAACAAGCTTACCTTTACATCCTTAACTGCATGTCCGGATTTTCTATCAAGTACAAAAAATTGTGTTTTACCGCTGTCTGTTTTATAAATGTAGCTTAAATTAGTAACCCATGCATAATTATAAGCGACAGCATTTTCCTCGTATGAAAATTCTTTATCGGTTCCAATCAAAATCAAATAGTGTCCGGGTTCTAATGCCGGTATGGCAGCTTCAACTGAATGCTCCTGGAAATCTTTTTCATCCGGAAGGTCGGTAGTCCATTCTTTTATAGCATTTTGTTTTCTAAAATAATCTATTAAAGATTTGCCGCTTAATTTATCTGCTTCCTTCTCTTTAGATTCATTCCAGGGAACAATACGAAAGTAAACTTTGCTTACATTGGTATATTGAACCAGGACTCTAAACGGTTGAGCAATAAGATTTGCATACTCAACTCTAAAGCTTAAATTTTTATTGCCTATCTGACTTTTCAATGAAGCACATGCCTCAGCTCCTGTTGAAGCAGGATATTTTTCAATTGCAGTATCGCATATATCATAAGCCTTTTTCTTATCCCATCTGTATTGAACAGCAGTTTCCCGCTCAAATTGATTCCCTTTTTCAAAATAATAATTCGCTTTGTTATATAAGATTAGAGAAGAAAAAGGAACTCCTTCATACTTATTTTCCATTCCATTTAACGCGTTAAGATATAAACTGTCCTTATATTCAATAACACTATTTGTTCTTACAAAATTTAAACGTTTAAGATCTATATCGATTAAAGGATCTTTAACAGAATCATCTAAATGAAATGAAATTAAATTCTGAAGAATTTTTACTGCATAAAACTTTAGTGAAAGAGAATCCTCTGTTTGAAAGTTATTATTAACAAATTTGTCGGCAGATGAAAAATCAATAGGATCTTTTAACTCAAATTTATATACAGGTTCAGTAACTGAAGCCTCTTCGTTTGTATAAAAATCAAGAGCACGGTTTGCAAGGAAATCATATAAGGTCGGCCGCATGTAAGTTCTTTCCTTATAAATTACCAGTATATCCTTAAAATCTGAAACAGAAGTATTCTTTAAGCTGTCGGCATTCGATAATGAAGACTGATATAAATTTATAACTTCTTTTATCAGCCTAAAAAGATCCCATGTTTCGAAATCATTATTATTAAAATTTATAGTCTCCGTTCTGTTAACGAATTTATAACGATTTTGCTGGTAGTACTGCCAAAAAGCATCGGCGAGGATAGATTGTAAAATGGGCTTTGCCGGAAATTTTGAGGAATCAATCGTATTTTGGATTTGATAAATAATTTTCTTAGTGCTGTTTTCTTCAGTATAGTTAATATATTTTAATTTATATATTAATGACTTTATAAGCTGGGGAGAATTATTTTCTTCTAAAGATTTATTATATATCTGTTCAACTATATTTAGAGCTGATCTTGTAAGCCCCTTATGTTCAAGTGAATCGATTTTATCCCATTCCTCCTTATTGTCATCCGGAGAGTAAAGCTTTGAATTCTGATTCTGATTTAGGACAGCTTGATTGATTGTAATAAATTGAGTAAAGGATAAAAAAAAGAATAAAGGAATAGAACATAATAAAAGAATCATTTTTTTCTTCATATCTTTCCTGTTTTAGATTAACAATAAAAATAATGAAACTTCTCCCTCTTATCACATTCCCATCATAAATCTTTTCATCATCGCTAATTTAACAAAGGTATTTTGAATTAGTTCCTGGATAACAAAATTAACCACTGAAGATTTCTTTGTCACTGTAGTTTTTTATAACAATCAAAAAGCAAGATTCCCTCCATTACCCTTGGCTTTAGCTGACAGTTAGGTTTGTCCAAAGGCTAACACCGTGGCTTTAGCCCGGTGTTTCTATATATACTGTAGTCCGACGATTTTCACACAGCCTCTTTATCCAACGGATTTAGTCTGAAAACCACAGCCGCTTTATTTTTTGAACACTGAAGGTGTGCCTGGACCTTTATGCTGGAGCCTGGAACCATATCTACGCTTGGAATTAATAACAAGAATTATTAATGTTTATGATTCGAGACCCACTTTTTTCATAAGACTTTTAAAGCGGGGATCTGTTTGAATATCTCTCCAGGCGGGATGTTTTCCAATAAAAAGAATTCCGCCGTTTCTTTCTTCAAATGCTTTTTCCAGGTAATAAAACACCTTATCATAGTCTTTCAATGCTTTGTAAATAATGACATAATCAAAAGTAAAGGAAACCCCGGGAACTTTTGCTTCCCGTTCTTTTAATATTTTTAAGCAATTATCCACTTCATCATACTTATTCATCAGAGCATAAATGACGCCAAGTGGCGCCTGTCCTTTTAACCCGATTGAATCTCCTTTTGTTCTTGATTGTGCAATTAAAAATGTTTCAAGAGCTTTTTCGTAGTCATTCATATATATGTAATTATAACCAAGACTCCATAATGCACCCCTGAAATTTGAATCAAGCTCAAGTGTTTTTAAAAACTGATCTTTAGCTTCCCGGTATCTTTCGGCAAATACATAATTTTCACCAAGATTATTATTTATAACTAATGATAATGGATCAAGTGAAAGGGCTTTCTCCGATTCCTCTACACACTCTTGAATATTTCCAATTGCTCTTAAATATATTGAGTAATTATAATGTAAATAAGCAGCGCCGGTGTTAAGTTCAAGTGCCTTTTTAAAACATTTTTCAGCTCCATTCCAATCCCACTCATAAAACATCTTAACAAGAGCAAGTGCAATATGCGCTTCAGTAAGTGAGGCATCCATCTCATGAGCTATTGAAGAATATTTTTTTGCAGCTTCATAAGCTTCTTTTGGATTCATAATTCCCGTTAAACCTAAAGTCACATAACTGTTTGCTAAACCGGAATATGCTAAAACAAAATTTTCATCTTTATTTATAGCATCATTAAAAAATGAAACTGATTTTGTAAGATCTTCCGGAGTCCATTTGTTATAATAGAATATTCCTTTTAGATAATCATTATATGCATCAAGATTATTTGTATAAGTTTTAATAAGCGTTTCATTCTTTGATTTTTCTTCAGGCCTTTTCCTTAATTTGTCTGCAATCTTCCTGGAGATTTCATCCTGAATCTCGAAAATATCTTCAAGCTCTCGGTTAAAAACTTCAGACCATATATGATAGCCGTCTACAGTATTTATGAGCTGAACAGTAATCCTGATTTTATTTCCATACTTGCGTACACTTCCTTCCAAAACAGAATTAACATTTAGTTTGGTTCCAATTTCTCTTATATCCGTATTCTTATTTTTAAATACAAAGGAAGAAGTTCTTGAAGTTACTTTCAGACCTTCAACATTTGTTAAAGCATTTAAAATCTCTTCAGTTATTCCATCGCTGAAATATTCATTCTCAGGATCAGCACTCATATTTAAAAATGGAAGGACCGCAATACTATTATGTTCCTCAGAGCCGGTTTTTTCCTTTAGTTGCTGCGAAGTAGGAATGTGGAGTCCGGAATTTGATAATGCATAAATTTTTACTGGAGATTTAACATTTTTTAATTTGTAAGCACCTAAGAATTCTACTGATAAATAAGAATGATTTTTAATATCATCAAAAATTCTATCTGAAATAAGAACACTCCCCGGTATAGCAAGAGATTCGATTCTCGATGCAATATTAACTCCATCACCGTAAGCGCCGTCATTATCGTATACAATATCACCGGAATGAATTCCTATTCTTAATGATACTGTTGGATTTGATAAAAGTTCTTTTTGAATTTCTACAGCACATAAAGCAGATTGAATTGCACTTCCGAAAATTGAAAGAGACCCATCACCATAATATTGTATTATCTTTCCCTGGTGTTTTGCGATGTTTTCTTCCAGAACTTTTCTATACCTGTCCCTTAATTCCTTTGCTTTTTTTTCGTCATTCTGCATAAGTGCTGTGTAGCCAACCATATCGCTAAACATTATTGCTGAAAGCATTCTGATTTGATTATTCATTTGTATTTCAATTTAAACCTAATTTTAAGATTCTAATTTTAAAAATTCACAGTTGAAAAATATAACACATTTATACATTTATTAAGTTACTAATTTTTTTAATTGTTAAAGGTGGAGAAATATTTAATACAATGAAACTAAAGTAAAAAGGAAATATTCGGGCTCATTCTTTGTTGTATCATACTTCATAGGATGAATACAAATAGAATATTATTATTACATGGACACTTGATAGAAAATTAAGATTTATGACTATTATGGAATGCCCGCTTCGAGCGGGCATTATTATTTTAATTATTTCGTAAGACTTGTCTTCGTTTTTTGAGTTAGGTACAAATACTATTTTTGCTTAGTCTAGACAAACATTTTAAAGATTAGTAGAATTTATCTGTTGATATTGGTTTCTATTTTCCGTTTTTTCCTTAAAAACCCCCTCTCAACTACCCGTTTTTAAACAAAACTCGATAGCAGGTATAGTCAGGTATGGCTAAATAATTTTCTCTTAAAAATAGGGGGTTGAGAGCCGTTTTTCTCAAAATAGAACACTATTGAATCAAGCTGAAAATCTTCGATTAGAAATAGATGAGCAGTAATTTAATTTTAATTCAAATATTTTTTTCTCATACATTACTCCAAAATTCCACAACTCCATTATTCCGTCCTATCGAATGGCTACTAAATGGCTACGAATGACCACTGTATTTCGACGGAAATTCCCCCTTGACATAAACCGCTAGTTAAATTAACTTTGTAATACAAAGTACTTTCTATTTGTAATTAAAGGTTGATTTATGCAAAAAATAGAGGACCATCTAAAAGATCTTTCCGAGATCCGTACGATAATGGAAAAATCTTCAAAATTTTTATCTTTGAGCGGATTATCGGGCCTTAGTGCCGGTATCATAGCTCTAATAGGCTCATATATTATTTTCCAAAAAATTCATGGAATTAACGAAAATGCTGATAATGAAGGTCTTCCATTCTTTTATATTTCCGTAGCCGCAGTTGTATTGATATCAGCAATAGGGCTGGCGATATTCTTTACAATGCGGAATGCTAAAAAGAAAAATTTGCCTGTCTGGACAATAGCAACAAGATATTTATTAACAAGTTTATTTATTCCTATTGCAGCCGGCGGCATATTTTCTTTGATGCTTTGGTACAGGGGAATTCCAGAACTGATTTTTTCATCAACATTAATTTTTTACGGCCTGGCTTTGCTTAACGCAAGCAAATATTTAATGAACGAAATACGTTATCTGGGAATTACAGAAATAGTTTTAGGATTGATTGCGGGAATGAGATATGGACTTCTTATATGGGCATTTGGTTTCGGTGTTATGCATATTATTTATGGTATTTATACATATCTGAAGTATGAAAAGTGAAAGAAATAATTGAAAATTTAGACAAAGCATTTGAAAACAGAATAAGATTAGCAATTATGTCTGCTCTTATGGTAAACGAGAGTATTGATTTCAATTCATTAAAACAATGGCTGGATATAACAGACGGCAACCTTGCCTCCCATATTAATGTACTTGAAAAAAGTAACTATATAAAAGTAAAAAAGAAATTTATTGGGAAAAAACCATCTACCACTTATACTGCAACCGATAAAGGAAGGAAAAAATTTTCAGAACATCTTGAAGCATTGGGAAAAATTATAAAACAGATATTATAACGATAAGGAAATTTAAAAGAAGGGAAAATTGGAATGTTAAAGAATTCAATCTTACTTAGAATTTTTATTAGTGCAGCAATAATTATAATATTGATTATACCATTAACTATGATACAATCACTAATAACAGAACGACAGGATAACCGCAAAGGAGTAGTGAAAGAGATTAATGAAAACTGGGCTGACTCGCAGATAGTTGCCGGTCCGGTTTTATCTATTATTAATAGTCAATTGACAGAAAACCAGGAAGGTGGAAAAGTATTAAAAAAGAATAAGTTTGTTCTCCTACCGGAAATGCTAAATATAGAATCCAAAGTTTTTCCCGAGAAAAGATACAGGGGAATATACGAGGTGATTATTTATAAGACTGAAATTAAAATAACTGGTTTTTTCAATTTAAATAATATAAAAAAAATTAAATATGATGATATGCTGCAAAATGCCGAAGAGGAATATTTGTCATTTAATATAAGCGATTTGAAGGGGATACAAGAAAACATTTTATTAAAATGGAATGGATCGATAAAAGAAGTAAATCCCGGATTGAAAGATAGGGAAATATTTAGAAGCGGATTCTTTTCGGATGTTAAATTAGATAATTCAAATAAAAGGTATAATTTTGAGCTGACACTTCATTTAAAAGGGAGTGAAAACCTTCAATTTATTCCTATAGGAAAAATTACCGAAGCTAATATTGAATCAAAGTGGGATAATCCAAGTTTTACCGGTGAATTTCTTCCTTCATCCCGGGACCTTACTTCTAACGGATTCAGCGCTGTATGGAAAGTAAATCAATTTAACAGAAATTATCCGCAGGAATGGTACAATGAAAATTATAATTTATATCCAAGTGCCTTCGGAGTAAAGCTCCTTATACCTGTTGATGAATACCAAAAAACCATGAGAACATCAAAATATGGGATTATGATTATATTACTTACATTCGTAAGCTTTTTTATGATTGAAATTTTTAGTAAGAAAGCTTTGCACCCGATACAGTATTTGTTAATTGGTTTATCGCTGGTGATATTTTATTCGCTGCTTTTGGCTTTATCCGAATATATGTTATTTCAATATTCTTACCTAATATCCGGTATACTTGTAATTGGCTTAATTAGCTTTTATACAAAAAACATATATTCAAAAACTAAATTAGGATTATCAATAGGCGGAATATTGATTTTATTTTATGGATTTATGTATATAATTCTACAATTACAAGACTATTCACTACTGCTAGGAAATATAGCATTATTCATAATACTGGCGGGAATTATGTTTGCAACCAGAAAAATAAATTGGTACGAAGTATTGAGAAGCGGAAGCAATGCAGTATAAAGATTCTCATGCATTACTCCAAAATTCCACAACTCCATTATTCCATCCTAGGACCCCCGAATGTCTAAAGACATAATATCATAAGATGAAATGATTGAAATCATTTACACTAGAATTAATACAGTAGTTGTGATTATTATATTGAAATAGGAAGTTTTTAATCAACCTAAAACTTTTAATCACAGAAGAGTATTTAACTTTTTCCTATAATATCGAGCAGTTATAATTTTAAATGGAGACCGGATGAACACTTATTATGTACTGCCGTATAAAGGTGTATGGAGAGTTAAAAAAGAGAAAACCGACGAAATACTATCTATACATGATACAAAAGAAGAAGCAATAAAAGTTGCAAAAAATGAAATAAAGGATAAACAAGAGGGAACTGTTATAGTTCTAAATGCAGACGGTTCTATAGAAAATTTAGGCGAAGCACCCTTTGATAAAATAATATAATTTTTCCGAACTATCTAAGTATTCTTTTGAAATGATCTGGGGAAGTAAAATTATAAAAAAACAAAGATTATATGTTGATAGAAAGCAAAGATGTAAAAACCGCAAGAAAATATCCGGTAGGAGCTGAGGTATTAAATGCCGGAAGAATTAGCTTTAGAGTTTGGGCACCGGATAAAAAAACAATAAAAGTTATAGTTCAAAAAAAAGCAGTAAATGACTTTGATACACTCTCAAGAGGAGAACTGGAGAATGAAGAGAATGGATATTTCTCAGGAACCTTTAATTTCAATAATAATATATTGTATTCATTTCAATTAGACAACAATCCAAAATTATTTCCAGACCCAGCCTCTCGATTTCAACCTTTCGGCCCTCACGGCCCTTCGAAAGTGGTTGATCCTAATAAATTTAGATGGACAGATGATCAATGGAAAGGATGCGAACTTAAAAAGCAGATAGTTTATGAATTACATGTGGGGACTTTTACAAAGGCAGGGAGATGGGAATCGGCAAGAAAGGAATTGAAAGAATTATCCGATTTAGGAATAACCTGCATAGAAGTCATGCCGGTTGCCGAATTTGCCGGAAATTTCGGATGGGGATATGATGGCGTTGATCTATTTGCTCCAACAAGACTTTACGGAAAACCGGATGATTTTAGAAACTTTGTGAATACTGCTCATTCTTTGGGAATTGGTGTAATTTTAGATGTGGTATATAACCATGTAGGCCCCGACGGAAATTATTTAAAGGAATTCTCATCAGATTATTTTACAACTAAATATAAAACCGACTGGGGTGATGCAATAAATTTTGACGGTAATAATTCGGAACCGGTAAGAGAATTTTTTATAACAAATGCAGAATACTGGATAGATGAATATCATATTGACGGTTTAAGACTGGATGCAACACAAGATATTCATGACTCATCATCAAATCATATCTTAGCAGAAATAACATCAAGCGTAAAAAATAAAAGTAAAAAGAAGAATATCTTAATAATAGCAGAAAATGAACCACAGGAAGTAAAATTAATTAAGGAAGAATGTGAAGGAGGCTTTGGAATGGACGCGGTATGGAATGATGATTTTCATCATTCTGCAGTTGTATCCTTAACAGGAAATAATGAAGCCTATTACAGCGACTATAAAGGAAAGCCTCAAGAATTTATTTCATCAATAAAATACGGATATTTGTTTCAAGGGCAAAGATATAAATGGCAGAAAAAAAGAAGAGGAACAGCAGCACATAAAATTAATCCTGAAAAATTCGTTTTCTATATTCAAAACCATGATCAAATTGCAAATTCTGCCAGAGGGAATAGGATACATACTTTATCAATACCGGGTAAATATAGAGCAATAGTAACCTTAAACCTTTTAGCACCGGGCATACCTATGATCTTTCAAGGGCAGGAATTTAATGCAACCGCACCTTTTTTATATTTTGCCGATCATAATGAAGAACTTGCCAGACTAACTAAAAAGGGGAGAATCCGTTTTTTATCACAATTTAGAAGATTATTAACACCAGAGATGCAGCTGTGCCTCCCTAACCCAATGGATAGAAACTCATATGAAATTTGCAAATTAAATTTGCATGAAAGGGAAAAGAATATAGAAATATATACTATGTATAAGGATCTGATTAAGGTGAGAAAAAGATTAATAGAGATGGGCTTTCAGGAAAAAGGAAGAGCAGACGGTGCTATATTAACAGAAGATTGCTTCCTGATAAGGTATTTTTTAGATGATAATGAAAAACTTCTGATAATTAATTTAGAAAAAGATATCAATTTGAACCCCGCCCCGGAACCTCTGCTGGCACCTCCGGAAGGTATGAATTGGCAAATTGAATTTTCAACTGAAGATCCTAAATACGGTGGATGCGGAACGCCTCCGTTAGATACAGATGACGGATGGCAGATTTTATCCTATTCTGCAGTATTACTTAAATCGGAATGGAATCCTAAATTTATAACAAGTACAGGGACCATAGAAACTTAAAGAACTTAAATAGTATTTAGATGAATGATTATGGATGAAGTTGTAAGAGAAATAGATTTTAATTCTCTTTCAGACGAAGAGAAGGAGAAATCTGTAAATAAAGAATGGCTTCTAACCAATGGTTTAGGTGGATATGCAAGTGGTACATTGGGAGGTGCTATAACTAGAAGGTATCACAGCTATTTGAATGCTGCCCTCCCTTCACCTTTTGGAAGAATAGTTATGTTGAACCATCTTGCTGAACAGGTTCATTCAACCGGATTTTCAGCCGTAGATTTAAATTCAGAGAAAGATCCAGCAAATATCTTAGATGTCAAAGAAGTAAAATATTTAGAACGCTTTAGATTGGAAATGGGTTTACCGGTATGGATATATAAAATAAAAAATATAATACTGGAAAAAAGAATTATAATGCCGTATATGCAAAACACAGTACATATCTGCTATAAAATTTTGGAGGGGAATCAAGCATTAGAAATTGAAATAAAACCTTCTTTTAATTTCAGACCGCATGAAGCTCCAATAAATACACCCATTAAGGAATCTTATGAGTTAAAAATAAAAGAAAAGCGGTGTGAAATAGAAGCTGATCCGTCCATGCCCAAATTAAAGATGATATTTGAGAATCAAAATTCAACTTTAATATTAGACGGAGGAATGACAAGAGAAATATATTTTAAACTTGAGGCAGAAAGAGGATATGAATCGAAAGGAACTCTCTGGTCGCCGGGATATTTCAAAGCTACTTTAACTCCGGGAACAGAAGCAGTATTATCTGCTTCAACAGAAAATTGGGAAAAGATGCTGGCATTAAATTATAAAGAAGTTCTAACATCGGAAACTGAAAGGAGGAAGAGGTTATTAATGTTGCCCAATCAAAAAGTAAATGAGAGCTTCCAGGCAGAACTAAAACTTGCAGCTGATCAATTTATAATTAAACCCGTTGGAAGAGTTGAAGATGAGGCAAGAGCAAAGGCAGCCGGAGATGACGTAAGAAGCATTATTGCAGGCTACCATTGGTTTACAGACTGGGGCAGAGATACTATGATAAGTCTTGAAGGATTGACTCTTACTACCGGAAGAATTGATGAAGCACGATGGATTCTGAGAACATTTGCTCATTATGTAGATAATGGACTAATTCCAAATTTATTTCCTGAAGGAGGGAAAAAGGGTCTGTATCATACAGCAGATGCAACCTTATGGTTTTTTCATGCATTAAATAGATACATTGAATATTCAGATGACCTGGTTACTTTAAATATGCTTATACCGGTTATTAAAGATATAATAGAATTTCATATTAATGGGACAGAATTCGGAATTAAGATGGATAAAGAGGACGGATTATTAACTCAGGGAAAAGAAGGATACCAATTGACATGGATGGATGCAAAAGTGGATGACTGGGTAGTAACACCAAGACGGGGAAAAGCAGTAGAAATAAACGCGTTGTGGTATAATGCTCTTTGTCTTACAGAAAAATGGATGAGAAATAATTCCGGCGAAGAAGCTGCAAAAAAATATCAAGAAATTGGCATAAAAGTCCGGGAATCATTCAATAAAAAATTCTGGAATAAAGAATCGGGATATTTATTTGACGTAATTGAAGGAGAAAGCGGAAATGATGCTTCATGCAGACCTAATCAGATCTTTGCGATATCATTACCTAACCCGGTTTTAGAAAAAGATAAATGGGATCCGGTTTTAAGAATAGTTGAAGAAAAATTATTAACTCCGGCGGGACTAAGATCCCTTGCTCCGGCAAGTAAAGATTATAAAGCCAAATACTTCGGAGATCTGAAATCCAGAGATGCAGCATACCACCAGGGTACGGTATGGGCATGGCTGATAGGACCTTATATTGATGCATACTTAAAAGTAAAACCAGGCAATAAAGAAACTGCCGGAAACCTGCTGAAAGAATTTGAAAAGCAGTTAAATGAGGCTTGTATCGGTACAATAAGTGAAATATTTGATGCTGAAAAACCATTTGAACCAAGAGGCTGTATAGCACAAGCCTGGAGTGTAGCTGAAGTTTTAAGAAGCTATTCAAATTTAGCAAAACCGGAATAACCTTGCTCCTTTTCTCAAACAATTAGCTTATCCGTCCTACAATTGAAATTAACCACAATATTTGAAACTAAAATTAATATTTTATAACTTTATAGTATTAAGTTATAACAATTAGTTATAAAATAAATAAATAATAATAATTATTATAATATAAAATAAGAAAGGACAAGTATAAAATGTCTATTGAACCTGAAATCCTTAGGGATGCCATACTAGATAAATTCGGAAGCCAGATCGAATTTGCAAAAAAAATGGGATTATCGGAGCCTAAGGTTTCAAGAGGTGTAAAAAAGCAGTCCGCAAAATTTATGGCAATTGTCCGAAAGTCGGGTATAAATGTAAACGCGTTGAAGAATGAAGAAGACTATAGAAAACGCGGCAAGGAAGGTTCAAGGTTAAGAGAGTTGGAGAAAAAGGTTAATGAACTGGAGGATCTCCTTGAAAAACAGAATGAAATTATAAAATCTTATCAAACTATCTTTAAGAGTCAATTTAAAGAATCTAAATAAACCTCAAACCTCCTGGGTTTTAAAAACCCCGGAGGTTTTCTAGGATTGCATATACCTTTGTCCTAAATATGGAATGCTATAACTGACCCTTCAGTTCTCATACTCAATTACAATTGAATATCCAATGAATGAATGTAAATGACTATAAATTTTTGTCAACGCCGACAAAATTTATTTCAAAACTTATCTCCTTACTAGTCATCCATAAATGACTACGAATGACTACAAATGACCATGAATGACTAATGGCCAATGACAAATGACTTAATGACCTCTTTAATTCCATCATTCCAAAACTCCACCATTCCATTTTCCACGTCAATTTTGTCATTTTTGTCACACTTTTTTACCCGCTATTTAGCTCCAATTTCACCTCCGGTACAACTCCGCTCTAATTCCGGTACAACTCCAAGGTAACTCCAAGGTAACTCCAAGTTAAATGAACCTTAAAATAAGCATAATAATAACTTTCATACATCCCCAAAATTATTGGGAATATGCCGTAATGACAGTCTACTTAATCTGACTCTTAGTCCTAAACTGGCAAAGCCAGAACCCAAAAAGTTTTTTTGAAAGATTACTAAATTGCCAGATTGTTTTTTAATCTTGCCTGCCGTCGAAACGAAGTGTGGACGGATAATTATGCAATTTTGCAATTCTGTAATTTTGTAATTTTCTTTACCTTGAATAATTCATTTATTTAATTTATGTTGAATTCATCATAAAAAAGAGTGGGAAAAAGGGAAACTTTCTACAAATCTGAATTCATTAAGATTAAACCTTATATACCTTAATGTTTAAATACATTATTTGTTTAACTATTATATTTAATAATTTTGTCTTTCCACAGAGGATTGATTCCGGCAAAGTTAT
>CAVUOL010000094.1:0-6447 GCA_963742995.1 uncultured Ignavibacteriales bacterium
AGTCAAAGTCAGGTGTTATTTCAGATAATTGTTTAAGAGTCATTTTATGATAAGTTTTTTGAGGATCTCTGCGTTCAACCCGAGTCATAGAGGCATTAGCAAGTTCTGTTTCAATATTCATTATTTTATCAACATCACTCCCGGATGCAGTTGAATCATCACCAATCAAAGAGAAAACCTTTTTAATATATTCTTCGTATGCAGCTTTAATTGACTTTGTGTTTGGATCATCTTTCAGATAATAATCCCGGTCAGGCATTCCAAGGCCGTCCTGGTATAATTCAGCTATCATCATCTTGCTATTTTTTGCATCAGGAGATGAAGAAAATGCAAATAGGGGATTTGAAAAGCCAAGATGAATTCGGCTTAATACTGAATAAAAATCATTTAGGTCTTTTATTTTGTCAATTTTATCCAATTCAGATTGAACCGGCTTATAACCATACTCATCAATTTTTACAGAATCCATGCCTGAATTATAAAAATCTCCTACAAGCTGGTCATTACTTCCTTTAGGCGATGTTGAATTATTTTCAGCTTGATTAAGTATTTTATCAAGTTTTTTATAATTATTTTCTATAAGCATTATAAAAGAACCCCAAGTCGGATATTCGGCTGGAATGGGATTATTTTTAATCCAGTTTCCATTGGCATAATCAAAGAAATCGTCTGCCGGATTTATAGTTGTATCCATATTTTCTTTATTAATTTCACTACTTTCTTTGTCTTCAGGAAAGTTAAGCGATCCATTGAT
The DNA here is from genome assembly GCA_963742995.1 of uncultured Ignavibacteriales bacterium. GTDB lineage: Bacteria > Bacteroidota > Ignavibacteria > Ignavibacteriales > Ignavibacteriaceae > CAVQBP01. Next base: position 755 of record CAVUOL010000094.1, read on the forward strand.
AAATAATGCTGATAATAAAAAGAGAAAAATAAAATTGATTTTTTTCATCAAACCTCCGGTAATAAAGCAACCTTTTTTATTACCAAAAATAGGATAAAGTATACAATTTTACCAGCTAATAAATTAGTATTGAGTAGTGAGATTTGAGTAGTTAGAATATTAGTAGCGAGTATTGAGATATGAGTATTGAGAGTTTTAGTACCGGTAAAAGCTCATTTGTTTGTAGCTTTGGATTACGCTGTGTAAAATGAAAACAGGAATTTTTTACTTTTGTTAGCTAGAATATTGTTTTACTTTTAATTTAAATATCCACTAAAATAGGCGAGGTAATAATGGAAGAAAATAAAAAACCTTTAATAGACTTTTCAAATAAGAATGTATTAATTACAGGCGGTTCAAGGGGAATTGGAAAAGCATGCGCAAATTTGTTTGCGGATTTGAACGCAAATGTAATTATAACTTATAAAACGAATATTCAACAGGCAGAAGATACTTTGAAGAAATTACAGAATAACGGGAATCAGCATAGTCTCTATCAATTGGATGTTTCCTTTGCCGAAAAGGTTGAAATATTTTTTAATGAATTGGAAAAGAAGTATGATAGAATAGATGTCTTAATTAATAATGCCGGCATTTATGTCGAACATAAAATTGATGAGGTTTCTTATAGTGAATGGCAAGTAAACTGGAATGATACTATTGCAACAAATTTAACAGGGGCTGCAAATCTTTGTTATTTTGTATCGAGGCAAATGATTAAAAAGGGGGGAGGGAAAATTATAAACATTTCATCAAGAGGAGCATTTAGGGGTGAACCAGATTATCCGGCTTATGGAGCCAGTAAAGCCGGTTTAAATTCCTTGAGCCAGTCGTTAGCTCGTGCTCTCGCAAAATATAATATAATTGTTGGAGCAGTTGCTCCGGGATATGTTGAAACTGATATGGCATCTGGGATATTAAATAGTGAAAAGGGTATTCAAATTAGAAATGAAAGTCCTTTGAAACGTGTTGCTTCTCCAAATGAAATAGCGAGAATCATAGCGGCTTTTGCTTGCGATGGTTTTGAATATATGACAGGGAGTATTATAGATATTAATGGAGCTTCTTATTTACGGACTTAAGAGATGTAATTTTTACATATTTTTTGGAAAAATACGTATTATAAAGCAGCCTTTTTTAGTATTATATTTAATATAATGTAGCTTCTCAATGGCATTATATTTGTTTTGACTAGAAAAACTTTTGCGATTTTTTTAAGGATATTTAGGAAAAAACAATTGTAATATTAAATTAAAAAGTCAGGGGAATTCTTACCCGAATATAAAAGCTTAATCAACTAAATTAACTAAAGTTTTGCAAAGGAATCACAAAAGTGAAGTAAGATATATTTAAACGGTTCAAAATTTAACCAGTGAGATTCTTCCCCGCAAAAATGCGGGACAGGCACTTCACTTCGTTCCGTTCAGAATGAAAGTTTGTATAACTTCAACAAATTAAATATTGGGATAGTTATGTATAATATATTTAAGATCAGTTTTCTATATATATTTCTGTTTTTATTGCCGAAATTTACATTTTCTCAAGATCCTCCTATTGAATGGGGAGAAATACCACGGGTTGATCTTGAAATGAAATCCTATCCTCAAGATACCAATGCAACAGCATTGATACTTTGTGATTATGGTGTGTCGCATATAAATGATGAATTTAATGTTGAGTACAGCAGAATTATGAGAGTAAAAATTCTGAATAGCAACGGATTCAGCTGGGGCAGCAATTCTATTGAGATTCTTACGAAAGATGGTGTTGAAAGAGTTTATGATATAGAAGGTATTACTTATAATTTAGATGAAAACGGAAAGGTTGTGGAAAGTGAACTAGACGATGATGATATATTTAAGGAGGAGGTTGACGATAGAAATACAAGCTACCGCTTCACATTACCTAATTTAAAGCCCGGATGTGTGGTAGAAATAAAGTATAAAATTGAGGCAAAGAGTCTATTCCTGGTGCCCGATTGGACATTTCAATATAGTGAGCCTGTCTTATGGAGCGAATACCGGGTCATATTTCCACATAATATAATTTATTCAGGTGTTTTTGGAGGTTATGAACCCTGGTATTATAATAATATTGATGAAGTCGATGAAACCTTTAATGACCCTGCGGCTTCTATGCTTGGAGGTCATATTGTAAAATGCCACCAATACCGTTATGTAGTTAAAGATGCTCCGGCAATTCGAAAAGAGCCCTATATAACAACAGTCGATGATTATTTTAACAAGGTTAATATACAGTTAGCAGGTTATTCATTTATCGGTACAGGAAAAAAAGATGTTTTACGAACATGGAATTCACTTGTATCCGATCTGGTTGACGATGATGCATTTTTAAATAGAATTGATGTTACAGGGGATATTGAAAAATTAGCTGCAAAAATTACTAAAGGTTTGGCCTCACCCGAGGAAAAGTTAAAAGCTATTTATAATTGGGTTTCAAAATCAATAGTTTGGAACGGGGAAAATGGTAAATATGCTAAGAATGAAGTTGATGATATACTAGAACTGAAAAAAGGAAATGATGCAGAGATTACTTTTCTACTTCTCTCACTTCTTAAAAGCGCAGGTATTCATGGTGATCCGGTTATATTAAGCACCCGTTCAAATGGTAAAATCCAGGAATTATATCCGATTATTTTTCAGTTTAACTATGATATTGCACGAGTTGTCATTGGAAATAAAACCTATTATCTGGATGCAACTAACCCGAACCGTCCAATGGACTTACTGCCGTCTAAAATTTTAGGAGTAAGAGGACTCGTTATTAAAGAAGCTGATGATGATACTCCGGTTGAATGGGTCTCATTTTCAACTGATAAGAAAAATATAAATAAAACTTTAATTAATACTCATATAAATCCGGATGGTTCTCTTTCGGGCATTATTGAAGATGTTTATGGAGAATACAAATCTCTATCTGTTAGGGAAGATATGAGCAGTAAAAAAGATATAGATATAGCAAAAGAATTGTATGATCCCGAATCGGAAGGTTTTACTATTGATTCTGTTTCTATAGAAAATAAAGATAGTTTGGATTTACCTATTAAAGTTAAAAGCAGTATTTCATCTTCAATTTATGCACAGAAGAGTGGAGATTTAATTTATATAAATCCCTTTATGGTTCACCGGCTTAAAGAAAATCCATTAAAAACCAAAATTAGGAGGTTCCCAGTAGATTATGCGTATAAAAGTTCTCAGGTAGTGGTGATTAATTTAGCACTTCCTGAGGGTTACGAACTTAAAGAGTCATTAGCTAAGAAAGCATATTACGAAGGGAATGATGCATCATATTCCAGACAGATGATGGTTGAAGATAATAGAATTCAGATAATAAGTAAAATGGACTTAAAAAACACTATAGTTAATCCACGCGAATATGATAAATTACGAAATTTTTATGCGCAAATAGTATCAGCAGAATCGGAGCAATTAGTAATTGGACCCAAAGAAAATAAAGTCAATTCGCAGAATGATGTTCAGCCGGCTTCCGGAAAGGTAAGTGTAGGAAATAAATGAAAACTTCAGTATTGAAATACTTAATCCTATTTTCTGCTCTTCTTTTTTCAATTAACTGCATATTATACGCGGAAGAGAATGAATATAATGTAAAGAAAATACCGGTTCAATTGATTCCAGAGGCCAATGCAGTTATACGAAAACAATCAACAAGGTTTGAAATTAAGGATGAATCAAGTGCAGTTGAAAAGGATACTCTTGTTGTAACTATTTTTAATAAAGAGGGACAAGAGTACGGAATCTTGAATTTGTTTTATGATAAATTTATAGATATAGATGAGCTTGACGGGAGGATATTAGATTCAAAAGGGGAAGAAATCAGAGACCTTGGCAAGGAAGATCTGAAAGATTACAGTGCTTTCAGCAGCTATTCATTATATGAAGATGACAGAGTCAAAGCTGCAGAACTTTTTTATGATAAATTTCCATATACAATAGAATATACCTATCAAAAAAGTTTTGACGGATATATTAATTGGCCATCATGGTTTTCCCGCGAATCTACTGATCCTGTTGAATTAAGCAGGTTCGAAGTACTGGTTCCAGATAATTATAAGCTTCGGTACTGGTGTAATAATAAAACATTAAAGCCGCAAATTTCAGAGGAAGGCAAGCTTTATACATGGCAGGCAGAAAATCTAATCAAACTTTCTTATGATGCAGTTGGGGAATCGATATACGATGTAGCAACTGCAGTGAAAATTGCTCCTTCAAATTTTGAAATTGAAGGGTATCAGGGGAGTATGAAAACATGGAAAGATTTCGGTCTATGGGTCTATAATTTGTATAAGGATAAAACTGAATTATCCGAATCGGCACTCAAAGAAATTAAAGCTGTATACTCTTCTTCAGATAGCGATAGGGAAAAAGTATTTAAAGCTATATAAATATTTACAGTCGCAGACAAGGTATGTTAGTGTGCAATTAGGTGTCGGTGCATGGCAGCCTTTTAATGCAATGTATGTATATGATCACGGTTATGGAGATTGTAAGGCTCTTTCCAATTATATGGTTTCATTACTTAAAGCAGCCGGAGTCACCGCTTACCCGATTTTAATAAACAATGGAGATCACAGGCTTCCGTTAATTGAGGAATTTCCGAGCAACCAGTTTAATCATGTTATTGTCTGTGTACCTCTACAGCAAGATACAATCTGGCTGGAATGCACAAGTCAAAACATAATAGCGGGTAATATAGGATCTAGTAATGAGAATCGCGGAGCTTTAATGGTGACTCACGATGGGGGTGTAATAATACAAACACCTAAAAGCAGTTCAAACCAGAATTTAATGCAAAAGAAAATTGAAGTGACTTTATCATCCACGGCTGCTTCGGTAAATGGAATAATAAAATGGAAAGGTGATCAGCAGATTTATGCACGTTCGATTATGAAAGAGGAGGTCCCGAAAGATCAGGAAAAATGGATATTAAAATCTTTTGAAGTTCCAGATGTAAGTATTAAGAATTATTCATTTGGCATTTCTAACGATTCTTCCAATGCTGTGAATTTAAAATTAAATCTTAATTTACCGAGATATGCAACAATTTCGGGAAGCAGAATATTTTTTAATCCAAATATAATGGAAAGAAATACTTATGTTCCCGGTGAAGTGTCTAAAAGGCTTTCACCCATCAGATTTTCTTATCCTTATCATGACATTGATACAGTTTATTATAAAATTCCACAGGGATATAAAATTGAAGCGGTTCCAAGTGAAACGAATTTATCATCATTTTTTGGAGAGTTTTCTTCGAAAGTTGTTCAGGGCAGCGATGGTAATATTATGTATGTAAGGTCTATGGAAATAAAAAAGTATGAAATACCGGCAGAGAATTATGATGAGTACAGGAAATTTTTTGGAGATGTTGTTAAGGCTGACAGATCGCAGGTAGTGCTTGTTAAAAATAAGTGAGGCAGTTGATAATTATTTATTTCACCCCTTCGGGGTTTTGGGATATATGGGTAATATATGTTTTTTACAATAATATCACACCTTCGGTGTTCAAAAAACTGTTAATGGCTACATGGATAAATTGTATAGTTCAAGTAGTTTGATAAGAATTTATTCCGAAAGAAAAATAATATTATTTCACCCTTCGGGGTTTGAATGTTCTGC
>CAVUOL010000095.1:0-29218 GCA_963742995.1 uncultured Ignavibacteriales bacterium
CAGCCTCTTTTATATGAAAAAATTAAAAACCAGCCTTCAGTTCGGGAAATTTATGCCGGTACATTATTAAAAAATAAAGTGCTTTCTTCTGAAGAGATAGAAGAAATGCAGAATAAAATTACTGATTCACTGAGCCAGGCATTCGACAGAATTAAAAAGAAAGTTACTTCCTTCAATACAGATGTTCCACTTGCTGTATCTAAAGAAAAGATAGAATCTGCAGTTCCTGTTAAGGATACTGCTATAAGTGAAGAGATATTAAACAAAGTTGTTATGGGTATAACAAAACTCCCTGAGGATTTCGCTATACACCCAAAGTTAAAAAAATCTCTTGATTTAAGAAAAACTTTTATAAATGGAGAAACAGAAGCTGAATGGGCATTCGCCGAATCAATTGCTTTTGGTAGCTTGCTTTATGAAGGAACACCAGTTAGGTTAAGCGGTCAGGACAGTGTAAGAGGAACTTTCAGTCAGCGGCATCTCGCTTTATCTAATATACAGACAGGTGAAGAATATATTCCTCTCAACCATATGTTTGGTAATCAAGCTAAAATTGAACCGCTCGACAGTCTTCTTTCTGAAGCCGCTGTACTTGGATTTGAATACGGCTACAGTACGGCTGACCCCCTGGCTTTAGTTATCTGGGAAGCTCAGTTTGGCGATTTTGCCAATGGTGCTCAGGTAATTATTGATAATTTTATTGTAGCCTCCTTTGAAAAGTGGCAGATGCCTAATAGTGTTGTAATGCTCCTCCCTCATGGTTATGAAGGGCAGGGTTCGGAACACTCCAGTGCAAGGCTTGAGAGATTTTTAATCCTATGTGCAGAAGATAATATGCAGGTTTGTAATCCAACTACTCCCGCACAGTATTTCCATCTATTAAGAAGGCAGATAAAAAGAGTTGAAAGACGTCCTTTGATTATCATGACACCTAAAAGTCTTCTCAGACATCCCGAAGCAAAATCACCTAAAGAGGATTTCATTACCGGCATTTTTAAGGAAATTATTGACGAACCGGTCGAAAATAAGCAGGCAGTTGAAAGAGTTATATTAACCACCGGGAAAGTATATTACAATCTTAAAAAATATAGAAAAGATAACAACCTTGATGAAAAAGCTGTAATTATAAGAATAGAACAATTATATCCGTATAAGAATGAACAGATAAAAGATATACTTGCATCTTATTCAAATACTAAGAAGGTTGTTTGGGTTCAAGAAGAACCAATGAATATGGGAGCCTGGAATTTTCTAGTACCGAGACTATCAGAAGACCTCTTCAAAGGTCAGAGATTATACTATGCAGGCAGGCCGGAAAGCGCAAGTCCTGCTGTCGGCTCTGCAAAAATATCTATGCAGCAGCAGAAAGACCTGGTTGAAAAAGCGTTTAAACTTTAATTATTGAATATCTAACAGCCGTTACATCCGGTATAACACAAGTATAAAACAAACAAAATTGAAAGATGACACCTTTATCATTTAAAAATAATGCTATATCTGTAACTTACTTTTTAATAAAAAATTAAAACAACTTCCCATATTAAAGATGTCATCTTTATACCTGCATAAATCAAAATTTCGAACACCGAAGATTTAATATTAGTGTAGAAAACTCAGATTCAGAACATTGAAAGTGTGACATTATTGTAGTAGATATTATAAATTGCAGTAATTCCCAAAACCCCAAAGAATGAAATAAATAATTTGGAAAAATGATATCTTTTTTATAAAAATAAAGCTTTAACCTATACTTACTGTGTTAACAAAAAAAATTCTCATCTTAAAGATGCCGTCTTTATACTTGCATAAATCTGAACTTTGAACACCGAAGGTGTGATATTATTGTAGATATTATAAATTGCAGTAAATCCCAAAACCCCGAAGGGGTGAAATAAATAATTTTGAAAGACTAAATCTTTTTTATTAAAGATAAAGGCTTTATCTAAACCTAAAATACTTGTAATTTTACAAATACTGATTCAATAGCGGCATGAAGTTCGATAGGGGCAAAAGGTTTGATTAAATAACCAAAAGGCTTAGTCGAAAGCGCTTTATAAATAGTCTGTTCATCATTTAAAGCCGATAAATAAATTATAGGTATTTTAAATCTGCTCATAATTATTTTAGCCGTTTCAATCCCATCAAGGTTTCCTTTTAAAGTTATATCCATTAAAACTAAATCAGGTTTTTCAAGTTCTGTTATCCTAATTGCATCCGCACCATTATCAATACTTGAAGTAACATTATAATTTAGCCTCTGGAGTGTCATTCTAATATCGGCAGCAACAATAAATTCATCCTCTACAATTAAAATTCTTTTTTTGTCGTTATCCATCCATATCCTTTTAATGTTTTGTTGAACTTTAATGTAATGGCCTGGTAATCAAAACATTTTTTATGCCATGGGAATGGACTATAATATATATTGATTTTAATAATTGTTGCAGAAAAAATGACGACGGTGTAAATATTACACCTTTTATAGTAAAAAGTACCTTCAGGAAATTATTGACAAATATAGAATAAAAAATTATGTTTGATCAGAAGAAATGCGAGCGTAACTCAGTTGGTAGAGTGTCAGCTTCCCAAGCTGAATGTCGCGGGTTCGAGCCCCGTCGCTCGCTCCAAGAGTTGGTGGTAGAAGGTTGATGGTCGGTAGTTTGCAATCTATATATTTTTCTTTAGATTTGTTCTTTAATTTTTAATACTGTTATAGAAAACAACAAACAACATACTACAAACCACATACTGATATGAAGGGCGCTTAGCTCAGCTGGTTTAGAGCATCTGCCTTACAAGCAGAGGGTCCGCGGTTCGAATCCGTGAGCGCCCACTTAAAAAGCCTTAATTTTAACCAAATTGAGGCTTTTTTATTTTGTGATAATCCTATGATTATGCTCCTGCCGGGAGTGTAAAATAGAAATTAGTACCGTAGTCTTTTTTGCTTTCAACGCTGATTTTGCCCCCATGTTTTTCAATTAATTCCTTACAAAGCACCAAGCCTAAACCTGAACCTTTTTCTTTTCCGGTTCCCTCTGTAGAATAGCTTACTTCTGTTCTAAATAACTTGTCCAAATTCTTTTCCTCAATTCCTACACCGCTGTCCTTAACATTTATAGTAACCCAATCTCCCTCTGATTTTGATGAAATTAAAATTAAACCACCGGGATTAGTAAATTTTATTGCATTTGAAACAAGATTTCTAAAAATTGTATCTGTCATTTTAATATCAGCGTTTAAGAATATGCCATGCTCTACTTTTATAGTTAAGGTAATTTGTTTGTTTTTTAAATTTTGAGAGTATAATGATTCAATTCCCCTTAATATAGGAAGCAGTTCAATTTTTTCTGGATTAAAAGGAATTCTTCCGGTTTGGATTCTTGACCATTCAAGTAGGTTTTCCATAAGTGTATACACCATTTTTGATGCATCTGCAGCTTCTGTAACAATATGAAATTTTTCTTTTTCATCAAGAAAATCATAAGAATCCTCAAGCACTTCAAGAATCTGCATTAATCCCCCTAACGGACTCCGTAAATCATGTGATATGATTGAAAAAAATTTATCCTTTGCAGAGTTAATTTCTATTAGATCGGCGTTCACTTTTTTTATCTTTTCTTCAAACTCTTTTTGAACATTAATATTAGTGCATGAACCGATAAATCCCATAAATATACTATCATGACTTAATCGGGGTGTTCCTCTAATCATCATCCACTCGTATTGACCCTCTCTGCTCTTTAGCCTAAATTCGAACGTAAAAGGATTTCTAGTCCTAATGGCATCACTATATTTATTTAATAAATTTTCCACATCATCAGTGTGAACATCTTTCAACCAATTCATACCTAATTGTTCCCCTATCCCTTTACCTGAATATTCAAGCCAGATTTTATTAACAAAACTGAATAATCCGCCTACGTCGGCAATCCAGATCATTACCGGAGCAGTGTTTGCTATATTCTCAAACCTTGCTTCACTATCTTTATTTATTTCTTCTTTTACTTTTTGCAAGGTAAAGTCAATAATAGATAAGAAGTAAAATTTTTTTTGTACACGTTGTATTAGATGGCATTTAATCATTATTAATGAAGGGAAATAACTATCGAAAGCCTTTTTAATCCTAATTTCTTCTATTTGGGGCTGTGAACCTTCGGAAGTTTTACTTAAAATCTTCTGAAATATCTTGATGTCCTTCTCAAAAATAAAATCTGAGAATTTTTGATTTAGCAGCTCTTTTTTCTTCTTACCAATTAAAGATTGACCAAAACCATTTATATCAACTATTTTTTCTTCCTGATTTAAGACGAGAAATCCCGAAGGAAAATGTTCCGAATCAAAAAACTCAGATTTATATATTTCCGGATTTTCTTCAGATGAGCTAAAGAATTCATCCCCATCTTCTTTCATAAATTAAACAATCCTCTTAAAACAGAGCTTTGATAAAATTTTATTCAACATATAGCAAAATTATAAAAATTATTCCTTCATATTCAAAAAAAACAAATAAAAAATTATTCCAAAATCAAACACTTTTGCATTTCTTAGTTATTCAAGCTTATTCAACGATTATATTTATTGCAAAAATGATTAAAAACAGAATCTTTGAGCAAAATGGATCATTATAAAACATAGTACAAAAATAAAACAGTAATTCTTACAAAACTGTTAAGAATTATTTACTGATAATATCGTACAAAAAAAATCATCAAGTAATAATTACTAATTATTATTTGGTATCAGCCTTGAATTATAGAATACATAATTTCAAAAAATGTTATAAAAAATATAAGGAGAAAGAGATGTTAAAATATTTATCAATGCTGATGGTTTTAGCCTTATTTGTAATTGGCTGCACTGATGAATCAAATATGGTTTCACCGGTTAATAATTCAATAAATACTGATGAACAAGTCAGCAATCCGAATTGGATTACACTGCCTTCTTCTGATGATTTAGCTCTCAAAAAAGATATTTCCGTTGGTAAAACTATCTATGGTGATCAGGAATCTTTATTAGAGATTAATACCGGCTATGCAGGCGGTCCTTTCGGATGGATTTCTATTACTGCTAATGCAAGATTCCAGCGGTATTCTTTTACCGGTTCAAGGTATGTTTCTATGTCTGTTAACGATCAGTTTGGCACTGCTTCATTTTCGCCTTCCGGTACCTGGGCAAAACCTGTAATTTATAATTTAACTATTATGGGTGTTGATCTTAGCAACGTTGATCCTTCTAATGTAAGCTTCGTTTATATGTCACCTGACGGCAAATATTATAAAGCAAAATATCAGAGTATTTATGTTGAAAAACAGTCAGGCAAATTACAAATAATCAATGCCCAGCTGCCTCATTTTTCACGATGGGGATTTATTAACTAATTTTTTATAGAAAAAAAAAGATGTCAACTCCGAATTGTACATTTGATATTGAATTAGACAAGCTGCTGAAGGATTATCTGGGTGATAATAATTATAGCGACTTTAATGTCAACCTAATCCATCATGAAAGCGGAGTTAACGGAATAGACGAAAAGATTAATAATTTCTACAGAGATCAACTGCAAATAAAAGCTGATAATTTTAATGAAAGAATCAAAATAGATAGAACAATAACATTTTCAGAGAAGAAATTAGAGAATAATAAGTTCTGTAAGTTTTTGTTGGAACTTGGAAAGGTATGTATTTCCGGCGGCAAATTAAATTTAGCCGCCGAAATCTTTAAGAAAGCAAAAATAAAAAGTTCCGGTTTAGGTATTTATAAAGCGGAATCCTTAATTGGATTAGCAAATGTATATATCAATAGAGGAAGCTGGTCAAGAAGCCTGTCTGCAATTGCAGAAGCACAATCTATCTTCAGCCAGGCCAATGATAATTATGGAATGGCAAAATGTGAGAATTTATTAGGTTCTATTTCCGGAGAGCTTGGTGATATAGAAAATGCTAAAAAACATTTTGAGACAAGTCTCATCTTAATGAATCCTGAAAAGAATTCTGAAATGGCAGCTAATGTGGAAGCTAATTTGGGTATAATAAATAATATCCAGGGGAATTTTGATGATGCACTTTTCCGCTTAAATAATGCTCTGAAAATATTTAAAGAACTTTCTGATTTTAAGAATATTGCAAATGTTACTCTCAATTTAGGGATGGTATATTTTGAAAAAGAAAATTATTCTGCTGCAATCTCTGCTTTTGATGAAGGAATCGAAATTACAAAGAAATATAGATTCCTTTCAACTTTATGTATGTTTTATCTCGCAAAATCCAGGGCCTTAATTCCATTGAAAGCTTTTCATTATGCTGCTGAGTTTGCGGAAAAAGCACTTGAAATAAGTCATTCTACTGATAATAAAATTACTGTTGCCGATATCTATAAGGTTAAAGGAACTATTGAGAGAGAATTGAAAAACTTTAATATTTCCGAGAATTATTTGCTCAATAGCCTAAGGATTAATACAACTTTAAAAAATGAATTGAATATAGCTGAAACATGCATTGAACTGGGTATGCTTTATGATGAGTTAAAAAATTTTGAATCGAAAAGTTTTTATTTAAAAAACGCATTAGATTTTTATAAAAAGATAAAGGATTCTATGAAAGTTAAAAAGATTGAGGAAACTTTAAATTTTAATATGGGAATGTAAACCCTAAAATGGATAATAATTTCTCATATATTGAAAATGATATAAGAAACCTGATCAGCAATTATTTGCCCGAAAATGATACTGAAAATTTTATTAAGGTTCTTAAAGAAGATATTTCTTGCACGGGGAATGTAAATAATTCACTTTCGGAATTGGAATTAGAGCATGTAAATTATAATCTGCCGGAAGGGATTAACTATCGCTTAATCATAGATAAAATAATTATAGATTGTGAAAAACTCTTAGAGGAAGAAAAATATTATAGATTGATACTGGATCTTTCGCAGCTGATGCTTTTTGTCGGAGAAAATGCATATTCTCTTGAGATAGCTGAATATCAATTAAGCAAAATCAACCCTCAAAATTACCCGTCAATATTTGCTGAAACAAATTTAATGGTTTCAAAAGTTTATTGGTCGCAGGCATATTGGGAGGACAGCAGCTATTACCTCTCGGAAGCTATGAATATTTTCAAATCAATTGACGATAAATCAGGCATAGCAAAATGCGAAAACATGCTGGGTACGCTTTACGGCGAAAAGGGTGAATTCGAAAAAGCACAAGAACATTTTGAAAATGCATTAACATATCTAAATAGTGAAAATGATCTATCATCGCATGCCATGATTTTGACTAATCTGGGAATTATCAATGCAATCCAGGGAAATTATGAAAAAGCTATCTGGAACTGCAAAAAATCTGTTGAAAAGTTTGAACTATTAAATGATACCCGCCGCTTATCCCGGGTATATCATAATATAGGAATGTTATACACCCGCCTGGAAAAATTTGATGCTGCTCTTGATGAATTTAATAAATGCATAACAATTTCTCTGGCAAACGATTATCTTTCAAATTGCGCGGTTGCATATATTGGAAAAGCTTTCATTTATACAAGCTTAAAAAACTATTCCTTAGCTGATGCATATACGGATAAAGCAATGGAAATTGCATACAAAATCAATGATACGCTTTCTATCGCAGATATATATAAAATCAAAGGAATGATTCAAAACAATTTAAATAATTTTCAGCTTTCTGAAGAACTCTTTGAAAACAGCATCAGACTCAATAAAGATATGGAAAATAAATCAAATGAAGCAGAAACTTCAGCAGAGATGGGTAAACTCATGGAAAAGAAGGAAAGGGATCAAGTAAAAGAATAAATCTTCTCATCATTCAATCATTCATCCATTCTAAAAGATCATTTCTTGGATTTTAATCTGTTTGAAATTTGAATTTCGAAATTGTGATTTATTTGTAATTTGTCTTTTATCATTTGGAATTTTCCTCTATTCATACTTCAAAGATTCAACCGGGTTTGCCGTTGCTGCTTTAATTGCCTGAAAGCTGATTGTAATCAATGCAATTGTAATAGCAATTCCTCCCGCAAGAATGAATATCCACCAGGTGATATTAATTCTATAAGCAAAATTATGAAGCCACTTATTCATTGTGTACCATGCAAGCGGGTATGCAATTATAGTAGATATTAAAATTAATTTTACATAATCAATAACAAACATTTTTAATATATTTGTAACCGAAGCACCCATAACCTTCCGCACTCCAATTTCTTTAATCCTGTTTTCAATTACAAATAATGTAAGACCGTATAACCCCATGCATGAAATTAAAATTGCAATCAAGGAAAAATAACCGAAAATTTCTCCTGTTTGAATTTCTTTAACATACTGATTCTCAATCGTTTCATCTAAAAAATGATATTCAAACGGCAAATCAGGATTTGCTTTCTTCCAGATATTTCCAACTGCAGCAATAGCAGCATCTCTTTTCCCTGCTTCCGTTTTCACATAGATAATACCGTTGTAAATAAATGACAGCGTTGAATAATTATTAAGAGGCAAATAAACAACAGGTACAATTGTATGATGCAGTGATTTGAAATAAGTATTTTTTATTACACCGACAATTTTCCCCTGGATATTGTTTAAAACAAACCTTTTGCCAAGCGGTTCCTTCAGCTTCATTTGATCCAGCGCTTCCTGGTTCAGAATAAAAACCGATTGGTTCAAATTCATCTTTTGGGAAAAACTCCGTCCATCTTTAATTTGAATATTAAGCATATTAAAGTAATTATAGTCTACATAAGCATACTCGACCTGGACATAATTTTTACTCTCTTTTCCTTCCCAATAAAGATTGTCTGTTGAGTTGGAAAAATTTGTAAATAATCTATCTTCTGCAGTAACATCAAGTATAGAGGATTGGTTTAACAGTTCATTTTTCATTGTGCTGTAGTTTTGTAAAAATTTCCCTTGAGCTTTAAAATAAATAATATTTTCTTTATCGAATCCCAGCTTCTTGTTTTTAATGAAATTAAGCTGGTAATAAATTATTGTTGTGCCTACTATTAATATTATTGAAAGTGAGAACTGAACAACAACCAAAGTTTTCCTGAGCAGCGCTCCTTTCTTTCCTTCACTTAAAATATTTTTCAGCGCTTTAACAGGTTCAATTGATGAAAGATATAAAGCCGGATATGCACCTGATATTAGAGATACAAGAATAATCAAAACACCTATTCCGTAAAGAAATTTAACATCAGAATAATTTAGATTTATAGTTTTGCCTGAAACCAGGCTGAATATAGGCAGTAAAATTTCCACCAAAACAATTGCTAAAAAAAATGAAATACTTACAACGATTAAAGATTCACTGAATAATTGCTTAATTACCTGGAATCGCTTGGAACCCATTATCTTGCGGAGTCCGACTTCTTTTGATCTTTTTAACATCTTTGCCGTTGAAAGGTTAACATAATTAATACACGCAATAAGTACTAGAAATAAAGCAATAGCACTAAATATATAAACATATTTTTTATCCCCAAGACCCGGTAAATCATAAGCAAAACCGGTATCCAGATGTATATCGGTCAAAGACTGAAGTAAAAGTCTGCGGTTAAATCCAGGAATATGTTTCGGCATCAGATCAGCTATTTGAGTGTTAAGTTTCGGAATATCCGCATTTCTATTAACCTGTATAAATGTATGTAATCCGGCATTTGACCATTCATCAAAAGGTAATCCTAAGTATTTTAAAAGCTGGGCATTGAGAATAAAATTAAATTGCAGTTGAGAATTTCCAGGCGGATCTTTTATAACAGCCGATACAATGACGGGATTCTTACCGTCCGCAAGCAGAGCTTTTCCTATGGCATCTTCATTTCCGAAGAATTTTTGTTTGACACTCTCGGTAATTACTATATTCGCTATATCAGTTAATACCGTTTTTGGATTGCCCCTAATGAATCTGAATGAAAACATCTCAAAAAAATCCGGATCAGCAAAAACACCTTTATCAATATTCAGTAGCTTATTATTGTATTTAAATGATGTGCCCGAATAGGGCATATACCTTGTAGCTTTCAAAGCCTCCGGGAAATTATCTTTCACATAGCTAGCAAGCGGACTGCAAGTTACTGCTATTTTTCCTACTATGCCGTCATCCCCCACTATCCGGTATATCTCATTTGCGTTTTTATGATACCTGTCAAAACTTAATTCATCCCCTATCCACAATAGAATCATCATTGAACAGGCAATTCCCATCGAAAGACCGGCAATATTAATAATAGAATAAATTTTATTTCTATAAAGATTTCTTAAGAATATTTTAAAGTAATTTTTGAACATTTTAATTCCTATTCGTTAGTTAATTATTAACCGCTTTAAGATGCTGTTCTGTTTTAAAAGCTTAAATTACAGATTAATAATTTTAACTGGTTAAACGAATGATGATAGCAAAAAAATATGAAAGGTTCAAAGTTCATAATTCTCCCTCCTTATTAAGCTCGCTCCCATTGTAGAAATGATTTAATAAAAATTATCAAAGAGCATGCCCAAATAAAAATATCAAAAAATACATTTGAATTCACTAATTCTAAATTAATCCCCATTCATTTAAAATCTCAACTGTACGGCGCCGTTCATTCATGTCCATAAACGTACAATAAAAGACTTGATAATTGTCGTTTACTAATGCTTTTTAGCTATTTTTTAACAGGCACTATCCTTGTATATACATTTCTATCTTAAATACTAAAATTTTCCGTTAGCCACGAACGCCGGCAGTTCCATTTTCTTTACCGGCGTTCAAATATTTTTAAAGATTTATTTACCTTCAAACCTTTAAGGAATGAATAAAGAATAATTACTTAAATTATTTTTAATTAGCTAAGCAGTTTATTAATTTTCTCTATGGTCAACGGAGCACTCCCCTCATAATGATTATTAACATTTAAGTATACATCTACTTCTCTGCTCTGCAAATCCCTTATCATTTCGATTATATCCGTTAATTCCTCATCCCTGTTTATATAAATTTTATTCCAATTCTCTCCCGATATATTTTCTATTCCGCTCCTGTCGGGACCATGTAGCCTTATGATCGTTTGTCCTTTAATGTATTCTTTGTATTTATTATATATTTCAACTATCGGAGGCATAAAATATCCCTGCAGAAAAACATGGGAAAGGTTTAAGTCCCTTAGAAATTTGAAAAAAGAACTGTTTAAGTAAAATGGATTTCTGATTTCGATAGACATTGGCGGAAGATCTGGCGGAAGTGATATAAAAAATTGATGCAGCAATCTTTGAAGCTGCGAAAGTGAAGGCATCTTCTCTTTATTTAAATACTCAAACTGAAAGATTAAGAAAGCAGTCTGATTTCTAATCGGCTTTAATATCTGAAGAAACTCTTCTAATAAATTAACGTTCAGGAAGTATGGATTCCTTCTGAGAGGTTCATTTCGATTCTTACTGTAATAATGTGTTAAGGTAAGTGAATTAGGAACTTTTATAATGAATTTGAAATCTTCCGGAACCGATGCTTTGTATTCTTCAACAGTTTTTTTCTCGGGAAGTTTGACTATATCAAACAATGACCAGAACCATTGATCAACTTCAACCGTTTTATAATGCCTTGAATATTCTTCAAGATAATTTATCTCGCCAAATTCCGGATAGATCAATCCCTTCCAGGATTCATATTTCCAGCTGCATGTTCCTATATGTAATTTATTCACGTAACTTTGTTACATACCTGGTATTGGCATTGTCTCATGTATTTCAATGGTGCATCCGGCATTCCATCCCAGATGAGGATGGCCTTTAAGAAGAGCTTTTGCTTCCTCCATATTCTCTGCCTGTAAAATTGAATAACCGGCAACATTTTTACTGCTGGCTTTACTTGTTCCATCCGGACTAAGTTGTTGCCCATTCATAAGAGGAGAACCTAAATCCACAAGATTGCTCCCGCATTTTTGCGCCCAATCCATCCATAACTGCATTCCCTTAGCCTGATCTTCCGAACTAGAATTTCCAGTCTGTGCCATAGCATCAACAGGTGCATGATATATTACAATAAATTTTTTCATATAATTTCTCCTTATTTTAAGTATAATTTAGATTAGTAGACTATAATTCTATAATAAATAAAATAAAAAGAAAAGGACAAAATTCAGACGTTGAATTAAGCAAACCCAAAGCCCGCACATCACTGCAGATGGATTTACAGCCTGTGTGAGTATCATTAACCAACAGATATTGTCCGAAACAATGGTTAACCCCGAACTTTTTAGAGCCTGTGTGAATATCATTAACCAACAATTTTAACCGTTGGAAAATGAGACAAGAACGAAACTTTTGTTAACCGTTTTAACGGTTTTCCTAACTTTTCATACAGCCTCTTTTTAGTCCGGTGCAAAGCAGCTCTCTCCCGAACCACAACCTCTTCAACAGAATGCCACAATATGAGAAAAAAGCCTCTCAACCCCACATTTTTAAAATAAAATTATCTAGCCATATTTAACTATGCCTCACCTTGAGTTTTTTCAAAAACCGGTAGTTGAGAGCCCATTTTTAACCAAAAAACGAAAAATAAACACCTCCACATCCAATTTTCATCTATCCATCCCCCCAATAACCACCTAATGCCCATCGAATGACAGCGAAGCAAATGACTATAAATGACTACTTAATGACAATGAATGACTATTAACTTATAATCGAATGACTATCGTATAATCAATTAATCACAATCCCTCAAAAATACTTTTATACCCCCTCCCGATTGGAATTGATACTCCATTTATCTCGACTGTTTCAGCAGAATAAGATTCAATTTTCTCTATTGAAATTATAAAAGATCTGTGAATGCGTTTGAAGAGATTTGAAGGTAATAGTGACTCAATTTCATTAGTGCTTATTTTTGAGATGTATACTTTTTTTGTTGTAACAATTTTGATGTATTCCCTCTGACTTTCTATATAAAGAATCTCTGTAAATAAAATCTTAACCTTCTTCTTCTGCACATTTAAAAAAATGAAATCTTTTGTTTCTGTATTTTCATTTAACGGCACAATCTCTTTTCGCGCAGACTTTACCTTATTTACTGCCACTAAAAACCGCTCGAACTCAAAAGGCTTCAGAAGATAATCAGTTACATTAAGATCAAATCCCTCTACTGCATATTGATGATAAGCAGTTGTAATAATTACAGCCGGCGGATTTGTGAGTGTTCTTAAAAAAGACATACCTTTTAATTTGGGAAGATGAATATCTAAAAAGATTAAGTCAACCGGATTATTCCTCAGGAAGTCCGATGCCAGTATTGCGTCTTTGAATTTTCCTGCTACTTCGAGAAATGGTACATGCATAATATAATCAGTTAAAATTTTTACGGCCAAGGGTTCATCTTCTATTATAATGCATTTAATTTTAGACATGGCTTGCAAGATTTATTTTTAAAACCGCTGTAAAAACTGATTCAGCCTGCTGAACAGAAAGATCATAATCGCTATATAACAATTCTAGTTGGCGCCTGAGATTTGAAAGACCGATATTTTCTCTTACTCCTTCCCCTGCCGGTTGACCATCTACAGAATTTTTCACAAAAAATCCCAAAAGTCTATTCTTTATTGAAAGATGAATCTCCACAAAAGGCATGGATCTTGTTTCGGCTGCACCATGTTTAAAAGCATTTTCTACCAACGGTATCAGCAGCAGCGGCGGTATTGCTTGCTTCATATCCTCAATATCATAGTTGAAATTGATAAGTAAAGATTCATCATAACGCAGTTTTTCAAGAGCAATATAATCACTAATAATCTTGAGCTCCTGTTCTATTGCTATATACTCCCCGCCGGTTTCGTACAGCATATATCGAAGTATTTTTGACAGGCGTAAAATCGACTCCGGTGCTAAATCCGATTTATCTCTTGATAATGAATAAATATTATTAAGTGTATTGAATAAAAAGTGAGGATTCGTTTGCGATTTAAGATAGTTCAATTCTGCTTCCTGTTTTTTAATTTTAAGCTGCTGCGTATCCAATCTTAATTTTCTATAATTATAAATATGTCTTAAAATTCCGAAAAATAAAACTGCAAATATGCTTTTTCCAAATTGATCCCCCACTCCATGTGAACATGAAGTGTAGGTTACAAAAGAAGTATGAATATGCAGTAATATTCCAAGCTGCCTCCATGCATACAAACCTAATGAAAATAAAAAGATCTGCACAATTAAAAGAAATATTGAAAATAGGATTCTTTTCCTGCTTATCCGGAGTAGAACGTATTCGAAGAAAAAATAAATTACCACGATAATATAAACTGTCTGCCAGATACTGTTTAGTAAGTGTAAAAGGAACAGTCCATGATATTGTCCGAAATCAATAAATGTACATAGAAATAAATAGGCAGCACCTGTCCATAAATAAAATCCGGCGTGTTTAATATTTTTAATATTTATTGATTTATTTACCATATTGTATAAAAATTATAACATTAAAATATAATTATTTCATAAATGATTACCAGAAATTTTGATAGACATAATTATACTGTCTGTTTACTATTATCTGCTGTCTATAGATTCACTCTTTAAGTTTTTTAGTTAATTACATATTCTTACACCTGGTAAAGCAAAACTTCCAGCAGAAGGGTTCATTCTAAAGTTAATGGGATATCCCGACGTAAAAGTTCTTGTGAATTGACAATTTAAATCTATTAATATAAAACCACTCCGAAGTGGCATCGGCATTATTATAGATAAACGTACTAACACAAAATAATAACATCGAGGGTGTAACATTATTGTAGATAAACAAACTGACAAAAATAACAAACACCGAAGGTGTGATATTATTATAGAACGACAAATTCGCACAAATAACAAAACCCCGAAGGGGTGAAAACAAAAACCTGAATATAACCATTTATAAATAATTTGATTAACTCTTTTGAAAGACTCCTGGCAAATAATTGGTTCTAGGTTTATTTTATTGTATCATAAAATTTTAATAATGTAATATTTTTTTTAAGTATGTTACGCATAGTAAACAAATCGAGTTTATTTAACGTAGAGCTATTGAACCCGATAAGAATTAAGAAAAAATTCATAAATCCGGAAATTATATCTTCCTATTATCAAATGGCCATCTAATGGCCATTAGATCCGCTCTACTCCCATACAAAAACTAAATCACATACTAAAAGCAAAGTAAAAACAAAAAATGAAAACAAAAGTTTATATTGCAGTAAGCCTCGACGGATTTATAGCCCGGAAGAATGGAGATATCGACTGGCTGACAAAGTATGAAAGTAATGAAATTTTCGAAAGCTTCAAGGAATTCATGAACAATATTGATGCTGTGGTAATTGGAAGAGGAACATATGAAAAAGTCCTTTCTTTTTCTGCCTGGCCTTACAGCAAAAAAGTTTTTGTACTTAGTTCCACAATTAAAACCATACCTGATGAACTAAAAGAGAAAGTTTCTGTAATTTCATTGCCTCCGAAGGAAGTAATAAATTATCTCTCAAATCAGAATCTCTCAAGCTTATATATTGATGGAGGTATAACAATCCAAAACTTTCTGAAAGAAGATTTGATTGATGAAATGATTATTACAAAAGTCCCGGTTCTTATTGGAAACGGTATTCCATTATTCGGATATTTGGAAAAGGATATAAACTTTCAGCATTTAGATACAACTGTATATTCAAATGGCCTCGTAAAAAATTATTACAAAAGAAGCTCCGCCGCCGCTTAAGTACACAAATGGAAAGATGACATCTTTAAAAAAGGAATATCATTTTCAATTTTCATCAAAATCTAAGTTCAGATAAAACCTTATTATTAAAAATTAAGATGTCATCTATTAAATACAGGTTCTTACATAACTTCTATTAAATTTTAATTTCCCACCCTGGCTCATATTCCCGCTGCCAGTATTTCATTGCCTCGTCATCATTCAAAATATGGGCATTTTCTTTATTTAAGTGAAGTGTCCGGTTTAATTTCCACGCGATATTTGAAAGAAGGAGTATCGTTACACTTATATTTCCTTCATTAATCGGAGAATGAAGCTTTTCACCATCTCTTATTGCATTACAGAAATTCTGAAAATGCGCATCTGTCATATCATCCATACTCAATAAATCCTGAGTAGAATTCTTTTCATCCTTCTTTTTAAATTCCTTTAATAATTTATCATCAAGGTCATACACTTTATAACCGTCCCTGTCGATAATGACGGTACCTTCCGTTCCGTGAATTGCAGCGCCGCGTCCACTTCCATACTTGGTTTTGCCGTTGCAGCTTAGACCTTCCCATGTAATCATTTTATCATCATACTCATAGCTTGTAACCAGTGTATCATAAAATTCCCAGTCATCTTTAAAATGATACCTGCCCCCTGATGCACTTACAGAATTAGGGTAATCAACTCCGAGAGCCCAGCGGCATAAGTCAACCTCATGTGTACCATTATTTAATGTTTCTCCCGTCCCCCAGTTCCAGAACCAATGCCAGTTATATGGATGGATATTATCTTTATAAGGTCTTCTGGGAGCCGGCCCCTGCCACAGCTCCCAATCTAAATACTCAGGAACTGGAACTTCTTTCCCTACTCCAATGGACTTTCTTGTATTACTATACCAGGCTTTTCCAAAATACGGTTTTCCTATTAAACCTTCTTTTATCTTTTTCATAACATCAATAGTGTAGGCAGATGACCTCTGCTGATCTCCCATCTGAACTAATTTATTGTATTTTTTTTGAGCAGCCACCAGCAGTTCACCTTCATGAGGATTATGGCTGCAGGGTTTTTCCACATAAACATGCTTCCCCGCTTGTAATCCCATAATTGCCATTGGAGTATGCCAGTGTTCGGGCGTAGCTATTGTAATTGCATCAACATCTTTTGATTCCAGCATTTTTCTGAAATCTCCGGCCTCAATAGGGTTTTGTTTATATTTTTCTCTCGCTTCCTTTGCAAACTTTTTTAACTCTCTGCTATCAACATCACATATATAAGCAACAGAGGTATTTTTACAGGCGTTTATACTCCCTAAATGTGCATACCCCCTTCCATGCAAACCTATTATTGCAAAGTTTATCCTGTCATTTGCCCCCATAATTCTACTGTAGCTTTTAGCATTTAATCCAAATGCCAATCCTGCAGAAACAACTGATACATTTTTTATGAAATCACGTCTAGTCTGTTTCATCTATTCTCCTTATTAATAAATGTTTGAAACAAACCTTTTATATGAACTTAAAAGGTTCTTAAGATTTACTTTTAAAGCTTCAATTTAGAATATACTTCTATATTACCGATAGAACACCTCTGACATATCCGGCAGATTCAGCCACACCGGGTAAAGGATCTTCTTTATCCTTTTCAAACTCAAATGTAACAGTTCCCTTATAATTATATTTCAATAATGTCTTCAAAAATTTCGGGATATTTATTACTCCTCTTCCAATCTCAATTGTATTTCCATCCTCGGAAGCCTTGTCTTCATCTTTCATATGGATTTCGAATATCCTTTCCGAATATTTTTCAAATGCATCTGAGGGATCAATTCCTAAGCGCATAGTATGACCTATATCTAGACACATTCCCATCCTCTTATCCATATTCTTTACTTTTTCATAAACGCTTTCAGGACTGGGAAATCTTTTATCACCTGGCCCGTGATTATGTATAGCCAGCATAATATCATATTCTTTTACTTTTTGCTCTGCTAAAGATAAAAATTCATGTTCCGGAACTCCGATAATTATTTTTATCCCTGCATACCTTGCATAATCAAATGCCCTGTCGACTTCATCTTTGTTTGTCATATAAATAACCCCTGCCCCATACAATTCTAATCCCGCATTTTTAATTTCTTGAACTGCTTTTTCAATCTCTTCTTTTGTGCTGTTTAAAGGAAGATGCATATTCTTTAATGATAACCTCTTTAATGCCAAACGATTAGTCATCTTGATAACCTGGCTTAATGAAAAATTCCTAAATGTATAGGATGTCAAACCAAGACTTAATTTTTTGGTAGGAAGCATATTTCCTTCCATAATTTTTTTTGCAATAGGATTAGAGAATCCCCTAAATGATGAAGCAGCAATGCCTAAACCTGTTAATTTAATAAAATTTCTTCTGGAATGATTATTTCCCATTCTATATACCCTTAAATTTTTTCAAATAGCTATAGTATTTTAATCTTAATATTTTTAAAAGAGACTTCATTTCCATGATCTTGAAGCAAAATATAACCTGTCTTTGCTTCACCGAAATTAGGCCAGTCTTTATATTTGCTGTAAGCAACTAAAGCCCGCCACATCTGATTCCTCCTTTCATATTCAAGAACTTTTTTGCCATTCAGCCAGTGTTCAACGTGATTTCCTTTAACAATAATTTCTGCCGTATTCCATTTTCCAACTCCGTTAAACTTTTTATCCCCTGCAGGAATTAAATCATAAAGAGAAGCTAAAGTCCGGTTCCCCTTTACTCCCAATTTTGCATCCGGGTGCCTTTCATCATCAAGTATCTGAAATTCACAGCCAATCGCAGAACCGAGTCCTTTATTTAATTCCGGATCAACAAAATATTTTATACCGCTGTTAGCTCCTTCTGTAATCTTAAAGTCAACTTTGAGATCAAAATTCTTATAAGTATCTGTCGTAATTATATCACCTCCGTTTGCAGACTCAGCCCCGTTTGATGCAAGCACAGTTAAAATTCCGTTTTTAATCACCCACCCCTTATCCGGAAAATGCTCCAGTTTTGCCCCTCTCCATCCATTTGAAGTTCTGCCGTCAAAAAGTAATTTCCATCCCTCACTTTTTTCTTTTTCAGTCAGTACATTATCTTTCTGTTCCTGCATTGTCGAATTTTCTTTTACTACTTTTCCCGATTCGGAAATCAGCCGGTTCTCTTTGCTTTGAAAACTGAAACTCCCCATATTAAAAAATATAATTATTGAAAAAATCAATATTATAAATTTTCTAAAATTATTTTCGCCTTTCATCAGTTAACCTTTCAATATTTTAACAGATTATTGGAATTATATTGGAAACCTCTTACCGCAAAAAGAATTTATATGCAATAATAAAAACATTTAAGACAACTTTAAAATAAATTTTATTTATAAATGTTCTTTTTATTTTTGTATAATTAACTTTTCGTTTTTACTAAACCTATTTTATTGATAGTTTGATTTTTTCAATATAACTTTTTACTGCTTTACCATTGGAAATGCTTCATTTTTTATAACAATTTAATTGGAGTCTTGATGTTCAAAATTAAATATATTTTACTTTTAGCTTTTTTAGCTGCAACTTATATAAATGCTCAAGGTGATAATTCAAAAACTTTTGAAAATAAAATACCTATCCTTATCAGATGCGACGACTGGGGAATGTGCCATTCGGTTAATATGGCCGCTAAGGAAGTTCTAGATAAGGGTTTCCCTGTTTCTGCATCTGTTATGTTCGCTTGCCCATGGTACCAGGAAGCAGTAGATATTCTAAAACAGTATCCAAATGTTTCAGTTGGTGTTCATCTTACTCTCAATGCCGAATGGAAAAATTACCGCTGGGGTCCAATTTCCGGTGCATCAAATGTTCCCTCACTTGTAGATAGCCTTGGTTATTTCTTCCCCTCTCGGGCAAAACTTTTTGGAAATAATCCCAGTCTTGCAGAAATAGAAAAAGAACTCCGCGCTCAAATTGAACGTGCTGTTCATTCAGGTCTTAAAATTGACTACGTTGATTATCATATGGGTGCTGCTGTACAGACTCTCGAAACTCGTAAAATCTTAGAAAAGCTCGCAGCAGAATATCACCTTGCCATTTCAAGGTATTTCGATGAAGTTGATGTGGAAGGTGTCTACGCTGCCGGTATCGACAATAAGCTCGATACTCTCCTCAGCATTACTAAAGCTCTCAAACCTGGTGGTACTAAGCTTTTCGTTTTTCATATCGGGATTGACAATGACGAACTGAGCGCACTTAAAGATCTAAATACCTTTGGACCTAAAAATATGAGTAAACAAAGACAGGCTGAATTAAATGCACTTCTATCCCCCCAATTCCAGGAGTTGATCCACTCTCAGGAATTTCGGTTAATTAATTACAGAGACCTAATTAATGAAAAAGGGCTGAATAGTATGAAAAGACCGGATAATATTTGAAAATAATCTGTAATACTTAATGAAAGATGACATCTTTACTCAAAAAGAAAGTTTATATGCAATTTATATATTAAATAGAAAGTTCAGATAAATCTTATTTTAAAAAATTAAAGATGTCATCTTTATGAATCTCATTTACTTCAGTTATAGTGTTATCTTAGTTCCTAAAACTTTCAAAAACTCAGCAAGCCACTTCTGATGTGCTGGCCATGCCGGAGCTGTAACTAAATTTCCATCGACACATGCGCCGTCTATTGGAATATCTGCATATTCTGCACCAGCCAGCTTTACTTCTGCTGAACATGCCGGGTAACATGAAACCTTTTTTCCCTTTATAACATCTGCCGCAGCTAATATCTGGGGTCCATGACAGATTGCTGCTATAGGTTTGCCTGTATCTGCAAAATGCTTTACCATATTTAGTACTTTAGGATTCATCCTAAGATATTCTGGTGAGCGTCCCCCTGTTATCATTAATGCATCATAAGAATCTTCTTTAATTTCATCAAAACTCTGATTTAATGTAAAATTATGTCCTGGCTTTTCCGAATAAGTCTGATCCCCTTCAAAATCATGGATTGCAGTTTTTATTTTACTACCGGCTTTCTTATCGGGACATACTGCATCTACTGTATGACCTACCATCTGCAATGCTTGAAATGGAACCATGGTTTCATAATCCTCTGCAAAATCCCCTACCAAAAATAATATTTTTTTTGCGCTCATAACTATTTGCCCTTTCTTACTATTAATTATTTTTTACTATATAAATATATAAAACTTAAAAGTGCAGAACAGTAAATAATGCATCACAAAATTTATCAATATAAATATTAAATTTTACTTGTTGGAATTTATTTTTTTAGCAGTTAAATAAAAATCTAAATATATAATTAAGATCGGTTTTCGTTGTGTTTTCCAAGATTATGAAAGCAGCCCAAATCAACAGATACGGTAATGATGACGTTCTTGAATTGAATGAAAAGGCTCCTATCCCCGTTTTATCAAAATCACAGGTACTGGTAGAAGTATTAGCCTCAAGTATTAATCCTATCGATATCGCTATACGCTCAGGTTATTTAAAAGATAATGCATTAATACAATTCCCTGCAACTCTTGGGGGCGATTTTTCAGGTATAATTATAACCGGTGATTCTGAATTTAAAAAGGGAGACCCAGTATATGGCCAGGCAGCTCTTTTAACTGGAGGCTCGGGTTCATTTGCTGAAATTGCCGCTGTTAATGTTTCCAATATTTCCTTCAAACCTAAAAAAATAAATTTTATGGAAGCTGCGTCTTTGCCTCTTGCTGGAGTTAGTGCTTACCAGGCTTTGGATAAATATATTAAAATATCTAAAGGCAAGAAACTATTAATTCATGGTGGGGCTGGCGGGATTGGTTCATTAGCCGTTCAGCTAGCAAAAAATTCAGATGCATTTGTGGCAGCTACTGTAAGCAAAAATAATATTGGTTTTGTAAAAAAATTAGGAGCGGATCTGGTAATTGATTACCAGAACGATAATTTTGATACTATCGTAAAAGAATTCGATGCTGTTCTTGATACTGTGGGCGGCGATATTAACTTAAGATCCTATAAAGTTCTTAAAAAAGGAGGTATAATCGTTTCAATGATTGAACATCCGAACCCTGAATTAATCGAAAAATATGATGTCATTGCTATTAAACAAAATAGTAATCTTAATACCTTACAATTGAAACGTCTGTCAAAGTTAATAGAGAATGGTAAATTAAAAGCACAGATTGATAAAGTATATCCGCTGGTTCAAATAAAAGATGCCTTTAAGTATTTTGAAGAAGCGCATCCTGAAGGGAAAGGTCGTCTTAAAAGTCAAAGGTGAACTAATTGGCAAGATCAATGAGGTTTTATCTCTGAATAAAGTTAAAAAAACTATTAAAGAGGAAGGGGAAGTTCAGATTCAGCCGATTTAGTAAAAAGGTTACTGATGATTTACCCTCCCTCCCCTTTACCAAAGGGGAGGGCTGGGGTAGGGTTATTTATATACTTCACATTTAGGACTAATATCAAATATCTTTCCGGGATTCAAAATATTATTCGGATCTATTACGGATTTAATTTGTTTCATCATATTCAAACCTGGAATACCCGCAACTTTCTCCAGAAATCTTTTTTTTGCTAATCCAGTTCCATGTTCTCCTGTAATTGTACCTCCCAATTTAATCGCTTCATAAAAAATAAAATCAAACGCTTTATGTGCTGACTCTATTTCTTTTTTATCTCTTTCATCGGTTAAGCATGTTGGATGAAGATTTCCGTCTCCGGCATGCCCGAAATCCCCAAAGATAAGGTTATATTTATTTGCAGCTTCCGTAACTTTCTCAATCATTACCGGCAGTTCACTCCTTGGTACTGTTGCATCCTCCAGAATTGTAGTTGGTTTTTTTCTCGCCAGAGCACTAAATGCACTCCTTCGCGCTGTCTTTAAATTATTTGCTTCACTAACTGTTTCAGCTTTCTTCACAAAAGACGCATTATTCTTTCTCATTATATTAATTATTGTTTCTGCATCTTCTTCAACTATGCTTCCTCTGCCATCCACTTCAACCAGCAAAATTGCTTCACTATTTCTCGGTAGACCAACTTTTGTATAATCTTCAACACAATTGATTGTTGTATTATCCATAAATTCCATCATGCTTGGAACTATATTCGAAGCAATAATCCCTGAAACAGCCTTTGCACTGTCCGTAAGCTTATTAAAATAAGCCAGCATCGTTATAGAATTAGCCGGGATAGGAATAAGTTTCAATATTATTTTAGTTATTATTCCCAGTGTACCTTCACTTCCTACTATAAAATCTTTAAGATTATAACCTGCCACATCTTTGAAATTTTTCCCCCCCGTTTTTAATAAATCACCGGTAGGGAGTATCATTTCAACTCCCATTACATAATTTTTTGTGACTCCGTATTTTAACCCTCTTAATCCCCCTGCATTATTTGCAACATTCCCGCCTAATGTACATACACTAATGCTTCCCGGATCCGGAGGATAAAATAGATTTTGTCTTTCAACTTCTTTTTGTAGTTGTGCCGTTATAACTCCGGGTTGTACCGTCGCAGTCAAATTCTTTACATCAACCTCCAGTATCTTATTCCACCTAGTCATAACCATTAAAACACAATTCTCAACCGGAACAGCACCTCCGCTTAAACCTGTACCTGCTCCTCTCGGTACAATATTGAACTTCTCATCATTTGCAAGTCTTACAATTTTGGAAATTTGCTCTTCATCTTCAGGGAATATTATTGCCTCCGGTTTCTGCTCAAATATTGGTGTTGCATCAAATGAATATACTCGCTTTTCTTCCTCTGAATCAAAATAATTATTCCTTCCGACTATATTTCTAATTTTTTCTTTTACGGAATTATTCATTTATAAAATACTATTTTTATAATTTATGAAGATTATGAAATAAATTGTTCAAACAAAACGTCGAAGGAGTTGGTATACAAGATACCCGGCCAAAATAGCCAATGCTAAATAGAACATTAAACTCTTTAATGAAGAACCTGTTATCGTAAGTGTCGAAAGATTCCCTCTCCATCCACATTTATTACAGCGGTAAGTTTTATAAAAAGTTGTATGCTTAAGTATTGTCTCAAATGTAGTCCGGGATCTTGATCTTCTCATTGAATTCGGAGCAGAGCAGGATGGGCATTTTTCATATAAAGGATTTTTTCTAAATATAACTTTTCCTGGTTTCATAGTATGAAATTAATTTCAATTCACTCAAGAGTCAACCTTATTGAGAAAATTTTATAGAAAAATTCTCTCTTTTCAACGATTCGAGTGAACTTATCAATTTAGAAGAAAGGATCTGCAGAAAATTCTTCTACTTTGTCTCAAGAATTTTCTGCAAATTTCTAGTGGTAATTCAGCAATTTCTCATAGATGTTAGGCTGCTTAAAGATATTGAGAGCTGTTTGAAACTGTTTATCATAATTGAGACTGATCTTAACCCTACCATTGGTTCCTAAATATCTGGCAGCTATTTCTTCCTTAATTTCAGTTAATATTTCCTGTTTGAAAATGCTCATTTCATGTGATTCAAAATTCGTAAACTGTTCCTTTAATTGACCTAACTCAGAGGAAATTTTATCTCCCATTGCTTCCGTAGATGCTAATTGAATTAATTTATCCACTTCTTTTTCAGCATCAGAAGTATATTCAAATTTTTGTTCTTTTATATAATCCTGAAATAATTTAAATAATTTATCATCATTAACTGCTCTAAAATCTTCATTTTGATGAGCATAGTAATAATGATCTGCAAATTTAAAGAATAATCCTTTAGCCAAAAGTTCTTTAGTAATATCTCCATCAATATCATAATCGACTGTAGTATCAGGAGAAATTCCTCCGGCACTGTATACCGTTCTTTTATTATCAGTTAAAAAAGGTGTGGCAATTATTGAATCAACATCACGGATTACTTTATTTTCTTTTGAATAATCAATTTTTTGAATACATCTCCCGCTGGGTGTATAATATTTTGCCGTTGTTATTTTTATCGATGTATTATAATTAAGCGGAGTTATTGTCTGTACCAATCCTTTTCCAAATGATTTTGTACCTAAAATTACCCCCCTATCATGATCCTGAATAGCTCCGGCTACGATTTCAGAAGCAGAAGCAGAACCCCCGTTAATCAGTACAACTAATTTGGCTTCACCAACCATTGGCTCTTGAACAGAATAATACTTTTTCTCGCTCGCATCTATCCTCCCCTTTGTTACCACTATCAATTTATCTTTTTTAAGGAACTTATCGCAAATATCCACTGCTTCATCAAGTAAACCTCCCGGATTCCCCCTAAGATCAAGCACAATTGATTTTATTTCTTTTTTTGCCTTCAATTCCTTTAATGCATTACGAACTTCATCTGCCGCCGATCTGCTGAAATTAGATAACCTTAAATAAACATTATTACTGTTTTCAGGATAAAAACCATAAAAAGAGAGACTTTTAACGACAACTTCTTCTCTAATCAAATTGAAATTAATTGTATCCTGCTCATCATTTCGGGATACTTTAATATCGATAGTTGTACCGGGTTCTCCTTTTACTAATGAGGAAATTTCTTCAACATTTTCTGGAGTAATTTTTACCCCGCCTGCTTCCAAAATATGGTCGCCGATACGAACTCCCTGCTTCTGGGCGGAATAACCATCTAGTACTTCAATGACTGTGACCCTATTTGCTCTAACACCGATAGATATTCCAACACCGCC
Source organism: uncultured Ignavibacteriales bacterium (assembly GCA_963742995.1). Taxonomy (GTDB): domain Bacteria; phylum Bacteroidota; class Ignavibacteria; order Ignavibacteriales; family Ignavibacteriaceae; genus CAVQBP01. Next base: position 25,426 of record CAVUOL010000095.1, read on the forward strand.
GTACTTCCCGTTAGTAATTAAATCTATTTCATCTTTTTTATCACCATCAATATATATTGTATATGGATCAAGAGAACCAAGCATTCCCTGGATACCCGCTTTCATAAATTCTTCCGGATTTATATTATCTACATAATTAAATGTAATTTCTTTATATACCTTGCTGAAAAGATCCATATTTTTATTTATTTCAAAATAAACATCATCTTTCCCGGTAAAAAATCCTGACAAAAGAAATATTACAAAGCCGGCAATTATTAAATGCGAAAGCTTCTTAAATTTCATACCATCTCCTTGTTTTCTAATAATATAATTTCATTAATAATAATGCTGTGGATCTCTTCAATACTTTTTAATCCGTTCAATACTCGAAATCTTTTTTCTTCTTTAGATATTTCTAGATAACCTTTCCTGACTTTTTCATAAAAATTCATTTCTGATATTTCGATCCGGTCCAGTTCTTTAAATGATTTTCCTGTCTTCCTTTTTTCAGCTTCTTCAACAGGAATATCTATAAAAAAAGTGATATCTGGAATTGTTAAACCTATCGCAAGTTTATTTACATGTGCTACTGATTCTATGGAAATACCTCTTCCGTATCCTTGATATGCAACAGACGAATCATGAAAGCGATCCGAAATTACATAAATTCTCTCTTCGAGGTAAGGTCTTATTTTTTCTCTAACTAATTGTGCCCGGCTGGCTGAAAACAAAAATATCTCTGTTTCCATAAACATATTATCGTTTTTCGTATCAAGCAGTATATTTCTGACTTTTTCAGAAATATTCGTCCCGCCTGGCTCTCTTATTATTTCAACTCTTTTATTCTTACCAATTAAATAATTCTTTAAAAGCTCAACCTGTGTTGACTTCCCGCAAAAATCAATCCCTTCAAAAGTAATAAACAATTTATCCCTTCTTATTATTTATATTAAAATAATTATCCCCCACTACTCTCTCACTCGTAATCGTAATCATAATCATCCTCGTAATCGTAATCCTAAACCATCAAAGCCAGCACCAATTTGTTTAATTGCTATGCCTCTATCATATTACAACAAAATAATTTCTCTTTTACATCCTAATTTTAGCCTGTTTGATATTTTGAATTTGAAATTGAGATTTATTTGTAATTTGTATTTTATCATTTGGAATTTTGAATAAAAATGCTGTTTACAATCATTCATCCGTTCAATAATTCATCCATTCCATTCCTCCAATACTCCAATATTCCACAACTCCACTCCTCCGCTTCAATTAAACTTCTTAATTATATACCTCAGCCTCTCCGGTTTAATATAAATTAAAGAAGTATTATCCGGCAATTCGACTTTCGGAGCAATACTTCCCAGAGTATCCAGTACAACATCCCTGTAATTTATATGAGCCATTAAATGACCATTATCAAGCTTCGCCAGAACATCCACTCCCCCTCGCAATCCTATGCTTATTTTATTCGGAAGTAATACTACACTTCTGTCTGAAGGGACATCAACTATATCAACAGGAAGATTATCAAAATTTTTATCTACTATTTTTTGAACATCCAGAATAATGTTTACATTATTATTACTATAATTCATCTCTGGGATTTTTTTCAGAGGAACTTTCTCTTCAACTTTATCATCAAGATTATTTAATGATAATTTCTCTGTCGGAACAGCCCTTATACTTTTTACTCTATTTGCAGGTCCAAAAACTATAGTGGATTCAGGTTTAATAACCATTTCAGTTGCCAATCCGAATCCCGGCTTAAAGTTCAAATTTAAATCCGGAATGATTTCTGCATGAGTGGACGCAATTTTTTCTATATTATACGAAAGAGTATCCGGAGAGATATCAATCACTTCTATATCTGATGAAAGCCATTGATTATCAACCAGGTAATTATAAAGGTTTATAAAGCGTTTACCGGATTCATTACCTGCCGACACTATATAATCAGATTCCCTGCCAAGTTTTAATGCTGCCAGTTTCCAACCCTCCCCTTTCAATTTAACAGAGATATGGTTCGGAACTCTTGAGCCTATGGTATACCCTTCGGGAAAATTTACAAGCTTGAGCGGAATCTTGAATGTAGCATAATAATCATTTGACAAAGAAATGGATACCCAGAGAATTATCGAAAAAATAATTGATATTATTATTATATGAAGATTCTTTTTCACTTTTGATTTATTTATTCAAACTTTTAAAATAATTTAGAAGTACCTCCCGGTTAGCTTTGGAAATTTCTCTGCCCTGGATAGGGAAGTTAATAGTACTTCTTGCCACCTTTCTCAACTCATGAACATTTAATGTATCCAATCCGGGATTATTATTATTTTCAATTTTCTGTTCCACCTTCTTTTTTTCTTCTTTCTTTTCTTTATCTTTCGCTCTTTCTACTTTCCTTTTTTCAGCCTTATCCAAACCAAGTGCTTCTTTTCTTAATCTCTCTATAGTATCATTTTTATAATTTATTTTAGAATTTATTTTTTCTTTTTCTTTTTTATCAGGTTTATCCTTTATCTCTATTTTAATTGGTTTTTTACGTTTCAATAACTTTTTAGCTTCTGTTAACCTCAATCCTTTACGATTATCTGGAATATTTTCTTTTCCCGCTGCCGGTTCAGCAATATTTTCTTTCTTTTCAGTCACATCATCCAATGGCAGTTCTTTTGCTGCTTTCAGAGCCGTTTTCTTAATAGGTTCCGGTAGTTTATTTAATTGAAAATAGAAATTGCTGAATTCAGGCAAAACTGATAATAATTGTTCATCCGGTTCTAAAATTATATGAGATGAAACATTTCTTCCTAATTTTTTAACAGCATCAATTCCGGCTTCAATTGCGTTCTTAACTGCCCCGCTTTCACCTATAACTTTAATAGTAATTACTCCTGAAGTAAAAACTTCTTTACCTGCTAATATTACATTAGAAGTTTTAACCATTACGTTCGAAGCTTCAACAGCTCCAAAGAAACTATCGGTTTCAATGAATCCTAATGAAATCTGCATGAAATATATTTATAACTGATTATAATTTATTTATAAAAATACTGAAAATAATTTTACTAATCTTGTTTACCCACCGGAGCATTGGCGCAGGTGGTTGCATTGCTCTTGCACTATTTCCTCTCATCCAGATATTCCTGTAAAATTATTGCAGCGGAATTCTTATCAAGCAATCCCTTATCCTTCCTTTTCGATTTTTTTATCCCGGAATTTATTACAACTTGCTTCGCAATCTCAGAAGTATATCTTTCATCCCATAAAATAACTTCAAGATGGAACCTATTTATCAATTTAGTCTTAAATTCTAAAACATTATCCGAAATATCGAATTTAGTCCGGTTATTCCTCAGAGGGTATCCGAGAATAATTTTTGTAACATTTTTTTCTTCAATGATTGATTTTAATTTATTCCAGAATGAATTATCGTTCATTATCGTAGTATATGGATAGGAAAATATTAGAAGCGGATCACTTAGCGCAAGACCAATTCTTTTTAAACCGAAATCTATACCTAATATTCTGTTTTCTTCATTCAATATTAGGCACTTTCAAATCTTTCTACCGAATATATAGATTTCATTTTCTTTAATCGCTCCATAATCCTTGAAAGATGGTCAAGGTTATGAACATAAAGGGTAACACTCCCTTCAAAAGTAGAATTATTAGTATTTATATTAATTGATTTAATATTAGTGTTTTGATATGATACAATTGCATGAGAAATTTCATTTAACAATCCCGGAGAATCTTCTCCCATAACTGTAATTCCGGCAACAAATAAGGAACTTTCATTTTGGGG